>CAZFER010000007.1:42069-127833 GCA_964517495.1 uncultured bacterium | reverse complement strand
TCGACCGCTTGCCAACCCGTTGGAAGGATTATATATTTGCGAGGCTGTTTAAAGTTTAACAAATAAATCCAATATTCAATATTTTCCAAGAGGTCTGAATGAATAACTCTTTTATCATGGCATGCCACCGCAAAATCCATTGGATTATTCCAATTTTATTATTGATTCTGTTTTATTCTCCAGGCCTGTTTTTCGGAAAAATCGACCACCCACCAATTCATGATACCGTCGTCAATAATACCAATATTGATCACGAGCAACATATATATTATTTCAATCAGGACAAAAGTTTTCAAAATATCCCATTTTGGTATTACAAAAAATGGGCTATTGAAAATGGTCACTCCCTTGAATGGAACGATTTGATGTTCTCTGGTTTGCCGCTTTGGCCGCAGACTGCCTATGATTTTTTCACATTTCGTACACTTTTCACCTTACCGTTTTCACCAACCTATTCGTATGTTCTATCCCATTTTTTACAGGGATTATTTCTTTTAACCTTTTGCAATTTGGTATTGGCTCAATTCAGGTTACCTGCTTTCTGCAGACTGATTTCTACATGTGCTGCGGTGTTATGCCGTGAATCGCTTGCCCATCAGCAAAGTTCTTATACTGATTATTGGGTATGGTTTATGGCTGGCTTGTGGATATTGTTTAAAATCTGGAAAGAGCCACATCATTTAAACTGGTTGAAATACAGCACATTGGGTGGATTGATTTTGGGCTGGGGATTATACACCAACCACCCGCTTTATTTTGCTTTGATGCTTATGGCACTTTTTGTCATCATGATTTGGTTGACTCTACTCACCCCCGAAGGGCGTTTTCGAGTTCCCGAAAAGCGCATTGTTTGGGCCTATTTGATCATGGTGGTTTCATTAACTCTTATCTCTGCCTGGCAATGGCTGCCCACCCTTGAAATGATCTCCAATTCCTACAGGACAATGTCAGACAAGGGAACTTTTTTTCCCATGTTTATGCGTTTTAAATTATTTGCAGTTCCCACTTATGATGATTTGAGTATTGTGCTGAATAAATGGTTTAACATAGAAACCCCATCACCTTTTGAGCAATATTTTATGGTCATGTTAGATGGCCATTACCTTTCATTGACCGTGTTCTTTTTCGCTCTATTGGTTCTCTTTTATAAACCAATTCGCCGAATGACCGCTCCCCTTTGGTTATCGTATATTACAATAGTATTTGGATACAACTTCTTCGCTTTCCTTATGATATTTGGAGCGGCGCGAGCCATTGTAAACCATCTTCCGCTTATCCACTCTGTTCATCTAAACGGTATTTTGTTGTTTTCTACCGCCATCGTGTGGATTCTTTCCGGTTTTGGTTTTTATGTTTTTATCCGCACGCTCAAGCGATCTTTCAACCACCGATTGTTGGTACTCTGGGTTGTGTGTTTGTTGTTATATACCGGAGGGGCGCTATACAAAAGCATGGGTGTACAGAACATGATTAATGAGCAAATCCTGCAATTCACCCAAAATCAATCCCATGAATGGCATCCATCTATCGTTGAAGCAGTGGAATCCAACGCCACTGAGTTAAAAACCCGCTGGATTCCCATGCCGTTTATGATGCTTGTCACTGTTCTATTATTGTATGTTGATTGCTTGTGTCTTTATTTGTGGAAATATACACGATGGCGAATGCCCCTTATTTATATATTATCCATTTCATTATTTCTCAGTGGTATTGTGGCATTATCCGACCGTATTCAATGGACTGACCGTGATAAACTTATTCCATCCTCTCCCCTCATCGAGACCATCGCGGAGAGGGGTGATGGACGAGCGCTATTTTATCGCAAACCCATAACTCCTGAACGATTAAATGCGATCCTGACCGAAGGTAATCAACAGCCCGATCTTTCGTTATCCAATTATTTGCGTTTAACTCGCTTTTTTTGTCCTGCGATATCCCTATATTATAATGTTGAGGATATCAATGGCATTTCACCCCAAAACCTGCGTGATTATCACCTCTTTCTAAACACCGATAAGAAGATGGAAACGCTTATCCGGGGCATGCCTTCGAATCCCAAGGCTGTGAATTTACTGAATACCAGATATATCGTGACACCACATGAGCCGGATTTCCCTCATTGGGAACATATTCAAAGCCACAATGGCGTTCATCTTTATCACAATACCCAGGCTGTCCAACGTGTTTATTTCGCCCCCCAAAGCACTGTCATTGAGGATCGCAAAGCAATATTGGACTCTATACAGAAAGGCCAATTCGATCCCTCAACCGTAATACTTGAAACACCTGTATCTTCTCTTGAAATGAAACATCAAACCCAATACGGTTATCGCCCCTATGTTCCTTCCAAACGAAATGGTGAAACAAAATGGGTGAGAAAATATGGATTATTTGAGCGCCTTTGGCTCCCCCGAGTCGAACCGAATCCTTCTGAAGCATTTATGACAAGTGATTCAGTGGAATGTATAATTCAATGGATAGAAAAAAAGCCGGGTGTACGCCAACTTAAGGTTAATGCCGATGGAAACGGTTGGCTGGTGTTTAGTGATATATTTTATCCGGGTTGGAGATTGAACATTGACGGGGAGCCGGTGGATATTTATCGCGCCTTTTTCACCCTCATGGCCACTCCCATTAAGGCTGGTGAACACGAGATAGAACTCGCTTTTCGTTCTGGATCACGTGATTTTGGAAAGGCCATTTCGCTTGTTTCGCTCATTGTGGTTCTTATAATCTTTGTAGCCGCAATAATGAAATCAAAAAAAACGAACAAAAACATTGCGTAGCGAATATCATCAAAAGGATTTTTGAGTGCTTCGTTCATAAATAGTGCTTAATATCCATGCTGAATTTAACGAGAATAAATTACATGTCAAAACACTGATGTTGGAATCATGGCAATGAAGAAAAAAGTGGTGAGCCTGGTTATTCCCGCTTATAATGAGCAGGATAATATTCAACCCCTCTACCAGCAGGTTCGAGAGAATCTCGATCCCATTGAGAGAGTGGATTTTGAATTTATATTCGCCAACGATGGGAGTACGGATCAAACCTATCAGGAGATAAAAAGTCTGCAAGAAAAAGATGGGCGAGTAAAGTTAGTCAATCTATACCGCAACTTTGGCCATGAAATTGCGATGACAGCGGGAATGGATTATTCAAACGGTGATTGTGTGATTTTTATGGATGCCGATTTGCAGCATCCCCCATCCATGCTGCCAGAGATGATCAGCTTATGGCTGGAGGGGAACGATATCATTCTTACCCGCCGTGTGGATAATCAGGATCGATCTGTGTTTAAGGTGTTGACCAGCAAGTTATTTTATAAGGTACTTAACTTATTATCGGACACCCATATTCCTTCCAACTTTCCTGATTTCAGGCTGATCGACAAGAAATTCATTGATATCCTGAAGCGTATGGATGAACGTGACCGGATGTTTCGTGGGATGCTGAACTGGATTGGAGTGTCAAATTGTCCGGTGCTTGAGTTTATTGCTCAGCAGCGGCATGCAGGACAATCCAAGTATTCGTTAGGTAAATTGTTCGAACTGGCAATGAATGGCGTGGTTCAATTTTCGGTGAAACCCCTTAAAATGGCTACTTTTTTGGGGATGATCGCCATTTGTTTGGCTTTTTTTATGGCAGTCTACACTGCGGTGGAACATTATGTCATCAATGCACCCAAAACCGGTTATTCCACCATCGTGATTTTGATTCTGTTTATGGGATCCATGCAACTGATCGTATTGGGGATTATTGGCGAATATATTGGACGAATCCATTTGGAGGTAAAAAAACGTCCCCTCTATATCGCTGATTTTCACAGCAAGACTGCCCATGAGCAAAAGCAGGATGACACTACCAATGGAAGTGAGCAATAAATGGTCGATTGTATTGTTTGTCAGAAGGAAAGCCGTTTTCTATACCGTAAAAACAATTATGATATTTACCGGTGCCCATCATGTTTTTTAGGCTTTATTCATCCACTGCCCAGCTATGAGGAATTGGATGCGTATTATAATTCACAGGATTACTATAATTCTCACGAAATTGGTTATACCAACTATGGTATGATCGAACCCATGATGCGGGCGATTTATCGGGATTTCATCCGCGATTTAAAGCGTTATTTTCAATTCGAACTGGAAGGCAAAACCATTTTGGATGTGGGATGCGCGTATGGCTATTTCAGCGATGCCGTCTCTGAATATCCCCTTGCCGATTTGTTATGCACTGATATGACAGACGAAAGCCGAAAGGTGATTGAGAAAAAAGACTATCCTTTTATCCTGGGGAATTTTGAAACGCTCGATTTTGGTTCAAGAACATTTGATTTGGTTTTTATGGGAGATGTCTTTGAACATTTTCTTTACCCACATAATTTACTCCAAAAACTGAAGAATCTTCTAAATCCTGGTGGTGTCGCGATGTTCAATACTATTGACTTTGCCAGCTGGTTTGCTCGTTTCAATGGTGCCTCATGGCGGTTGATGATCCCCCCTGAGCATACTTATTATTGGACAAAGAAATCAGTCAATCTAATATTTGAACAATATGGATTTGAAGGATTTTGTAAATCGTACAAACTTATGATACCCAAGCAATACTTGATTGATCGAATAAAACAAAAGCATTCGTTTAACGCCTTTTTCTTGAATTGGTACCCCTTTACTTATGTACCCATTCGCAGTTTCGATACCATTGAGTGTCTTTATCGAAAAATGGATTAAGGTGGCATCCTGGGAGTGTCTTCCTCCCAGAACATTACGATAGAAGAGAGGGCAATTTTTATGGCAGTACCTAAACTAAAACTTCATGATCAAGGCCCGGCCTTTTCACGAATTATCCATGGTTTGTGGCGATTGGCGGATTGGGGAAAATCCCAGGGTGAAGTGGTTGAATTAATCGAAACGTGTGTTGAATTGGGAATCACCACCTTTGATCATGCCGATATATATGGTGGCTATACCTGCGAGGAATTATTTGGCCCTGCCTTGGCTGCATCATCCATCAAGCGTGAGTCAATCCAGCTGGTGACCAAATGCGGGATTAAGTTGCTTTCCCCAAAACGGCCGGAGCATAAGATGAAGTGTTATGACACCAGCCCCAATCACATATTGCATTCGGTTGATAATTCACTGAAAAATTTGCACACTGATTATATCGACCTGTTGCTTATTCACAGGCCTGATCCCTTGATGGATGCTGAAGAAGTTGCCAAGGCATTTAGTACATTAAAAGAATCAGGGAAAGTATTACATTTCGGTGTTTC
Source organism: uncultured bacterium (assembly GCA_964517495.1). Lineage (GTDB taxonomy): Bacteria > Hinthialibacterota > Hinthialibacteria > Hinthialibacterales > Hinthialibacteraceae > CAZFER01. Next base: position 122,558 of record CAZFER010000007.1, on the reverse strand, counting down.
AAACTTTACCCCGGATCAATTTGAACTTTTATTATCGAAGATGGATTTCCCCCTGGTTACTAACCAAGTTGAGTATTCGGTATTGAATATGGATGTGCAGGATGATGGCACACTTGATCTGTGTCAACGTGTGGGGATTCGGCCCATGGCCTGGTCACCTTTTGCCGGCGGGCGCTTGTTTAACGAACAAAGCGAACAAGCGGCGCGTGTCCGCGATGCGCTAAAAGCCATTGGCTCTGAAATGGGTGGAGCATCAATCGATCAAACTGCCCTGGCATGGATTATGAGGCATCCCGCTGAATTTTTACCTATTTTGGGAACCGGTAAAATCGAACGGATAAAAGCGGCAGTTGAAACCTTGGATTTATCGATGATGGTTGAACAATGGTTCTTTATCTGGCAGGCCTCCAAAGGCCATGAAGTCCCCTGATGTATCACAATCATACCGGTTTACTGAGTGGCGGTCACTGTCAGCTGATAGTGATCGCCACGATAAATGGATTCTTCAATCTCCAAAATGAGTTCTTTACCACAAAAGGTTACTCCTTCCACTTTAAAAGACGGAACGGGCTTATCCACAGCGAAATACTCCATCATCTCTTCATTCGTTTCTGTAACACTCAGCACTTGCCGAATCTCGTATAATTGCAATTCGTATTCATGTTCGTAAATTTCATATAGGGATCGCTCCAAATCTTTGCGGTAAATATCGGGGCAAAAGTGCAGGGAAATATACCGAGTCTCAAATAAAATGGGCACATTGTCGCCAAAACGCAGCCTTTGGATTTTGCATATGGGCGTTTCAAGGGTGTATTTACGATGATTCAACGTAATCGTGCGAGTGGGTTCATCCATGTTAAGGCTTATAAGCTCAGTTGATGGATTGCGACCCTCTTCAATCATATTTTTGGTGAAACTTAAAATGCGTGAAACGGAGCGTTCAATCTTGTTTTGGCGCACATAGGTTCCCCGTCCCTTGATGCGGGATACCCAGCCTTCGCGTTCCATCTCAGATAACGCTTTACGTGCCGTGGTATTGCTTACCCCATAGGTCTCGATGATCTCATTTTCCGAAGGGATTTGAGATCCGGGCTTCAGCTCACCTTTTTTAATGCGTTCGATTATTTGCTGGGCGATTTGATAATATTTTGGCGTTACAAACGTCTGGTTTGCCAACGATTATATCCTTCCCCACTCAATTCAGTGTGATCTAAATCAAATTATACTGGCTATTTACGTTAATGTATCCCCATCATATAATAATATATTTCTTTACCATATTTAAGAACGGATATTTGCCAATACAAGACCTGTCTGGTTTTTGGAGAGATAAACCAACTATTAAACAGTTAAATATTTGAAAATATACTCTTGCCAATAACCCGGCGCGATTTTCAGTCCCAGTTCCTCAGGGATGACTTCTGGTGGTACGGCCAGCAATGTTCCCATGAGGAGGTTTGGGTTGTCGCCAACGTATCTGTTTTTATGGTTTGGGTCGTTCGCATAGCGGTCTGCCGACGTGGCCGGCCATTTATAGCCCGGCCGATCTACGCCGTAATAAAGATGATGCCCCCAAATATTAAGTTTGATCACGTGTCGGCTTCGAGTTCGTCAAACCATCTTCAGCGCTTACTGCTGAGGCAAGTAAAACACAAACGATCGCTAAAGACAGAAACAACCTTGATTGCATCAAACACTCCTTTAATGTTACAATATAATGACGATTAGTTAATCTAATCGGTAAGGGTGTGGCCAACCGCCATGGCCCAATCGCTTTTATATGGCGCTTTCCAGGTATGTTGGCCAGAATTAAGTGGACCAATGTTGATCTCACGGTATTCCTTTTTCGCGTCAACAGCGATGGCAGGGAGTGATGTGGGAGTTTTGGATAAGTCGATCTTGATCGATGAGGCGTCTGTTGTATAAAACACATAATTCATTTTATCTTGATCTCGTAAGGCATACCCATCGGAGATGAGATTATTTTGGGGTTGCATGTCTGGAAGAAACCGGTTCTTTTTATGCCAGAAGGTATAGGCAGTACGAAGTTGTTCTGGCTTGGGGTACGGGTGGGGGCTGTCCTGGTAAAATCCAAAAAATCCGCCCATCCCACCAGCCATGATTTCTGCCCAGAGCAGGCGCCGTGTACCGTCCATATCCAGATCAAATCCGGATCGCTTATAACTATGACGCTCTCCGTAAAGATGAGGACGATTGTTATCACTTGCGAGGTCTTCGACAATTTCGTCATATCCTGCGGGACCGTGTGAAGTCGTTTTCAAGGGGACATCCCGGCCAAATCCATCATAGGAGTTTATGTTGTTTGGACCTTCAAGAATATATCCTCTGGCACAAAGTAAATGTTGCCAGCCAAAGTGTTGGTGAAGGTATTGCGCCCAGGTGTTCAACTGTTTGGAGTTTGTCCATTCATGAAGATCGAAACCGTAGCCCATTGTCCAGCCGGGCAGGGGGCCGAGTCGAGCGGCAATATAACGCTGAAGACGTTTATCGGCTTTCCCATTGATTCCGCCAGGCAGACCTTTCGGCGTCCATTGTCTGGATTCATCTCCCCAAGCCCAAATGTGAACACGGCCACCCAGTTGATGAGTGGTTTTAATGATTTCTTCGAGCACTGAAAAGGCAAGAGGATCGGGATTCTCACTCTCATGTTGGGAATGCTTTCTTACGCCATGTTGAAACCAATTATTATTGACGTGAATAAAGATGATCTCAAATCCATTGTCCCTGGCATCTTGATAGTAGGCTTTAGTCTGTTTGGTAACCTTGTCCAGATCTGGACCAAATTCATCGAGAGAGGCTGGGTGATTGACCCGGCTCATGTATGCATTGAAAACATAGGCTTGAAGGTCGTCGCTGTTTTTACGTTGGATAGCAAATTTGTTTCCCACATGGGTGAGAAAACCTTTGATGTGGGGATGGGTGTTTTCTGTGACTGTAACTGAACCTGTGAGATTGTTTAGGGCAAGCGCATTGCTTTTCGACTTGAATATCCACTTACCCGATCGTGTGCCAGTAAATCGGAAACGATAATTTCCAGCATCATCATAAAACATTTCCGTTGTATGTTTTAGCCCAGACGATTGATGGTGAAAATACACTTTGGCAACGGTGTCGAAGGGATTTCCATCCACATTGACATCGTCAACGCTCCATTCGGTTGTTTGCCACATTTGTATTTCCTTCTGGCCAAAATCTTCGGCGAATGGCGATGAAGTGAAAAGTACAATGCTTAATACAAAGAGTATCTTTTTGAATTGATTTATCATGTTCCTGCTCCTATGTTTTTCAGGGAAGGATCTTGTACAAATGGTCTGCCCATTGAAAGCAATTAATATCGGTATGCATTATTTTAAAACCAACAGCCACATTTCTTTGGATGGTGGCTGGTAATATCCATTTTCATTGGGTGCCGCTTCCTGCCACTCGGCGTTAGATGGGTCATACCATTGAGCCTGGATATCTCTTTTGGGTTGATCTTTATCAACTTTCAACAGACTGCCTTGAGTTACAAAAACAGCAGTACGATCACGGTTGAGGGAATGGAGAGCCGCGATGGATGCTTGATTGCCGCTGCCTGAATGCAGAGATGGCAAGCCGTTTGCAGAGGTGGTAGTAGTGCGAAAGCGCATTTCGTAGTTATTTTCATCATGGCCCAACGTAAAGTTACGGGAACCGTGATCCCGGGATAATGTTACAATACGCGCGGGTCCCGTTTGGAATTTTTTAGCAGGGGTAATCCACACTTCCAAAGTGAAAGCGTTGCTTTTCTGTACTGCATTTGTAAGTCTTTCTGCCGGCATTTTTGTTGCGATGAGAACAGGCTTTTTTATTTCCAGACCATTTTTCTGCCATTTCACAGCGTTTGCATCCTGGATATGAAGATTCAGAGCAGGTTTTTGCCCTGAGATGTCTTGAATCACGTTCCCTTCGTTTTCATTGAAGGCATACTGGATTTGGAGTCCATCGCGATGTTGTGGACTACCGGCAGAGAAATGATTCTTTATTTCGGAAGGTTTCAGCGCGTGATTATAAATCGCCACATGGTGATAGACGCCCAGCCAACTTCGGTCACCCACAAACTCATTTCCCAGCGCCAAACGCATTTGGCTGTCCCACGCAGAAAGATCGCCTTCGATGTTCCCACCTTCTGCTTTTTTACCGTTAACGAATAAGTGTGCTTGTCCGTCCGCATCACGTGTATAGACCAGATGAGTCATGTTTGTTTTGACCGCCAGTGGCTGATCACTTACAAGTTCTACAAAACCAAGGTCTGGCTTGACATCAGGCCAGCCCATTTCATTCAGGAGAGTACGTGCACTATGAATGTGGGCTTGGGCCAGGGGGCTTAAGCCGAGGCCGACGGTAGAATGTTTTTCATGGTCTTCCACTCCTTCAAGTGGGTGTGGGCGGTGGAAACGGGCAGAAGCGCATCCACCGAGGATGTCTCGCCACCAACGTTCCAGAGCCACGTTGGGATCAGGATCGAAGGTATATATTTTGTTATTGTTAAGCGGACGGGGATGATCTTTTACCATGGCGCGTATTTGCTGAATGCGGTCCCAGTGAATTTGTCCCCGCTGGGTATTGTTTTGTGAGATGTCCAAGAAGGTGTAGAGATCGGGATTGTTAATCATGTGCCGGTGATCGGGAGTGGTGATGTTGCCGCTGCGGCGCATCTCGGCGGTTTCGATTTGTTTGCCAGCCTCGGCAGCTTTTGTGCGAACATATTGCGCCCAAAAATCGCTCCATTCCACGTGTTCACCGGTTTCGTTATTCATGCAGTAAAGGACATGGGGATAGTTAAGCGAATACGATAAGAGTTTATCCACATACGCTGTCTGATATTTCCGTACCAATTTGTTATCATCCAATGCGGGCACGGTATGAAAGAAGGGATGCTCTGTGGGTTCTCCTTTGGGTGGGTAGTCCACTACCGTGGGGAGTCCAGATTCTTCGGATGTATAGGTAATGGTATTCGCCGGGTTGAAAGGCTGTTTGGACCATCCGCCAATGGACTGGTGATCTTCGTAATAATCCCATGTCGCCCAGATTTCGATCTGAACGATAATGTCGCGTTCATGGGTCAATGCTAAAAAATTGTCAAAACGTCGCCAATATTCCTCGTTCCATTGATCAAGATCGAACTTGCCGTTTACTTGTTCAAATGCAAAAACATTGCCACGGTTGCGATGACTCATGACGTTGCGAACATAGTTTCCGCCAACGGAGACAAGTAAATCCAGATGTTTTTCCAAGCCAATGGGATGATTGAAAAGATTATCTTGCCAACTGCCGCCCAGCAGCAACACGGGTTCGCCTTTGTATTGCCAATAGTAAGGATTTTCTGAATAGGGTTGGATGCGTTCGGCGTTGCCGGCGAATGCCGCACTGCTTGACCAAACGGCCGTCATTGCCATTATCATGAGGATTCCTACAATTTTTGTTTGGTTTGTCACTGTAAACATTTTAAAACTTCTCTCCTATCATTGTTTCTAAATTTCATTCGCTTCATTTTAAATGCTTTTGTTCAGGTACATTAACACAAGCAGAAAATATGTCTATGATTAACAATATGAACGACTTCTCAAAATCGGTGGGTTGCGCTCCATCCGATTTGGCGGATTCTGCTAAAATGCTTAACTTAACGACTTTAGGGGCTTGGGATGAATTGACAATAAAGTGTGAATCACATTCTTTTGCCACCTTTTGCATATATGTTAACACGATGGAGAATTACATATGACAAAGCGTCTTTTGATAATGGCGTTACTTATTATCGTTCATTTTGAAGGGCAAGCACAAACGGTGGTAGAATTTTCTTTTGATAAGAGTGCTCCCGAACCGGGAGAAATGATTAACATTTCAGTTGTTGCCAGTGAACGCTTTGGTTTGGCTGGCGGTCAGTTTGAAATTCATTTCAATACAGAATTCTTAAGCCTGGCCGATGATCCTCAACCTGCTGAAGCGTTTCAAAATACCACTTTTTTATCGAATACAACTGATGAGGGTGTAATAAAGGTTTCTTTTGCAGGAACGGAGACTTTATTCCAGGCAGGTGAAGGACCACTCTTTTCTTTTACATTACAGAGCGGTTCCAAGGCGTTGGGTGAAACAGTGCTCATCTTTGAAGATGCCAACTTGTTTTATCCCTTAGGTGAACCGGTACCGTTGGAAGCGGAAAACAAATCCTTCTTCATTCGCCCCTTTCAGATCGAACCTCTTATGGCACCCGAGTTGATTATGCGGTATGAATTTGCCGAACGTCCCTTATCTGCCAATGGTTGGAGCGAATTGCCGGGTGGATTTACCAGCCAGGCAACCGGAGAAGTGTCCTTGATGGATTTTGAAACAGGCCTATTTGAAACCTCACGGGATGATCAAGGATTGGCATTTGCGGTTGGAAGTGGTGAGGTGGTTATGCTATTTGCTGGAAAGCCCATCTCGAGCGCCAGTGGTCCTTTTGCATTGAGGATGAATGTGCGTGCCGATAATGGCAATGCATCCATTTGGCTGGTCGCTTTGAAAGGGGATTTGGCTCAAAATACCAATGTTGATGGGTCTATCGCCATGAATAACCCCATGACGTCGAATCGATTTGTGGATAAAGAAGGGCGGTTGGTTTTAGTTTATGAGCCGGATGAAGAAAGTGTGATCACTCCCATAATCCAAGTCGCTGGAGGCCAATCCGATGGTATAGCGCATGTTTGGATAGATCGGCTGGAAATATTTCAGATTGATCCCTCATTTTATGGAATCGATCCATAATAGGCCTTTAAAAGGCAAAAAATTATCATAATATTGTTAAGAATAATTCCATTGGTGTTAAGTTTTTTTGAAACATATGATATAGTTTAGTGAGTGTTTTTTTAGTGTTTATTATTATTCATAGTGATTGATTTGATGATTTTTTTGTAGATTGCAGAGGAGAGAATAATGGTTGAATGGCGTGTTTATGGATGTGGTTCGCCCTCTTCATTTCGATCAACACAATCCAGCTACGAAATTGCCGATAACGGCAAACATTTACAGATAGATTTGGGGCATGGTGCCATTTATCGCCGGTGTTGCCGAGTGAAGAATATTGAATCCGTGGTGGAAAGTATGCATCATGTGTTAATTACTCATTGCCATCCAGACCATTGTATCGATTTAACCCGCCTTTATGTGGCTTGGAAATATACGCCTGGTTTTAAAGCCAGCCAGCCTGTTACGCTCCATGCTACTGAACGAACCATCGAGGCGATCCAGCAGATGATGGATAATATTCGCCTGGAAGAGGGATTTGGAGAGGTATTTGTCCCATGTCCATTTAGATTGGATGAATTGTTTGAACTTGAGGGGATACGAATTAATCCAAGGCGGACGAAACACATTGGTGGATCGTGTGGATTTCTTTTTGAGACGTCTGAGGGGAAGCGTATCGGTTTCACCAGCGATACCGGTTATTTCGATGAAATTACTGATATTTGGAACGATGCCGATCTGCTGATAATAGAATGCAGTTTTTTTGAATTGGAAACACCTTACCATTTATATTTGGAACAAGTCGCTGAAATAGCGGAAAAAATCAATCCTGAAGCCTTGGCGTTGGTTCATTTTTATCCGGATATGGAAAATCAGGATGATCATGTTATTCGGGATGTGCTTAAGCGCCACTATCAAGGCGACGTATTTCTTGCTGAAGATGGGATGGCCATCAAATGGAACTCATCCGCAAAAAAATGGATGAGTGAAATGATGTTTTAGACCCTTTGGATTAAACTTACCGCTATCCTGCCTGCTATCCATTTAATCTTACAATTGAATATGTTAAACTTGCGCCGATTATAAGTTCTAATTCCCAATCCAAAGTATATGGCTGATACATTTCAAATCCAATTACTATTAAGGGGGAGATGATGTTAGGACCACTTGCCTGTTTGTGTATAGGTATCGCGCTTATTCTTTTTTTGATTCTTTATTTGCGCTTTCATGCCTTTTTGGCGCTCATTGCCGCGGCATTGGTGATTGCGTTTTTATCCGATCGAATACCGACCCAAGAGGCTATCCCGTTGGTGTCTGTCCGATTCGGCGAGATGATGGGCCAAATCGGTTTGTTATTGGCTTTCGCTGCCATTATTGGAAAATGCCTGATGGATAGTGGGGCGGCGGATCGGGTGGTGCGCGTTTTTTCACGCTTGTTTGGTGAAGGGCGTGAAAACTATTCATTACTCTCCAGCGGTTTTGTGTTATCGATCCCGGTTTTCTTTGATACGGTGTTTTATTTGCTCGCTCCTTTGGCTCGGGCGGTATATGCACGGCGCAAACGTGATTATGTTCTCATTATTTGTGCGACAGCGGCGGGTGGTGCCATAACCCATGCCCTGGTGCCTCCGACACCCGGGCCGATCATGGTGGCTGAAATTCTAAACGTATCGATAATACAAACGATGATGGTTGGTTTTATCTGCGCCATCGTTCCGGTTGCGATTGGAGGGATTTGGTATGCCAATTGGATAAACAAGCGGATGACAATCGAGCCGAGGGATGTACTTGGTATCTCTCAAAAAGATTTGGAAGCCACCGCCAACAAACCTGATCATGAACTCCCCGGATTAGCGCTTTCTTTATTGCCTTTTCTTTTACCGGTTGTACTTTTGGCAGGGGCCTCGATCATCATTCAATTTACTGGCAATGGCTTATTGGCGGGAGATGAATTAAAAGACCGATCGTCCTTTGTATTAAAGATCAAGAACGAAGTGGATCCGCTCTCGGCTTATTTTAATAGCCAGTTAAGTGACGAAAGCAGGGATTTACTGGAAACCTATACCGGTGCGGAAGAACCTTCCAAACGCTTGCTTGACAATGTTTTATCTGACCTAAACATTGTTTTATCCAGAGAAGCCATCTATCGCCCTGAACGCTTTGAAGGGATTGAGGTGAATCCGGAAGCGATCCTGTTAATGGATAAATATCTCCATAAAGATGGTTACATACATATGAACCGTTTGCTATTGGAAGACGCCTATCCTGACGAGATTGTGCAAGCGCCCTTATCCTTGATTCAATGGCTAAAAACGTTGGGTGATAAAAATGTTGCCTTTCTGGGTGGCGCGGTGATAGGGATATGGTTGTTGATTCGCCAAAAGCGATATTCGTTTAGTCAAGCCTTTGAAGGCCTGAGTTCAGCGATTGCCAGCGGGGCGGTGATCGCCTTTATTACCTGTGCGGGTGGTTCGTTTGGTAAAGCGTTGGCTGAGGCGGGTATTGGGGAAATGATAGCCGATGCGGCGGAAAACTGGGGACTTTCGTTCCTGATACTGGCCTATTTGACTTCGACTTTGATTCGAGTCGCACAAGGTTCGGCTACAGTGGCTATGGTTACCACCGCGGGGATTATTGGGGCATCCTTGATGGAAATGACGACTCCTCTGCCATATAATCCGGTGTATCTTGTTGCGGTTATAGGTTTTGGGGCTACCGGATTTTCATGGATGAACGACAGTGGATTCTGGATTGTTGGCCAGATGGCAGGTATGAACGAAACCCAAACCTTAAAAACCTGGACGGTGATGTTAACTCTGATGGGAATTACGGGTTTTATCTGGGTTTACATATTATCCAGCGTTATTCCATTGGTTTAATAAGGAATAAATTTTCCCCTGGACCCAAAAGTTATAGTGCCACAACATAGGGCGAACAGATAGGTTCGCCCTCAATGTCATTAAGTTAAGATTTTCCCCCCTAAATCCCCCCATCAAGGGGGGACTTGGAGAGAATAAATGGTTGAAGTTAATGAGATTGGGGGTTGATCGATGTGTCAACCCAGTGTTAAGACAATCTCTGGAGTAGTGCCAGGGGTATGTGAATTGTCTCTATAATACAAATCCTCAAACACAGGTTAAATACATTCTTTGTATTTAATCTTCTGGATAAAATGGAAACAGCCGTTTGAGTTCATTTCGTGAGGGCTGGCTTCCATATTCGCATATTTCAAAGGCCTCGACATACTCAATGTCTTGGGCTTTTTCTTCTCCATAGTAGGATTCCAGTAACGGTTTCCATTCATCGTGTAATCGAAAACGAGGGGCAAAACGATTGGTGATCCATTCCAAACTTTCTTCCGGGGTGCCTTTGAAGAAGGAGGAAGGATCGCCATTGCCTCCAGCGCCTCGTTCCTGGAATTGGGATTTCAGGCAATCCAAGGCTTTCATTTTTTGTGTGAAGACGTCATCGATGCTGATAATCACATCGGGTTGGAAGGGATTTGGTTTTTGGAACCGGTCAGGTGAATAAAGGAAAACAGGATTGCGTTTGAGATGGGGGACATCCGGACACATAAAGGGGACGGTAACCATAAAAGCCGCATCCTGCACCAGAATACTGGTGTACCGGTGGTCGGGGTGATAATCGTTGGGTCGATGGGTAATGACGATATCCGCTTTCCAATCTCGAATCAGGCGAATGATGGTTTTGCGGTTTTCCAGGGTGGGCATTAACTCGCCATCATGAATATCCAACACTTGTGTTTCTATTCCCAGGATTTCTGCTGCTGCTTCCACTTCAGCGGTGCGGCGCTGGGCAAGAGGCGCGCCAGCGATGATTGAGTGGCCGATATCACCGTTAGTCAGGGAGACGAATTTCACTTTATGGCCCATATTGCTCCATTTAATGGCACAACCACCCACCCGTAATTCGCAATCGTCAGGATGGGCGCCAAATGCGATAATGCGAAGGGGTTCATCCGCGGCATAAACACTGGATTGAAAAAAAGCCACAAACAGAAAGCACACCAACATGACTTGAACAATGACTTTAAATTTTAACATCTTTTTTACTCCCCATTTTTATTTATAGGATGTTTTAAGTGAAATCAGATTACCATAGTTTGATCCATATTTCAAAAGAATTCTTATGGTTATATGCCCAGGCTGGGAATTATTTGGGGAAGGGGAGATATTGATTGATAAAAAAATAACTTTCTCCACTTAAATTATTCTACATATCGTTTATCCTATTTAAATAGAGCAAGATGGAATTTAATTTAAAAATTGTATAGAACACGATACCGGTTGAGGGCCAAAGAACAATCTCAGTCCAGCGTTGACAGGAGATCATCATGGATATTTGGCTCAATTGCTCAACCTTATGCAGTCCGTTGATTCTTGCCCAAAATGAGACCTTACCAAATATATGGGAAAATGTAGGTGCTGATCCAGCAACGATTGCAACCATATTAAGTGTGTTGTTTGGCATCATTTTTCTTATTCTTCTGGGAACTTATCGATATCAAAAGTGGAAAAAATACAAAACCTTCGAAGAAGAAATGAAAGCCTTGGATCTTCACCCTGATGAAGAGGGGACCTTTGCATGGATGGTGAAGCGCTATTCCATGGATGAACCCGTCAATATTATTTTTTCCGCTCGTTTGTTTGATGAAATGGCAACCAATGAAATTCAAAATGTATTGAGCAGTAATGCTCCCCTGAGTGCGAAAAGCCGCTTCATTAACACAGTATATGATATCCGGATGAAAACGTATCATCCGGATTGGGTGGCGCCAAAGAAGGAGATTTCTGGAGACGATCTTGAATCACCGATTGTTAATCTTGCTGATATCGAATTGGAGAAAGAATAATTTTCCCTCCAAAGAGCGGTGTGAAATGCTGTAATAATAATACATGGGTAGCGGTTGTCTCGAAACTCATCCTGATGTTTACCGTATAACAACATAGGGCGAACACACAGGTTTGCCTCTGCAATATGTAGGGGTTGACCTGTGTGTCAACCCAGTTTTGAGTCGATCTCCACCCGGTGAAAATTCCTTATCTTACAAATACTGGTATTTTCAATGGTTGTTCTTTGGCTTTTTCCGGTTTAACCATCATTTCTATGCTTCCTTTGCTTTCTTTTTTTGGCATTGTTTCTTTGGTGGAAAAAACCTTGACGATCCTTACATAATCCGTGTTGGAAGGGATGGTTTCACAGATTAACCCAGGGGAGTTGCATTTGATTTTTTGCAAGGAAAATTTCTTTTCCACATTGGAATGTATTTTAATTTCGTATTCCTGGCCAGCTTGCAGTTCATCGCGTAACACGAAAAGGGACTCGGGGGTGGCAGTGAATTGTTCAATCACATGGCCGGTAATGGGGATGACGAGTGATCGATATCCTTTGCGATGATCGTGGATGCGAACATATTCCTGAAGTTGTCCGGGGGGAAAACCTTCGGAAGTCAAATTGACCACATAATTTGTTATCCGCACATCACTTTCCCAGGCGATATGATTTACCTTGAGGTTTGGTATTGAAGTTTCGAAGGTTACGTTGTCGATCATATCTGGTGAAATACCGGATAAGGTAACTGTATATTCCCAGGGTTCATAGGCGGGTTGTTCTGCGATGATAATGCGTGACGGGTTACTTTCGATCTCTTCCAGGCCTCGAAAGCGTATGAAGCATTGTTTTGTGTCTGTGATTCCTTCTTCATTCGAGAAAGTCAGTTCAATTGTACGTTTAGTGACCGTATACGCAACATTGACATTGAGCACCACTTCGAATGAAATCAATTCCCCGGCGGCGATGGTTTTTCCCTCATGTAATGAAGTACCCAGGCAATCACAATCCAGTTTAATCTTTTTTACTGTGATTGGAAAATCTGCGGCATTAACGAGGTCGAAATTGGCAACCTGATTGGTGTCTGTCCAGACCAGGCCGAGATCATTGGTTTCCGGATTGAGTACGATATCTAACTGTTGAGATGAACATGCCGTCAAGAAAATGAGAGGAAAACAAAGGATGAATGGAAGTATCTGTCGAATTTGAGTATATTTTTCGAGACAGTTCACGATGATCGCTCCTGAATGGTTCGGGTTATTTTGTGTATTGGATGTCATTGAAAAAATGATTCTAATTTGCATCATTCTTTAAAAAAACAACCGGTATAAAAAATATACCGGTTGAATGGATGGATAGAACAGATCGAGAATGTTTTTAATGAAAACTTTTTGCCTCATTTAACGGCGTAAACTTTCAAATTCAAACTTATTATTGTTAGGTTTGTTGAATAAATGGTGTGGAATATTGACATTGATTTTGGCATCCACCAGTGTCATCTTTTTATCCGGAACGAGTTCACCATCGATCGATCTGAAATATTCAACCTGTTGTGGAATAAGGAAGCCGTGGTAATCCTTAAAATCAGTACACATAATGCGAAGTTGAACATTTCCGTTGACCAATAGATCACATTGTTTCCAATATGCTTCGTTATCTTCAAGCATGGTCAGTTCAAAGTCATAACGATCATCGAAGGCAGAGGTGTCCAATTTGATTTTTTTCTGTTTCTGCCTGAATTCCTTAATCGTAGCGCCACGTTTCAACCATTGGTCTATGCCGCCCCCATAGTGGATGCAGCCCAGTGGAGTGACCCATTTTTCATCATAACTGGGGCCGGAGCGTACCATTTGGGTATCTGCAGTCACGCGATATCCCCGGCGGCCATCGAACACATCGTATTGATGATTGGGTTTTTGATTATCAAAGAAATAATCCACTCGCATTTTGTTGCCGTTCTGGCGGAAGACCTGGAAGGATTCTATGGTATACCCGTGCAGGAATTTTTCTTGTTGTTCGATTAATTCTTCAAAATGTTTGAGTTTTAAGTGTTTAAACCGATTTTTCTCGTAGTTGGTCAATTGTCCTTTTTTCATACGGTCCCATACTTTGGAATACAGGAGGAGTTTCTGCCGGCACTTTTCGGCTTCTTCTCCTGTGAAGGGGTGATAATATTCTTCAACCGCATAAGTGACTTCGAAGGATTGAAGCCGGGAGTGATGGGTTTGGATTAACGCTTTCAGTTCGGATTTATCGGAAATATCCAGCCCAGCAGCATAAACGGAGTTCAAGCCGATAATCGTTGCTGTTAACAAAATGCTGAAGATTGTGTTTTTGAGTTTTGTGTTCATAATGTTCCTCATTTTTCTTAAGGTAAGTTGTTAATTTTCATGATGATTGATTTCCTTCAAAAATTGTTAAGGGGTTATTCGGATGTTACTGTTTTCACCAGGACATACATAAGGTAACTGAGTGATAAGGACGGGAGGTTTGCTGAGATCGAGATAGCAGGTCCAATACATTTTATAAGGACCAAAGCCGGGGGTGTTAAAACACTCTCCCCCGTAAGGACCTACAGATTTATCGCATTCCTGTTCGTCGTAATCATCCGAACAATTCCCGGTAAGGTAATGCAACTCAAAATACCGTAAATGCTCTTCGGTTACGTTGCAAATTCCCTGGTCGGTTCCTACTGCGTCACAGCAGCCTTCCCACCCTGTATATGACCATTTGCAACTGTCATCCTGATTGCAAAAGTCCCTGATGGTGTAGCGCATCGTGCATTCATCACACTCCGTAATGGCTTGAGGGGGGCTGTGAAGATAACAGGTTAATGAGGCCAACCCAATCATTAATACCATGAGGGACCCTTGTTGAATTTTCCTGTACATTATTTTTCCCTTTCACAATGATATGAGGTTTGATACAGCATGATGAATCTTTAAGTTCAATTTTGATTCAAAATAGTTTTGCGGTCAAGCATATATTTAATTTTTAATCATATTTTTAACAATATTTTTTATTTATCGTCAATATTGAATTACTTTATACTTTAAATACTTATTGCAAGGTGTAAAAGTATAAATGGTATATATTAATTGCACAAATATGTATATTTATTTACAATATAGCCGTTATGTTGTTGGTTCTGGCATGAAAACTTTACAATCAAAAGTGAGCAAAGAAGATTTATTTACAAGAATAAGTAATGAGATGTAATATTTTGTGCTATAATATTTTTGTGTAGTTCAAGTATGATGCATCGCTTCTGTTGTATTTATTTTTTTTGGAGATAATTCATGAATACCGATGAATAATCATTGAAGATTGGTTCTTTTGGCACTCAAGTTACCCTTTTCTTTGGAACTCGTTATAGCAAAGTGATCGTTTGTGCCATTTGAGGAAACGCATCCAAATTGGAGGTCATAAATGAATTCTGTCCATCCTGCATTTGTGAATCGGCTTAAATACGAGTGGTTTTTAATGGGTTTATTGTTTGTTGGCGCGATATTTATTGTTATTTCGGGTTGTAATCAGGAATCAGAAACGAGTGATACTGAAATCAAAAATTCGGCCATTGAATTCCAGACCGCCGTACGAAGCACACCCTTTAAGACCGGTGATGACATAAATAGTGGTGAATATCGGGTGGTTTCATCCAATCTATTGCCGATCAGCGGCCATGGTCCCAGCCATGTTGTTTCAGTCAAGGATGGAATGTGGGTTGAGATGAAATGGAGCAAGGTAGAACTTTATCCAAAAGACAACATAATGCTTCGTGATTTCAAATGGCGCATTCGCAATCCATTGAAAGATAAAAAGGGAGACTCATGGAACTTTGGATGGTATAAACGTATTAAACCTGACTCGCAAGGCTTTTCCACTGAATTTGACCACTTGGTCACCCCAACCTCTCTACGGCATACAAAAGAAGAACTTGAAACCGGGCCGGTTTTGGTTATCCGTGCCCGATGGCTGCCGCAATTGCCTCCGGTTAAGGAAGTTGAGATAGAATAAGTATTTTTAAGCATCACTCCAACAATTTCATATTTCCCTTGTTCCATTTTCCTATTTGGCTAAAATACCAAATAGGATATCAATTAAAATCAGAAACAGGACATAAACATGGATGCGAAAACTTTGGATCGTTTGCAGGCTCGGACGAAGATCATTAAATCGCTTGCCCATCCGGTGCGGCTTTTTATTGTGCAGGAATTGACCGGAGGGGAGCGGTGTGTGTGTGAGTTGACCGAAAAAATTGGGTACGATATGTCGACGGTGTCCAAGCACCTCTCGTTATTGAAAAACGCTGGCATTATCAAAGATGAAAAGCGGAGGAATCAGGTTTTTTATCAACTCAAAACGCCTTGTATTTTAAACTTCTTTAAATGTGTGGAATCGGTTTTGGAAGAATCATACAAAGATCAGCTGGAAATTGCATAATTCGAAAATGGACTGAGGCAATTGCTTTTCCACTAATCCAGCAGAAAGGTTTTTAATCAGGGGGGATGTATTTGCCGCTCGGGGGGGGCCACCTACACCGCATGAGGGGTGTCAGGATTGTCCAAAAGGGGTGACATTCCCGCCGCCCAGAATAGATCTATTAACAGCTCCATATAACATATATGTTTGGTTTCATAAAAAAACGATGAAATCCAAACTGAAAATAGTGTTTTGATTTTCCTATAGACAATTTCCCCATTAATTTAACCCATGAAAAGTATTTATTTTTTATTTGATTTAATCGACTTATTGTGATAATATTGAATCGAATGATAGATTAACGGTTTAAATTTATGCTAAATTTGCTATAGAAAGGAGGTGATTAATGAAAAACAGAAATAAACCGAGGCAAAGTTTTTACTCAATTAATGAAGGGAGATGATGTGCCTTAAAAATTTACTGAATGAGTGCTGGTTGTTATGTTTCGATGTATTTTGTTACACAGCCATAAATGAAGGGGAGATGATGTTATGGAAAATGTTAAGAGAATATGTTTTGTCTCATTCGTTGTACTTGTGGCAGGACTCATAAGCCCAAATGGTCATGCGTTTGAATTTGGAGAGATCGGCCCGGTGGAAGTCCCCGCTGGAGAGACTGTCATTGTTCAGATTGAAGATTTTACTCCAGCCGCTGATACGCAACGCTATTCGTTGGAACTTGATCCCGATGTGAACAGTGGGATTATCTTACGGTCTGATATTGATGGCCGGATCGATGAATTTCCACTGACTGATGAGGTTCAACTCCAGTTTAACATCCAGCAAGCAGGGACTTATTACCTTTTTGCGAATGTTAATGCCACTGGAGGAGGAGATGATTCATTTTTTGTCGGGATCGATGGTGATGTCGGCAATGGGGATGAATGGCGCAACAATACCTCAACACGTAATAATTGGGCTGTTGAGTGGGTTACAAGCCAATCATTGAATAATGACAGAGTGGAATACCAACTTAGTGCCGGTATGCATACTTTAAACTGGCACATGCGTGAATCGGATTCACGTGTGGATTGGGTAGGGATTACGGATGATCCCAACCTTAACCTATCAGCCCTTCAGGCGCCGGAAGAGCCGTTATCCATTGTAATAGCTGATAGGCAATTGAGTGGAAGTGTGTATATACCCGGTGAAGATATTGAAGTGATGATTGAAGTTGAAAATGTGGGGAATGAACCATCCTCAGCTGAGGTCAAAGAAACTCCACCTTCTGGTTGGGGAGTCAGCAATATTAGTAATGGTGGTACAGAAAGTGATGGGACCATTACATGGACTGTTTCTGATCTGGGTGGTGGACAGACAACAACGCTGTCATATACGTTATCTGTTCCCAGTGATGCCACAGGTGGCGAAGCTGAAATAAGCGGGCAGGTGATTGGTGATCTCGGAGAACTGGCTATTACGGGAGCTCGAACCTTGCTTGAAGCGGAAGAGATCGGGATTTTCGATCAAGCTGTTGATTGGTATTCACCAGAGAATCCCAGAGGAAATACCAAAGTCGAAGGTGAAGTCAACGTGACGGGATCTGGCAGCAATACGGAATACGAATTGTTTGCCAATGGCGATGATATTTGGAACGAGAGCGATGAAGGTCTTTTTGTCTTTACGGAAAAGAAAGGCAGCTGGGCTTTGCAAGGCCAGGTGACCTGGTTTGATCCAGGTACAAATGATTGGTCAAAGATCGGTGTGATGGTTCGAGAAAACGCCGCTGATCCCTTCTCAAGGCATTATTGGATCGAGCTTCGTGGTGCGGCTTTAGGTGACCGGGTTGATGCGCAATGGCGGACTTCAACTGGCTCATCCTCAGGAAATTCTCAAATCTTCAGGGAACCAGGTGTCGCGTTGGAAGCCGACCTTGATGGTTGGGCTTGGTTGCGAGTGATGCGAGTCGGTGATCAGTTTATTTCGCAGTGGTCAGATGATGGCGAGGATTGGGTAACGGCTCATACTCAAACCCAGCCAGATTGGCCGGAAGTGGCTGCATATGGCTTGGCGATCACCAGCCATACGGATGACGATATCCTTGTGCACGGTGTGGCCAGAAATGTGGAGTTAAAACAGATTACCTTTGATGCGCAGCGAATACTACCAGGGGATAGTTTCACACCAGGTGAGATGATCTCTGGTGTCCAAGTTCAAGTTAATGTGGCTGAAGGAGCATCACCTGACCTGGATATTACTGAAATTCCGCCCGAAGGTTGGGACGTTTCGAATGTTCAAGCCACTCAAGGCGATGCGGCTATGTCAAATGGCAACATTGAATGGGAGATCAACGGAGCCAGTGGAACACCCACTTTGAGCTATGATTTGCTTCCATCCGCGGATGCCAGTATTGGAAGCTGGTCAGGATCAGCAACCGATGGTGAATTCACTTTCCCGATTGCCGGTGATGGCGCCATGACCAATAGCTTGCAGAAATTCGTTTATTTTGTGGCTGGCGGAGACCCAACTCTACCTCGAAATACAGTTTATATGGACCTTCTTGGTGATGGACTGACATTGCTGGATGCTGACCTTAATGAAGTCTTTATTCCTGGCTTGGGCTTCGAAGTACAGTTTGCCGATGAAGATGTAGACAGCCCTGCTGAGGCGTTGGCATTTGATTTGGTGATTGTTCATGAAAGCCTTTCATCCGGAAATGCGGCTGGTTATGGTGATTTGCCTGTTCCATACCTGATGATTGAACAGGCTTTGATTTGGGGTGATACATCCAAAGCTGCAAGTCTTTATTTCGCCCCGTCAGTTTTGTTGCCGGAAGGCGATGTGGATGTCGAGATTATTGATAATACTCATCCCATAACCGAACGATATGATCAAGGCCAAGTTATTCAAGTCACCTTTAACTTTGCCAATGCGGAATTGGCTGGACCAACACCGGACAATTTGGCACCTGTAGCCACACCCCTGGCAAGCAGTGGTTCCATTACAGGAGAAAATCGAATTGTATTAGCTGTGGCGGAAGAAGGTGAAACGGGACTTTCAGCTGGTGCTCCGGCCGGTTTTGAACCGTTGCCAGCTCGGCGTGGATTCATTGGTTATCATGAAAATGTCCATGTGTTTGAAAATGATGTAGAAGGTATTGACAATATCGCGATGTCACCCGAAGGCGCCATTCTGTTCCAAAGGGTTATTCAATGGATGGTTGGCAATCCAGTCAATGCTGATGGAACTGAAGAAGGTGTTCCGGTTGAGGATTGGGCGCTTTATTGATGATAGAACATAATAAATCCATCCGATGGGGGGAGGAAGTATTTCCTCCCCCCCTTTTTTTTACCAAAATTTTAATTCTGAATTCGCAGGATGGATCACGTTTTCCGGCCCATCAATCACTCGATGGGTTAAACAAAGTCACTTATCCTACTTGCTTTTTTGTTTATTCGCGATCATTAAATCCAAATAATAGAAAAAGGGGCGAACATTTATGAGTTCGCCCCTTTATAGGAATATTAGATTAATTCAATAAGATGACAAGCGTTTGTTGTTCATTTTATGAAACAACATGCTTTCCATTAATATAATGACCAATTCTCAACGGGGACAGGTACACCGTCAACGATAAGTTCAACGTCAGTATAATAACCAATGCTTAACGATCCAATTTGATGGGATGTTACGCCTAATCCAACATAAATGGGATCTTCCATAAAGACTTCGATTTCCTGCAAGACGGTGAAATCATCATCGGTTGCGGCTTTATAGGAACCCAAGAATATATCCCCTTGCCGTTCCAGCCGAATTTGTGTGGTTCCGTTGGGAAGGGTAGGCCGTTGCTCACCCGGTGTGCTAGCAGAGGAATCGAGAAATGCCAGACGCCATTGAACATTGAACAACCCATCCGGCCGTTGAAGTACAGCGGCATTGGCGGATTCAGACTCCAATGTTTCGCGTGCCATGAGAGTGGCTTTAACCCAGTCATTGGTACTCGTTCCAGCATCGGCTTTTATAGTGGATTGAATGGAGAAATCGCCGCTGATTTCTTTGTATAAGAAATGGAAATTATCAGCATTGCCCCAAATGTCATTTCCACTACCAACTACAACATATTCTTCTTTAACCGGATCATATCCCGCGCCACCTTCTGCTCCGAGATTGCCAGGATTATCTTGTTGCACAATATCCTGATGGCCGTCGAAGATACCTAATTCGGTCAGGCCTTCCAATTCAGTTAAGGGGTCAAAAATCTCTCCAGTGATTTCATCATAAGCGCCAATTCCCAGGGAATCATCCATGGTAACCGCGATCCAATCAATGCTGGCGCTGTCTTCCCGGTTGGCGATTCGAATGAAGTGTTCACCGGCATCAAGGTCAAATGGCCTTGCCCCTTCACCATCTTCCTGACCAGCTTCACGGGTAACCCATTCCACCGCAAAGGCATCACTGCCGTTTACATTCCAACGTGTTGTATCGTCACCGGCGGGATCGATATCAACTTCGAAATGCCAGGAATCACTATTCCCATCCTCTCCCCGCGGATTGCCAAAGAAATAATATCGGCCACTTTCTTCAATCATGATGGGAATTTCAATCCATCGGGATGCTCCTCCACTCATATTGATGGCAGTTACGCCACTGTGGGTTCTTGGATCAACACCTAAGCCGATGTATGGGCCTTCTTCTTCAGGTGGATTTCCGACTTCTGCTTGAATGAGGGTAATTTCATCTGGTGGAACAGGTATTGGTTCAGAAATTTCTCCCCATACAGGATTTTTAGGCAGGAGGGTATCGCCACCAATCCAGCCAGTTCGGTTAATCCCATCGGAAAACGTTCCCTGCCAGGAGCCGGATTGCCTGTCGGCTAAGGTTAAATCATATGTTAAAGTGGCTTCACCCGAAAAGCCATTTAACGTCCAGTTAATCGCTCCTTCTTCCGCATCCACTTCGAAATCGCCGTTGCTTACACTCACATTGGAAAAATTGCAGAGTGCAGGAACGATTTCATTCACGACAGCATCAACGCTTTCGGATGAATTGGCTGTAACCACGACCTGGATGGTCTCTCCGGCGTTCCATTCATCGATTGGAATGGAGCGGCCAACCCACATTGGGTATTCTTCAAGAGCAACATCGTTGAATTCAAATTCTGCCAGTAAGTCTGCACCATTCGCGGTTAATGCTAATCCTACGTAAACCGGGTCGGTCATGGGGGTCACTTCTTCACGTTGCCAAACCCAATCACCATCGTTATTCATTGAGTAGAAATTGATGCTGTTGCCAATACGTTCCAATCTCACGGGGCCAATGTTACTGTCGGTAAAACCACCTTCGATATCCCCATCCACAATGCTCGCTCCACCTTTTAATGAACGGATGTGGGGGAACATTGTTCCATAGGCGGCATTGGTGTTTCCACCGGGTACGTTATCTGATACGCGTAACCAGGAAGCTTGTACGGAATCGGTTTCCAGATCCTGCCGTATCATCAAACCACCTTCACCATCCAAACTGACCGGGAAGGGATCACATTCGATGGAGAAACTGCCGGAGATTTCTCTGTAAACGAAGAAAAACTGATCGGTGAAACTTGCCCGACCAATTGTGGATCCTCCACCAAATACCTGGTAGACATCCCCATCGAGGTTTACTTCACCAACTTGATTCGGTTCTCCTATGTCCATTGAATCGGTAAAGATACCGATTTGGGCAGAAGAACTCATTGCAACCATCAGAAAGCACAATACCCATGTCCAATGTCTTCGCATATTTTTCGCTCCTTTTAAAAAAATAATAAAATGTGTAAAGACAACTTTACATGTTAATAATATCTCACATTTACCTGCGTGGAGTCAAGAGGATGCATTAAATTTTCGTTATTTTTCCCATTAATTAATAGAGCGAATTAATTTGTTGGTTCCATTAAGGAAGAGATTCGGAGTTGCTTAACATCATATAAATTTTTACTTCTGTACCGTCTGGAGGGAGGATAGTTTCATTCGCCCAAAAGGTCATGTGGTCTTTGGCTTGATTGCGTATGGTAAATGCTGCGTTGCTGGTTTTACCGCCCGGGCAGGAAAAAAGGCAGGTGATGCATCCTGAGCGCCAGACCGGGATTAACTCCGCATGGCCTCCCACTCGGATGCTAAATTGCTCAGGTGATAAATCACGAAAAAGTTGGCAGGCTGGATAGGATTTGTCGTTCCACGAGACAAAAATCTCAACGGGTGTGCCTTCGACCTGTTTATCCGGTTCAGGTGAATTGGGATTATGGCGTTCATCCCAGGTGGCCTGAGTCAGGTTGTTACCGGGTTGGGCGCCTAATTCAATCAAAGCGTCCAAGAGTTCTTTATCAGGGACAGGCGTGTTTATCAGGGCTTTTTTGGCGGTATTTCCCTTTTCCCAAACAATAAAATGGTGGCCATTAGCCCGATTATTGTGGGTGTTATAACGTTTTGGATAAATTGTTCCGGTTAGGCTGATTGATTGCCCTTTTTTGTCCATTGTTATTATCGATTCCTCCTGTTCATGCTGACAAGAATGAAGTAAACCAATCAAAAAGATGAAAGAGAAGAACAACATAAATTTTTGAATTATAGGTATATTTTTTCGATTCATTTTGTTTCCTTCTTAAAAAACAACTTATTTTATTGTATAGTGTATATATAGTGCCGAAGCCTTAATAGGCTGGCCGTGAAAAACCATCTATTTCTTTTTGTTGGAGGTATTGAGTTGTAATGAAACGAGGTTTCACACTGATTGAACTATTGATTGTTGTTGCCATTATTGGGATTTTAGCAGCTATCGCTGTTCCGAACTTTTTGAACGCCCAAATGCGTGCGAAAGTTGCCAGAACGCAAGCGGATATTCGCAATACAGCCACCGCTGTGCAAATGTTAAAAGCGGATAAGGGTGTTTTATTGCTTGATTTTTGGGATGATGACCGGCAATGGGGAAGAGACCGATGGCAGGATGTTTTTGGGGGAGTTGGCGCACCGTTGCCCTCTAACACATTGGAGAATGTTCTTGTCCCCTTAACAACACCCGTGTCCTATATGTCGTCCATTCCTATCGATCCATTTGAATCCAAACATGATGCAAATATTGGTTTCGGGGCCGATGAACGTGGGCAGACATATATTTATTTTGATAATGATCCGGAAGATTCTGGCCAGGATCACAGTATTGGATTGTATAGTATCGGTAATCAACAAGCTCAAAGAATAGGTATTCAACCCTTAAAAGAAGGAGAATTCGCCCTGTTTAGCATTGGGCCGGATGGCGTTATTGGAATACCTTCAAACACGGGTGGTGATATGCGTGGTTTGCCTTATGATCCCAGCAATGGGGTGGCCAGTGGTGGTGATCTCGTCAAGCGGGGGTAAATTAGTCTCAAATCTTTGAAATTTTTTGAGGCTTGATAAACTGCTTGATATCCAAGTCTATATATTTAAGCGATTTCCGCTCATAAAAAAAAGTGGGCGGAAATCGCTCTTACTATTCACTTTCGATTCTTTTTATGAGATACTGTTGAATCATTATTAGTTGTGTTGAGCCCTATAGAGTTGTTGTGAAGGCGATAAGAGGGAAGCAAATCAAAAGGGGAGGCACCGTTCCGTTCTTTCTAAGTTGAATGAAGGGAATTAGTTATGCTGACAACAACTCTGAATAATCTGAATATGCTTATGCGATTTGGTTTGAATTGTTTAATAAAATTTACCTTCTGGCTTTTGCTTGCCAATGAAGCCATGTCGGCTCAAGTCCATACCAACCTGTTGGACTTTGGGGTGCTTCGTATTTCTTTTTCATCCCACCATCGAATTGAACTTGGTCATACTGTATCCGGAAGTGGTGATTTTGATGGCGATGGTTTGCTCGACATTGCGATTGGTGCGCCTTCATATAATCCACAGGAATTGGGATACGGTTTTGATAACGGAGCTGTATTTGTTGTTCGAGGCAAGGCGCTTCTCGGTGGTGGCGGGCAGGAGATAAACATCAGTGCTCAATCCTCCGAATGCATAACGATATTGGGCCGGCAGGAATCCAAAATCGGGAGGGCATTAACCTGCCCAGGTGATATTAATGCTGATGGGATTGATGACTTGGCGATCGCCACCGACAGCGATCAAGCCGGTTTTATAATTTTTGGAAGCCGTAACCCAAAACAATTCATATATTTGGATGAACTTAATGAAGATGATGGGGTGGAGATTCTTAATTCTGGTTTAACCGTGGAAGCCGCGGGTGATGTGAACGGTGATGGTATTCCTGACGTGGCATTTGGTGATCCCTATGCTGAACAGATTACAACCAATGGAAAAGACTTTCATGTTGGATTGGTTTCTATTATTTTAGGCAATCCAAATTTGCCCTCCAAAATTGATGCCCGTGTTCCGGCTAATTCCATTTTTTCCATACGCGGTGAGGCTGGTGCGTTAACCGGCTCTGGCCTGGTTGGGAATATCAATCTTAACGATGATCCGTTTTCAGATTTATTTGTGGTATCCGCCGCGGGTGGAAAGAATTTTCAGGGTCAGGGATATCTCATTCACGGTAGTGAATCGATTGACAAAGAACCTGCACCAATACATTCATTTCAAATTAATGGGGCGCATCGGAGAATTCATTCAGCCAAAGATGTCAACAATGATGGTTATTCTGACCTATTGGTTGAGGGGGAGGATTCAACCTGGCATTTATTATTTGGTGGTGATTATAAGGGAAGCATAGATGTTGACCGGCTTAAGAGTGATTGGGGGATTTCAATTGTAGGAGCGCAAGCCGTTTATGGTGTGGGGGATTTGAATGGCGATGGTTTTAACGATCTTGCCGCCGCGCTTCCCAATGAAACGGTTGATGGTAATGTTTTGGCTGGCAGGGTGGTATTTGTTTTTGGCCATCCCGATTTACCCAAACAAATTGACATTAACGCGATTTGTGAGGGAGGAATTGTGCCGGTGGATTATGTATTGATCGACGGGATCGATGCGTTTGGAACATTTGGCGTGTCGGTAGCCGCTGTAGGTGATATTGAAGGGGATGGTTATGATGATGTTATTATTGGCGCTCCTTCAGAACGATTGCCCGGAGAACGCCAGTTTGAAAAACCGGGGAATGCTTATGTTATTCGTGGCGAAACACTATTTATGAGTTTGCAAACATCCCGCAGTGTTCTTCATCAACCCTCTCGTACTTACTCCTTGGAAAATTCAAAATCCCATCCATAATGCATTTTGCTGAAAAAAACTGAAAGATTTCCCCTCCCTCAAGATAATACTTAATAAGGTAGAAAAAGCGTGAGTTGCTTTTGAGGAGGCGGATGCGGTTATTGGGTATAAAAGGTCTGGATAATAAATGGAATGATAGGTGCAAACGGCCGACATTAATCAACAGGAGATCGGTACCGGTTTTCAGCGCGGCGAACGATGGGCATTTGAAGCGGCAGCCCGGCTTTATTTTACACCGGTGGTTAATTTCATCGCTCATTTGCTGCGTGATCAGGATAAGTCTGTCGATTTAGCACAGGAAGCGTTTTTTCTTGCTTGCCGTGCCCATAAGAAATTTGATCCAGAACGCCCTTTACTGCCCTGGTTGTATCAAATCGCCCGCAACCTCGCCTATAAAGAATATAATCGCCGAAAGAAACAAGCCTTGGTATCGTTGGATGATGAGATGGAGAGTATTCAAATTCCGGCAACCAATGCTCCCAATCCACGGGGTAGTGCAGGGAACCGTGAGTTGATGGTTCGAATAGAGAAGGCGATTGATCGTTTGAAACCTAAATACAAGGATGTATTGATCTTGCGGATGATTCAGGGATTACCAAGTGAAAAAGTTGCACAATTGCTGGATATCCCCGTGCCAACGGTTAATACACGCACATTTCGAGCACTGGAACAATTGCGGCGATTGACACAGCAAGAAGGAATAAGTGAAAACGAGTTATTTCCATGAGATGCGCCACGGTAAAAAAAGACTTATTAACATATGCGATTGATCGTAAGGATCAAGGGTTGCCTGCTGGACACCAATCTCATATTGATCAGTGTTCAAATTGCAGGCAGGCCTGGGAACGCATACAGCGTTGGGCTGCCTTGTTACAAAAAGAGGATCAATGGCAACCTGCAGAGGAATTTTACCGGGATATTGCCGCTGCTGCCATGCATGAAAAACAACGAGCCGCATTGACGGAATCAACTCGCCGGGATCTTTTTTTGGACACAAGTGGATTTTTTTCATTTTTGCACATGCCTTTAAATCGTTGGGCTTATATGACGATCTTCCTGCTTGTTTTTATGGTGCCCGGATTTTATTTGGGGTATGATTCGTATGATACGATCGGGCAGTGTGATTATGTTGATGGACAGGTTTTACGCCATTCGGATACCTTGTCGGAGATCACCAAAACGGACACCATTCACCGGGGCGATACCATTCAGACTGCGCTTGAATCAAGAAGCATTGTACATCTTGAGGGGCATAGTGAAGTGTTAGTTGGCGCTCGCAGCCGATTAGTGTTTGTAGGACCTCGCACGGTGAAATTGGAATTGGGACATGCGTATTTTGACATTCATCCAGGTCGAAAAGATTTTAAAGTACTTACCCCCATTGGTGAAGTAATGGTTCTTGGAACCGCGTTTGCTGTGGAAGTGGAGGCCAAACAGACACGTGTCACTGTGACACAAGGCGTGGTTCAAGTATCCAGCCAGGATCAAAAAGCCAAAGTGACTTCAGGCCGGGAAAGTGTACTTTCCCACCAGGCACCGCCGGTGTTGCGTGATGCACGGCAAATTCAATCAACAATTCGCTGGGTGGAAAATCTGCGTGAGGAGCGAAATGAAGAGGAATTGCGTATGTATTACCCCTCGCTAGCGGCCCCCGACCGTAGGAAGAGAACGCCATGAAACACAATGGATTTACGTTGATTGAACTGCTGATTGTGGTTGGCATTATCGGTATTTTGGCCGCCATCGCGGTTCCCAATTACCGTGATGCCACTGTAAAAAGCAAGGTGGTGCGAGCTCAAATGGACCTGCGGTCGATTGGAACGGCTTTGGAATCATACCGCCTGGACAATGCCATATATCCGAGAAAACATAGTGATTTGCTATTTTTTGTGCAATATATAATTCCCGATTTAACCACCCCGATTCCCTATTTAACCACTGGAATACGTAGGGATCCGTTTGGACCGGTTAAGGAGTATGAAGCACCGTTGGGGGTGGATGATCAGGGTCCTGAACGGTTTGTCCCTGAGTTGATTAAGAATTCTTACACGTATACACCTTATATGAACTTTGCCCGTATTCATGGTAACCCAGCCTATCGCAAGGAAGGTTTTGCGGTCAGCAGTGTTGGGCCTGACCAGCAGGATTCATTTGTGGTTGATTATCCTTTTCCCAATGAATACCGTTATCCTGGCGATACTGTACGTGATTCGGTTTATAATCCCAGCAATGGGATCATAAGTCCTGGTGATATTGGATATTTCGGTGGAGATTTGCCGGTATCGGGGCTTATTGGCGGGTGAATCAAGGATTGGAATAATCCCTGATGTAGCTGTTTGGCTTCTTTTTTCTCTCTCTATCCTTCCACACTCAGTATAATCACTTCTTTCTTTTATTTATTTAATCTTGAGATTTTCGGTTAAAGTTATAAATTTGGATGGACGATTATAGACGTAACAAGGATGTTTAATTGATATTTTTTTATTTAGGGCGATGAAGGAGTTAAAAATATGAAGTTGACGGCCAAGACATATGGAGATGTCGTAGTCATTCGATTGAATGGGAAGTTGGATTTTGACGGATTTACCCGCCTGAAGATTATGATTCAGGATGTTCGTCAAAAAGGCTATTCAAACGTATTGCTTAACTTCTCAGAAGTTACCTCAGTTCTCAACACCTTTCTGCAACAACTTGTTTCCCCGATCAGAAGTTTGAACCTCTTGGGTGGCCGGGTGGCCTTCTGTCACGTTTCACCTGGTATCGAAAAAATGATCCAGAATACAGCGTATTTTCCAATCATCGAAGTATATGATGAAGAGGATAATGCGTTGCGTAATCTATTTGGGATCAAGTACGGAAAAGCCGTAGGATATTGAACCCAGCTAATTGGACATGAAGAGCAAAGGCCCCATCTATCGGCTGGGGCCTTTACAGTACTTTTAAGGATATAATTCAGAGATTTAATTAAGCACCAGCATTTTTAGCCGCTTCCAGTGCTTTGGTATAATCTGGCTCTTCACTAACTTCACCTACGATTTCTTTATAAGCAATTTTTCCTTCTTTATCCACCACGAACACCGCACGGGTAATCAAGCCAAGTTCTTTTATCAGCAAACCGTAATTTTCGGCGAATGAGCGTGCTTTGTAATCGGATAGGGTGCTTATATTGTCAATGTTAAACGATTCGCAAAAGCGTTTTTGAGCGAAAGGCAGGTCAAGGCTGATGGTCAATACTTTGGCGTTTAACTTGCTTGCTTCTTCATTAAAGCGTTTGGTTTGGGTTTCGCAGGTTGGTGTATCCAGGGAAGGCACAGCTGATAGAATGATAACTTCCCCTTTGAAATCCGATAATTTGACAGGTTGAAGGCCATTATCAACCACGGTAAAATCAGGAGCTGGATCACCGACATTTAAATCAGGACCTAGCAAGGTTAATCCGTTTCCTTTAAATGTAATCACACCGCTTCGTTCCATAAGTTCCTCCTCTTCGTTTTCTTTAGTCATACATGAAATGAATAATGCCATGAGTACGGACAGGATAAAAGCCCGTTTCATTTGATATGCCTCTCTTATAACAAAATAGGATATCGGTTGAATTATAACCTTTTTGTTTTTAGATGCAAAATTCAGTTGAAATTATGCTTCCACCCGGCGTAATTTGGTTACTCTTCCATCTGATATCCACTCAACCACATAAACATTTCCATCCCCATCCCAACGGGCGGCGTGGGGTGAGATAAATTTGCCTGGGATTCGTTCATCATGGGGGATGTTGGGATACTTTGGATGTTTTTGAATGTCGGGATTATCACCCAAATGGGTAATTAACTGGTTGTTTTTATTGAGGATAGTCACACGACCATACAGATCAGGAATGAGTAAATCTCCTTCGCGCTGATCGAAATCACAAGGGTAACGCAAGTCGCCTTTAACCACTTTTTGCAGTGTTCCATCCAGGTTGAAATATTGCAGCCGTACATTGGCGCGGTCGGCGATCAAGATTGATTCGTTATCGTCGCGGGAGTCGATCCAAATTCCGTGTGGGCATTTCATTTTGCCTGATTCAGTGCCCGGGCCACCGAATGAGCGTATATATTTGGTGTTTTTGTCATAGTGATGCACCCAACTTTTTCCGTATCCATCGGCGACATAGAAATCACCACTGGCGGCGACAGCCAAATTGGTGGGCCGGTATTCCTTGGTTTCTTTATATTTACCACTTTGCCTGGGAATGCCTAAGCGCCAAATTTCTTCGCCATCCATGGTGGTTTTAACAACGGCAGGAATGGCATAATCACATAAGTACAAAAATTGCTCGCCATTTTCCACACTGTGATGCAATCCATGAGCCCCATTTTGGAATTCTTCCCCCCAAGATTTTTCCAGCTGGCCATCTGCATCGAAGATCATGACGGCATCTTTACTTTGGTTGAAGATAACGATTCGGCCCTGCCGATTTACGATGACACCGTGTGTGTAACCAAACTTTTTGCTTTTGGGTAACTTAGCCCAATCTTTGACCAGTTCGTATGTATGGCGGCCTTGGCCGTGGATTTTTTCCTGCTTGTTGCTGGCATGAATGAATGCAGGGGCAGTTGCTGCAATCGCTCCCATTGCCATCGTGTGTATTGCTTTGCGGCGGTTAATTTGTCGCGCCATTTTTCTCTCCTCTCTGGTGTTGGATGATTTCGGGATATTATGGCGCGATAATGTTTATAAAACAAATCAATTTAGTATTGTTTTTGTTGCGATGGAAAGTACTAAATAATATCTTAACATATCAGCCGTATGCAGTGATAGTATTGGAACTTATTCAAGTGTTTTCTCTTGGTATTAGTCCTTCAATTTTGACATGGGTTTGATCGGGGGTTTTGATGAAAATTTCCAATTCACAACCTAAGGCTACCACGTAGCTGTTCAGAGTAGACAAAAGCATATCGGAGCGCTTTTCGAGGTTGGAGACGCTTACTTGATTGATTTGCATGTTTTTAGCAATTTTGGTTTGAGTCAGGTTCAGCTTTTTCCTTAGTTCCTGGAGCGTTTTATATTCTTTTATGTATTGATCCGCTTTCTCCTGAATGCGTTTTTGGCGCTCAGGAGGAAATTCTTTCATGACATTTTCCAATGGAATTTCCATGTTTGCGTGTTTGGAGTTTTTTAAAGTATCTACATGCGGTCGGCCAAGCTGAGGGCCAAACTCCTTTAAAAATAGTGATTTAGCAACAATATTATCCTGGACTGTTTGTGAGAATTCTCTGAATTCAGCCAAAAACTCAGGGTGAAATTCTACATTCCATTTTATTGATTATAACCTCAGGGCTATATAGTTTCAAGCCTATTTTTTTGATACCACAATTTCCTGGGGAAAATGAATTTTTTGCCATCATCTTTACTGGATTCAAATTATCAAAATTGGTCTGAATTTTGTTCACCCCTAAGTTTATTCATATCCCATACATGTACAATTCCAGTATCAAAGGCGGTCATGAATTTGGAATAATCATCTGATATTGCAGAATAATATAATCTATTTTCAAATATGTGAATGATTTCCATCTTTTGGGTGTCAAAGAGTCCGGATTTTAGTCTTCCAGATTGTCCTTTAGGAAGGAAATTTATGATAAGGAATTTTCCGGCACCCAGTGTGTTTATGTTAAAGATCATATTTTCCTTTTTTGTGAATATTTCACCTGTTTTCAAGTTGATGAGTTGAATGCCATCCATGCTACCGATTGCTAGCCACTGATTGTTGGTTGTCATTGCTGTTGCTAATGGGATACTTGAGGATGAATCAATGTTGAGGGTTAAATCAAAAGAATCGATTGTGTTGCTGGTTTTATTGATCAACTTGATACTTGAACTCATATCTCCATTTTTGGAATTACCGTATAGAATGGCAAGTAGGTATTGATGATCAGGTGATTCTTGCAAGGTTACATGTTTTAAGTGTTTGAATTCACTAAAATGATATGTTTCGATTTCTTCTAATGTTTTTGAATCCCATATAGTTAAATTCCCCTTTTCGTAACATGCTATCAACCGTTTGGAATCCTCGATAAACCGTGCTACAACAGCTTTATTTAAAAGGGGTTGAAATCGCTTTTCTTCTTTGTCCAGAGTTGTGTTCCAGGCAGTATTGAGTTTGCGTTGATAATTAAAAGACGAATCAAGTTTTTCACGGTATACCACTCTATAGCTG
This sequence comes from uncultured bacterium, assembly GCA_964517495.1. Lineage (GTDB taxonomy): Bacteria > Hinthialibacterota > Hinthialibacteria > Hinthialibacterales > Hinthialibacteraceae > CAZFER01. The sequence continues at coordinate 91,083 of CAZFER010000007.1, read as the reverse complement.
GGAGAATGATTTTTTGCATTTTGTATTGGTGTATTTGTGGTTGAGGTGATTGTGTTATGGGCCGGTATGCGTTTTTCAACAAGTTGTCCACTTGTTAAATCGAACCATTTGACACTTCCATCCCGGTAATGAACTTCGGCTTTGGTGTTATTGTCGCGAAATGCCAACTGGTTAACATCGGAAGTAAACTCATCAAAGTTCCATTTTTCTAAACCTGTGTCAACATCCAGCAAGCGAAGAAGGGAATTTTGTTTAAGCAGGATTGTTTTCCAGTCTTGTGAAAGGGAATGAAGTTGAATATTGTTTAAATCTTGATTTAACAGGCTCTTGTACTCGTTTTTATAGATATCAAGGATTTTAATTTTCCATTGCGGGGTGATGAATACTAAAAATTGTGATCGATCTGAAGAGAATGTGGAAGAGAGAATCGAGCTGCCTCTAAAGATTTCTGTTTCATCGTGTTCCTCTGTACTGGTGCTTACAATTGGATTTTCAGGTTTTTTAATCACTTTTCCACTGTTTTTGTCCCAAATCATTACGCCATGCTTTCCACCCGCCATCACTTGATTGCCGTCACTTGAAAATGCCACTTGATTGATATCTGAGGGATATCCTTCATATACCCTGATGGGTTCTTTATTTGTTAAGCTCCATAATTCCATGATGTTCTGATCGTTATTTTGTTTTAGATGATAATTACTTTTTAACATACCACCTGTCAGTAGTTCTTTTCCATCGGGGGAGAAGGCAAGTGATTTAGGCCGATTATTACAGCGGAAAAGATAAAGACATTCGGGTTTTCCTAAATTCCACACTTTGGCATACATATCAGAGCCTACTGTGGCAATGCAATCCAGTGTTGGTGAAAAAGCAATGGATTGAATGGGACCGGATGGGTGGGGGCGAAAGGCCATTGTTTCCTGAGCGCTTTTGATATCCATGAGATGCAGATGGCCATCATGATCTGTAATTAATAATTGTTTTTCATCGGGAGTGAATCGCAACATTCTTTGAGGTTTATTCGGAATAGTAAATATCTGTGTTGGTTTTTCCTTATTTGTGTTTAGATCCCAAAGCATGACATGATATGAGGCAGATGCTGCCACGTATCGCCCGGTTGGGGAAAGGGCAATGCTGATTATCTTACCCCATCCCAGCAACATTTCGCCGTGTTTCCCGCGGAGAGGATACGAAATAGGGGTGCTGGTTATGTGATAATCGGGTTCTACAGGTTTTCGGGCGAGCTCTTTAGCATTTGGGATAACGACATTTTCAGATTTTTTGAGAGGTTTGATTTGATAGGAAAGGAATATTAATAAAGCAAGCCCGGCGAAGGAAATAATAACGAGCGCGGTAAAGGGGTGAACTTTTGATTTGAGTTTTTTACGTGTTTTTCGTTTTTGGGGATGCATTTTTCTCACCCTTTCTATTTTAATAAGGCCTTTATATCCCACACCTTGGTAACGCCATTTGAATCGATGGTTAGTAACATGGAATCATCAGACGAAAAAATGATTTTGGGGTAGGATAATATTTGATTGAATTCATGTACCATTTCCATGGTTTTCAAATCCCACAAAGCGTCTCGGGTGTATCCTCGCTGGTTTGCTTCATGGAAACTTACGAAGGCAAACTTGTGGGTGTTTGAAAAGGTTATATCATTCAGACGTATATTATCAGCCTGTTTAAGTTCCTTTGTGTTGATGTTCATTACACAAAAGTTATCAGCTGCAAAAGCAACCCAAAGTCCATTGTTGGATATGTGAATATATCTTAGGCCTTGGATATCGATATCGATGTATTCCAAAGACATTGTGTTGCGGTTCAGGATAATGACAGCGTAATGAAAAAAGCCATCCTCTTTAACTCCGTCAACGACGATAAAAATTCGGTTTGTATTTAATAAAGGTTTGATCCAGGCATCTGAAATTTGAGTGAATGAGTTAAGAATGAGTTTGTTTTTTATTGTTTGGGTGTCTACATCCCATATTTCAAGTTTGCCATCCTCGGAACACAGAAGAAGAGTATTGCCTGTATCCAGAAGCTGAGCGCCGATGGCTTTATCCAATATTGGATTAAATGCATCCATAGTCTGGTTATTTGTCATATCCATGATAGAAAATGTACTTTCCAACTTTCCTGTTTGTTGGTTGAGAGATCGATCTTCTTGGAGCCAATATTTTTGATTGGGGGCATGACCGAAATTATTGCGATATTGAGGTGTGTTTTTGAGACGGGCTGTTTTTGATTCTTCCAGAAGTTTGCCAGTTTTGATATCCCAGGTTTTTACCAGACCTTCTCGAGAGGTTAATTTGACGGTCGATGACTCTTCTTCACTGAATTCAGCGTGTGTGGGATAACTTCCAAAGGAGCCAAAATGCCATAGTTTTTTTCCAGATTTCATATTCGATAGATATAAATTTTCATTTTTGCTGATTAGAATTTTGCTCCAATCCTCAGAAAGAGATATTTGGGCTTTTCTTAAATCTCCCGATGCTTTGTATTCTTCGAACGTGTTTGAGTTAAAATCCAAGATAATGGGGTAGGAATAGGGGCTTGCATAATAAAAGAATCGATCTTTTTTCATCGATAAGGTGGAAAAAGATTGTCTGAAAAGTTCAACAGCAGCGAAGGGATCGAGTTGATTGTGACTTGAAAGTGGTGGTGGTAATCTGAATTGTATATTTTTAATTGTATCCCCCGTTGTTTTATCCAGTATTCTCACATTTTCTTTACCTGCAGCAACAATGTGTGCTCCATCATTGGAGAATGCTGCTATAAATATAATTCCTTCCTGACAAGTGATGGTTTTGATCTTCTCATTGGAGGTTAAATCCCATAACTCGATGATATTCAGTTCTTTTTTTTGCTCAGTGATGGGTCTTCGATGTAATTTATGAAGATCCAAACCGGCTGTCAGCAAGGTATTTCCATCTGGTGAGAAATCAATAGAATGGGGTTGCCCTGTGCAACGGAAGGCATGAAGGCATTGGTTACTCGTTATATCCCACACTTTGGCGAACATGTTCCCCCCTACAACGGCCAAAGCGTGGCCTTGTGGATGAATGTCCATTGACATTTGTATCGAATGAATTGATATGGGGGTTTGAGATTTAAATGCGAAGGTTTCACGGCCTTGTTCTAAATCCAGCACATGGTTTTGTGCTTCTTTGTCCAATACGAATAAGTATTTATTGTTGTCCGAAAAACGGAGATTTATAATTGGGCGTGTTTTTCCTATAAAGTAATAGAGGGGTGTATCGGGTTTGTTTTGAATATCCCACACCAAAATCCCATTGGCACACGCGGCGGCGGCGAATTCTCCATCCGGGGATAGTGTGACACATTCGATTGTGCCAAGACTTAAAACCCATTCCCCATGAAGGCCTTTCAACGGAAAGGAGAAATGGCTGGATTGAAAGTGATAATCCGGCTCGCCCGGTTCATAAGCCATCGTACGCGCATCTCTGATAGTGATTTCTTTGCTTTCATTGATGGGTTTAACATTGCTGGCGAGATAGAGAAATAATGCCAAGCCAGCGCTTAAAATGATCACAATTGCCACTACGGCATTAACGTGAGGATTGTATTTGTTCCGATTTTTTTTGCGACGGTGGGGTGTGAACATGCTAATTGCCCCTTTGTCCTTTTGGTCTATCTCTTCACTTTACGAATGTAATTAAAATAGAGCGAGATATCAACTTAAAAGTATATTTTTTTATTCTGTTTATTTGAGGTTACATTTCTATCTCCTATTGATATTGAACCAAATCAATATAAATTAATTCTATAGGAAACGATTCTGAATAGCTAAAGGTTATTCAAATGAATAAGTTACGTTGGCAGCAGCGGTTGCAAAATTTCAAACGTGTCTTGCAGAAACTGAATGAAGCGCTTGAAGGGGATGTTGAAGGTTATTCTGATTTAGAAAAAGAGGGGATTGTTCAGCGTTTTGAATATACCTTTGAATTGGCATGGAAAACATTAAAGGATTATTTGGTTTATGATGGCATTCAGTTAGATCAGATTACCCCGCGCCATGTGTTGAAAAAAGCTTTTGCATCTTCCATAATTATGGAAGGGCAAACATGGATCGACATGTTAGAGCATCGAAACCTTATGTCTCATACTTATGATCAAGAAAAATTTGAACAAGCAGTAAGAATGATAAGCAAGACTTATAGTAAAGAATTAAATAAATTAGTGCATTTTTTTGATGATAAATTATGAGAGCACAAAATTTTGGATTGACACAAAAGACTTTAAAACAAATTTGTAACGTTTTGCGAAACCATAACGAAGTTGACAAAGCAAAAATTTATGGATCAAGAGCTATTGGATCTTCACGGTTTAATTCAGATATTGATTTAGTTTTATATGGTGACATCGATTATCATCAACGCAATATGATTGCACACGAATTGGATCAACTTCCACTTCCTTATCTTTTTGATATTGAGATTTATGATCAAATAAATCACAATGAATTAAAAGAGCACATAGATCGATATGGAAAGGTTTTATTTAATAAAATAATTGAATAAAAAATGAACAACCTTGCAAAAGCATTGTTTTCTATACTGAACCAATCGATTTTTTACATAGCTTGTCCGATTGGTGTATGGGACATCCAGACGTCGGGGGCGTAGGTTTTTTTGCGGATTTCATAAACCATGTTGATGAATTGTTTCTTTGCATTGGCGGAGGCGGCACTTCCCAGTACCAGTTCAATTTCCCGGGCGGCCATCTCATCAAAAAGGCGGGCTGACATCAGGATTTTGACCGGTTCATCCATTGAATAGCGTTTTACCATACCAGCGAGGGTGTTTTCTTGCTCTTCATCCAGATCTAACTGTTTCATTTCGTCCACAAATTCTTGAAAACGCTTGTACTTTCGGTATTTATAGGTCAGATAGACTAAGATGAGGGATAAAATAAATAATCCAATGAGCAGATAAAATGCAAGGTAACCATGCTCTGAGTTGGGGGTAAAAAATTCGAAATTCAAATTCATTTCCCAGCCTCCTTAACGGATGGTGAAGCGTTATATTCCCTCAACGCCTGGCTGGAAGCTTGATATGAATCAACAATGGAATGTGGTTTCAAACATTGGATGAGATTTATTCAACAGTTTGCGCTGAAACCGATCCAAAAAACGATAAGGCCTGCAAGGTTACAACCCAAAGTAAACAATTTGCATCGAATGGGTTTATGTTGAAACTAAAGTTGAGAACACCAAGTTAAAACAAACAGGCTGTTTATCGCGAAGTAAATTATAATGAGTTTTATTTTCCGATCAATGCTAAATCCACATTTATTTACGATTGATTGCATCTTTTTTAGATAAAAGGTCTAAAAATCATCAAAAATCAACTAAATTCAAGTGAAAATTGGCTTAAAAAGAAATACCCTGGTGGGAAAAGCGGGGTTCATCCACCAGGGATTGGAGTATAGGGATGTTGATCGAGGTTCACTCGTTGAAAGGAATTTTCTGAGTGAGTTCTTTATTAATAACGGAAAAGGCGGTTTATTGTAACGAATTTTTTGATATTTTTTGGGGGGGAATTAAAATCGTTTCTTTCACTCGAATCATACCCTTCTCGGTATATAATGATTTTTATTGAGTTCATGGTTATGGATCAAGAGAAGGTTGATCTATCGTTTGGCCTATATATTGCTAATTGACATATCGTTAACCATGGATGTATGTTTGCCAATAATGGAACAGGAAGAAAAGATAAGGCATGTTTTCTTTCAATTGGGAATAATGTTTTGCAATCACAACAATTTATCAAAAGAGGATTACAAAAATGAGAATAGAACCTTTTTACGTTGCTCCGGTTCTCCCCGAACAACTCAAACCGCTACAGGAAATTGCAATGAATCTTTGGTTTTCGTGGAATTGGGAAGCGGTGCGGCTTTTTATTATGATCGATGCCGATTTGTGGGAAGATGTTTATCAAAATCCCGTTGCGATGTTGGGGCGTGTGCCTCAAGCGCGAATGATGGAACTGGCCCATGATGATGGTTTTGTCGCCAATGTCAATCGAGTGTATCAAAGTTTGAATAATTATATGGCGACCAGTAAATGGTTTGACAAGACATACATGGAGCAAGAGAACTTTATGGTGGCCTATTTTTCATGCGAATATGGATTGGATGAGGGATTGCCGGTTTATTCGGGAGGATTAGGTGTTCTTTCCGGTGACCATTTAAAATCCGCGAGTGATATGGGTATCCCCTTGGTGGGTGTGGGATTGCTTTACCGGCAGGGTTATTTTCGGCAGCGATTGAATACGGATGGCTGGCAAATGGAATCGTATCCAGAGAATGATTGGTATAATATGCCGGTGTCTTTGGTGACCAATGATAAAAATGAGCCTGTGGTTATATTAGTAGAGATGGGGGATAAGAATGTTTATGCCCAAATCTGGCGGGTACAGGTAGGGCAGGTGAATTTATATCTACTTGACACCAATTTTTCCGCCAATACTCCCTGGGCTCGTGAAATTACCACTCAGCTTTATGGTGGTGACCGGGATATGCGAATTCGGCAGGAATTGCTGCTTGGTATTGGAGGGTATCGTGCCCTAAAAGCACTCAATATTCATCCCACCGTTTACCATATCAATGAGGGACATTCTGCATTTCAACTACTAGATCGAATTCGTGATTTGATGGAGAACAACGGACTTTCTTTTGCTGAAGCCCGTGAAATTGTGTGGTCATCCTCTGTGTTTACGACTCATACGCCAGTACCCGCGGGAAATGAAAAATTTCATCCAGAATTACTTCAGCGTTATTTGGGTAAATGGGTAAACCGCCTACAGATTAAATGGGAGGAATTCATCCGTTTGGGACAGGAGAAAGATGCCTCGCCCAATGATCCATTCGTTATGACTATTTTGGCATTGCGGCTTTCGGCTTTTTCCAATGGGGTCAGCCGTCTTCATGGGGAAGTATCCCGGAAGATGTGGAAATGCATTTGGCCGCATGTTCCCATCGATGAAATTCCAATATCTCATGTCACCAATGGTATTCACACACATTCTTGGCTAAGCCATGATTTTATGGATTTGTTCGAATCTTATTTAGGACCGCGATTTGTGGAGCGGCCATGGGAATATAAAATCTGGGATCGGATAGATCGAATTCCCGATCTGGAACTTTGGAGAACGCATCAACGTCGCCGGGAGCGCCTGGTGTTTTTTGCCCGAAATCGCCTTAAAACACAAATGGAACGTCGGGGGGCTCAACATAATGAAATTCAGACGGCTGATGAGGTACTGAGTCCCCATGCGCTAACGATTGGTTTTGCCCGCCGCTTTGCGACATACAAACGTGCTAATCTTCTTTTCTATGATTTGGACCGGTTAAGAAAATTGTTGCTGGATCATGACCGTCCCATTCAATTTATCTTTGCAGGGAAAGCGCATCCCCAGGATAATCCAGCCAAGGATATTATTCGATCGATTATTCATGTAATTCGTGAAGAACCGTTTCGGTCCCATATCGTGTTCCTTGAAGACTACGATATCAATGTGGCTCGATATCTTGTCCAGGGTGTTGATGTGTGGCTCAATACGCCACGCCGTCCTTTGGAAGCTTCAGGGACAAGCGGGATGAAAGTAGTGGCCAGCGGTGGACTTAATGTGAGTATACTGGACGGATGGTGGGATGAAGCGTATAGCCCAGATTGTGGATGGGCAATTGGCCATCGAGAATCATTTGAAGATCAGTCATTGCAAGATCAAGTGGAAAGCCAGGCGCTTTATGATTGCCTGGAAAACGATGTCATTCCACTATTCTACCAACGAAATGCAACCGGCTTGCCTCGGGAATGGATTGCTAAAATGAAGCGTTCCATGAAAACCTTGGGCCGCTTTTTCAATACCCACCGCATGCTGGAAGAGTATACCAGCCGATTTTACATGTCTGCTCATAATGCGGGAACCGCGATGAAAGCGGAAAATTTCGTCCGTGGCAAAGAGATGGCCGCCTGGGTACAAAATGTTTGCCGGTCATGGGAAGGGGTAACCATCACGAGTGTTGAAAATCCTGCACTTGGTTCTGAAGTCAACGTTGGTGAGGATCTTGTCGTAACCGTAAAAGCCCGCCTTGGGAATTTACGCGCCGAAGATGTGGCGGTTGAAGTATTGTGCGGTAATTTGGACAACCAGGGTGAGATTCAAAATGGCCGAATATTTAAAACCAACCATAGTGGAGAAGAGAGCGGAGGCCTCCACAAATTCCAAATTAATATTCCTTGCCAGGAAAGTGGCCGTCATGGTTTTGCCGTTCGGATTCGGCCTGATCATCCTGAAATGATTCGATCGTTTGCCTGTGAGTTTATGCGTTGGGCCTGATGGCACTTGTTTGAGGAAACACATCCATGCCGACGACTAAAAAAACAAAAATCCTGGCTACCATTGGTCCCGCCTGCCAATCCGTTGAGATGTTGCGCAACCTGTTTGACAGCGGGATGAATGCTGCCCGTATTAATACCAGCCATGGTGATTTTGAACAATATCGACGCTTGATTGATCATATTCGGCAGGTGGCCGATATTCCCATTGTAATGGATACCCAGGGTCCCAAAATACGCCTGCGGGGAAAGAGCACGATCAAGGTTCATGCTGATTCCAAACTTACCGTTGGTTTTACAGATCAAAATACATATTACTTTGATGCGGATGTTTATGATCAACTTCAAATCGATGATCGAGCACTCGTTGATGATGGTGCTTTTGAAGCGGTGATTCATGCCAAAGGCAAAGGACAGATTCAACTCCGTTTTCTTAATGAAGGTGTGATTACCAGTGGTCGCGCCGTTAATTTTCCCAAGAAGATATTGCCGTTGGAGCCTTTGACTGAAAAGGATCGTAAAAGTTTGGTTTTTGCGTGTGAGAATGATATTGATTATGTTGCTTTGTCTTTTACCCGGGGGAAAGATGATATCCTCGCCTGCCGGCAATACTTGGAGGGAAGCGATATTCAAATCATCGCTAAAGTAGAAAACCAGCAGGGAGTCGATAATATCGATGAAATTATCGAGTATGCGGATGGGGTGATGGTGGCCCGGGGGGATTTAGGGGTTGAACTTGAACCGGAAGAAATTCCGATTATTCAAAAGAATTTAATCCAGAAATGCAATTATGCTGGAAAATTGGTGATTACGGCAACTCAGATGCTGCAGTCGATGATCCAGAATCCCCGTCCCACCCGTGCTGAAATATCCGATGTCGCCAATGCCATACTTGACGGTTCCGGGGCGGTTATGCTTTCTGGAGAGACGGCTACCGGTAAATATCCATTGCGTGCCGTTCAGATGATGAATCGCATTGCGACTTTTGCTGAGAAGTTTATTGATATCCAAGAAAAGCCGGAGGTTGGAGCAGGGACCGAACGTGCGATATGTGATTCCATAAAAAGCCTATGCAAAGCCGCTGATGTTAACATGATCGTTTCGGTTACACGGCGTGGTTATACAGCACGGTTGATTTCCCGTTTGCGGCTTCAACCCAAAATAATCGCCCTGACTTCGGAAAAGTCGACTTTCCGAAAGCTTCACTTGTATTATGGTGTAATCCCTGTGATGTTTCCTGATTTAAGCGGTTCGATTCGAACGGTTACAGCTGGGATGTATCTTTATGAAAAGGGGTATCTTCGATTGGATGATCTGGTTTTATTCGCTTCTGGAGAATACCAACCAAAGGATCATCGCACCAATACGTTGCAAATTGTCCCTGTACGTGATTTAATCGATTACTGCCGTACTTATGAATCGCTTTATACCTCGTAATAAGGAGCTGAAATGAATGACTCGAAACAACCAGCCCGTGATCCCATCGATGAAATAGCAAGAGGATTTCAACAATCGCAAATATTATTAACGGCCAATCGAATTGGCCTTTTTGATTTGATTGGCAAAGATCAATGGACCGCGGACCGCTTGGCACAGCAACTCAATGCTGATCTTCGTGGGATTCGCATTCTTTGTGATGCTTTATCAGCGATGGATTTGCTGATGAAGAAAAATGATGAATATTCGAACTCTGAACTGGCCTTACGTTATCTGCTTTCCAGTTCACCACAATCGAAAAATGCCATTTTATTGCACAATGCCAAATTGTATGAAACGTGGGGACAGTTATATGATTCCGCTCTGAAAGGGCAGCCGGCGGATGATGAAAAAATTGATCCGCGTTTAAAGGGAAACGAACACAAATTTGCTAAAGCGATGGCGGATGTGGGGCGCATAAGCGCAGCCGAGACAGCAGAACTTTTGGATTTATCAACTGTCCATAAAGTGTTGGATGTTGGTGGAGGCCCGGGATTGTATTCCATTGAATTTGCAAAACGAAATCCCCAGCTGAAGTCATTTATTTTCGACGATGAAAAAACCTTGGAGATCGCTCGGGAGAATATTGATCGAGCGGGTATGAGCGATCGTGTTATACCAATTCCTGGAAATGCATTGATTGATCCTTTCCCCGAGCAATATGATTTTATATTGCTTTCCAACTTTATTCACATATTTTCGTTTGAGGATAATGCCCGAGTTGTAAAAAAATGTGCTGATGCATTGCAACCTGGTGGTCGAATTGGTATAAAGGACTTTATTTTAGACGAGAGTCGAACCAAGCCTACTTGGTCTGCCATGTTTGCTGTAAATATGTTGGTTAACACGGAGGAAGGTGATTGTTATACCCTCGATGATATTCGTAAGTGGTTTAATGATGCTGGAGTGGAATTTGAATCTGAAATGAGTGTATCTGTCCAATCTCGAATGATCATTGGCCGAAAGTGATGAATCCAAAAAAATGAGAGGTAACCTAGATGTATCGTATTATCATTTCAATGTTCATTATTTCTTTGACATGTCTATCATCTTATGGCTATCCCACCAATCAAAAATATGGCCAAACCGATGTGTTCCGTCAGTTGGATGAATTATTACCCACTCCCAATTCTTTTCGCACAGCCTCAGGCGCACCGGGGCCTGAGTACTGGCAGCAAAAGGTTGATTATGTCATCGATGTGGAAATCGATGATCAACGTCAGCATCTCAATGGCTCGGAAACTATTACGTATCACAACCGGTCACCTCATACCTTGAATTATATTTGGATTCAGCTCGACGCCAACATCTACCGACCCGATTCGGACAATCGCCTGACTGAAACCGCTCCGGAATTCGATATGGTTTCCATCAGCCATTTGCGCATGATGATATCCAAGAACAAATTTGATGGCAGCGCCCATATCACCTCTGTACGTGATGGCGCCGGGAATGATTTAGATTACACCATCGTAAAAACCATGATGCGCGTCGAACTTCCAACTCCCCTGCGGCCTGGGAAAACCTTCACGTTAGCTATTGATTGGAATTATAAGATCAATGAATTCAAATATGTGCGTGGCCGTACGGGCTGTGAATATTTCAAAGAAGACGATAACTATCTCTACGAAATGGCTCAGTGGTATCCTCGCGTGGTTGCATATACCGATTATGCTGGCTGGCAAAATAAACAGTTTCTGGGCCGGGGAGAATTTACCCTGGAATTTGGCGATTATGAAGTCAACATAACTGCTCCCGAAGATCATGCCGTGGCAGCAACCGGCATTCTGCAAAATCCACGCGATGTGCTTACCAGCACCCAGCGTGAACGGTTGAAAAAGGCGGAAACCGCAGATAAACCCGTGTTTATCATCACTCCCGATGAGGCTTTAGCCAACCAGGCCCAAAAAGCCGAGGGTAAAAAGACCTGGAAGTTCAAGGCGGAAAATGTACGTGATTATGCTTTTGCCACGTCACGTAAGTTTATTTGGGATGCCCAAGGCCATCAAAATGGCGGGCGCACTGTTATGTGTATGTCATTCTATCCCAACGAAGGCGAGCCACTCTGGAGCCGCTATTCCACTCATTCCATTATGCATACCCTTGATGTCTATTCCTCATTTACCTTTGATTACCCCTATCCCGTCGCTATTTCAGTCAATGGGCCGGTTTATGGCATGGAATACCCTATGATTTGCTTCAATGGCCCTCGTCCGGAAAAAGACGGCACTTACTCTGAACGAACCAAATATGGCCTTATTTCCGTCATCATCCACGAGGTCGGTCATAATTATTTCCCCATGATCGTCAATTCAGATGAACGCCAGTGGACCTGGATGGACGAAGGTATCAACAGTTTCCTGCAATATCTATCTGAACAGGAGTGGGAGGATGATTACCCCTCTCGTCGTGGTGATCCGCGCAAGATCACGGATTATATGACCGCCTCTAACCAGGTGCCTATAATGACCAACTCCGAGTCCATTCTTCAATTCGGAAACAACGCCTACGCCAAACCAGCTACTGCGCTCAACATTCTGCGCGAAACCATCCTGGGGCGAGAATTGTTCGACTACGCCTTTCGTGAATACGCTCAACGCTGGATGTTCAAACGTCCTGAACCCGCTGATTTGTTCCGTACATTGGAAGATGCTTCCGGCATCGATTTGGATTGGTTCATTCGTGGGTGGTTTTACACCACCGATCATGTCGATATTTCGATTGACAAGGTTTACCTTTATGAAATGGAATCCAAAAATCCCGAAGTCGCCAAACTGGCTCGTAAAAAAGAACAAGCCGAAGAGCCTGAATCCATTTCTGAAATGCGGAACAAGACTTTGCCCGAACGGGTGGAGCGGTATCCCGAGCTTCTCGATTTTTATAATGACTTTGACGAATTCGAAGTAACCGAGGAAGATTTGAAAGACTATCAGACATTTCTCGATTCGTTGGAAGACGATGATAAGGACTACACTCAAACTCCATATAATTTTTACGTGGTTGAATTCTCCAACATGGGTGGCTTGGTTATGCCCATTATCCTTGAAATCCACTATGAAGATAAGTCATCAGAGTTGGTTCGTACTCCCGCTGAGATATGGCGGCATAATAACCAGAAGGTTAAAAAATTGATCCTAAGCACCAAAACCATCGAGTCTTTGGAATTGGATCCCTACTTTGAAACCGCCGATACTGACCGCTATAATAACACTTTCCCGCGTGAAATTATCGAATCGCGGTTTCAAATCAAAAAGGAAAAAGAGCCTGAAAATCCCATGCAAAAAGCCAAAAAAGGCACTAAAGAAATGAATAATAAACAGGATGAGAATGAAGACAAACACCGATAATCCCACAAAAGAAAAGGCCAATGGTGGGGTTGGCTTACCATTGGCCGAATATATTAAACGTGCTTGTTTACTCAATATAACGTCCAGTCAGTTACCTGGGTTATTTCAGATGAAAGCCGAATAATACCCAGCGAACCACCATTAAGGCGTTCACCTGGTACGGTTTCATAATAGTCTATATGATCACCTGCTTCGATTTCCGCACGGCTCCAAGTAAACAATTCCTCGCCGAAATTTCCAAACTCAGTGCTCAGGCGGTTTGTAACTGGCCACCAGTACTGTAATTCAAAACCGGTGCGATCCGGCAATTTTGCATCGTCATCATCGATCCCAATGGCAAAAGAGATGGGGTGGGTTTCCAAATCGATGTCATATGTTTCACCTTCCGTATCCAGCCACGGCAGGGGAATCTCTGTCCCTTGAAGCAAGCGCTTGGCGATTCGGACTTCCAGCATCCAACCGGTATCCGTTTCAGAGCCTTTCGAGGTAATATCTCCATCCGGTCCGAAAGTCCAATCGGATGCTGCCCAAGACTGTCCAAGAGAGTCTTCTCCATTCGGTTCAATTCCACGCATCTTTTCATTATAGGTAAAGTAAGTATGCGCTCCCCAATCAAAGGTAGCGCCATTTAAGCCACGTGGAACGCCCGTTAGGTCGGGTGGAATAAGGTTATCGGGCAAAATAATGACTTCGATGGCATCATCCTGCCAAAAAGAACCGCTGGCCTCCGCATCCTGGCTTAAGACATCATCTTTCACATCAACCCCAAGATAAATGTTGTCTTCATCATGAGCCAGATAAAATTTGAAGCTGGAATCATCCGGGCCATCCCATTCACGTTCCCCTGGCCAGTTCAACGGCCAGCCTGATTCAGCGGGAATGATATCAATGCTTTCAAAACCTCCATACTCCCCAGCCGAAACCTGTCCATCCAATGTGATAGCCCCCACTGGAACTTTGGGTACTTCCATTTCCGTTAGTTCCGGATCATTCCAGGGTCCATCGGCACTGTAATCAAAGTCCAGGATTTTGTCTGTTTGGGCAAAAGCACTAAGTGGTAAGATTAACAAGGCAATGATGGTTAGTACGTCTTTCTTCATATTTTCTCTCCTATGTAGCATGGTAATATGAACTTGATATCGATCTTCGGGATTTGATAAAGTAATCCTATATCAAATACGCATCCCCCCTTTCATAACAAAAAAGCCGGCCTTTACAAATGGCCAGCTTTTATTGTTCAAAATATATTAATAAATGTCAATCCAGATTTAACAGAACAGCAAAGAAATCTTAATCCTTATGGAACATGAAAAATGGTTAAATTAATAGCAATATATAGATTAACAGTCATCTATAAAAACTGCCATTTGAAAGTGATACTGAAGGTTTTGAGTTGACATCTTCGACTTAGTCCATTGACAGCCTGGCATACAAATATTATTAGTCCCAATAATCCTCAAAAATCTCTTGCCGGTACAAATCTCCTTCACCGGGACGGACGCGGAGGAAGCGGGATCGCCAAATATCACCATTTGATGTTAGGCCATTACTGGCTTTATAAGGAGTCGCATGACGACCAATATACCAATCAAACGTATCTCCATCCGGACCGCTGGCAAAAAATAGGTAATGCGTACCAATTGGTGCGTTAGCACAGCCACGATCTTCATACCCATAAAACAAACCGTTGGCGAAGGGATCCTTGGGGATGGAACCGATATAATTAACCGGGGTGGTCAGCTGTGCATAAATCTGTCCGTTGAAAAAGTTGTTCCCCAACGCCCCTTGTGTATCCACACCCGCTTGTTGTGGTGTCAAACCCCAATAATTGGTACCGCCTGGGAATTCACAGTTTTCCGCCTGGCCAACATCATTCCCATCAATCAACCACAATCCCGTGTCCAAATTACGAATCACCGCCTGATCGTCCAGCATTCGGACATCGCTCTTGGTGCGTGCGATTTTTGCCCGTATCTGGGCATTCAAAAAGTTTGGAACCGCAATTGCCGCTAAAATCCCAATAATCGCCACAACAATCAACAACTCAATCAAAGTGAATCCCTTCTTTCTTCGCATGAGAGTCCTCCCCTTCTTTAGTATAAAATTAAACTAAGTGTAACGTATCAGTGTATGAAGTATAAATGGAGTGAAAACGTATATTGTCCCTAGCCTATTTTTCTCGATCCACCCCTAGCCCCTCCCATTATTGGAAGGGGAATGGTACTTCAAACGGCTTACAATTTACAACTGGATTAATTTATCACAAAAAATTGATGAAGGATATATATCCAAAGTCAAGAATTGTATAAAAGTTATATGATGAGATTGAGCCAGTTTTTCCAACCGGCCCGTTCCATTTTTTAAAAGAGAACCATTTACGATCCAAAATAGGCAATATCACCTGAACTTCTAATACCATTGGTTGGATCATAAATGATCTCAGCCCCATCGCCCCAGGTATCTGGCCCGTGGCTGAATGAAAACCACATATAACGTTCACCAGCGCCGCGGGTTTGTTCGGAATAGGCATTGGCTTTTGCCGTAACGATTTGTGGGCTTTGAGGACGGTTGAAATAATGGAATTCGTGGTCTTCATGGATCGAATCTGGTGCATTGCGAGCGGGAAAAATTTCATTGAACAATGATGATAAATGGGGGACTGGTGTCGTCAGCCGATAAGGCAAAAAATGAGGTGCTGGATCCATATCATGGGGATTTAAATAAAAAGGGACCTGATTGTTGTCGATCCGGTACATTTCAACGGCCGTGGAAACTGTTTTAAGTTCGGAATTAACCCGCGCCACTTTGGCTCGGATTTGGGCATTTAGAAAATTTGGTACTGCTATTGCGGCCAGGATACCGATAATGGCAACAACGATTAATAGTTCGATTAATGTAAATGCATGTTTATCTTGTATATACATAAATATACCTCACATTCTTGTATTGAGTGAAATGAACACAGAAATGAAATGATCCAACTATACGATCATTCTTAACCATCAGAGTTGAAAAACAATGTAAATATCTTAACCAACAAACGGTGGGGAACGTGGAGAAGCAGAATGTTGAATGGCAGGAATAGAGACATGTTGTTCATCCAAACATATCCGCCATTCAAAATCAGAAAGAAGTGGAAGGAAATCAGTATGATCGTCAACCGGATGGGTGAATCCCCATGCAGCAACACGATAAAGACTGCACTTGGTTTCCTCATTGTGATGATGAACATGCAGCCCCTCATGAAAAAGAAACACCCATGCCGCCATCACAACCAGAAGCGGGATGCCCTTTTTCATTTTATGCCAAAACGCTTGGGAACAGATCATCTTCATATCCCTTTACATACAACTATTCATTATATCCAAGAAAGGAATAATGATCAAAAACGATCACAAAAAACAAATCCCCTTAATCGGTAGTGAAAAAGGGGATAATACAATATTTAAAGAATGGTTGTATTCAATTAAAAATGGGATATTCAATCATTCAAATTTCGCAACCATATATTCCAAATTTTCCCGTGTGTACCACCCGTGATCTTCTAAGCCTTCCAGGCGTTTGGCCGTGGCTTTCATTTGGGGAACGGCGGGTTTGGCGGCATCACCGATGGCCATAAGAATGATGGAAGCATGCAAGTTGTTCATGACGTTTTCATCCTGTAATCCATTGATTAACACGGGCAGGGCTTCATCACACTGTCCCAGCTTACAAACTGCTTCAGCGACAGCATAGCGGACGGGGGGTGAGTCATCCTTAAGTGCTTTGTGAAGTTCTTTCAACGCCGATTTGGCGTCTTTACCCAAAGCGGCCAGGCCGTTGGCGCCCCAATAACGCATGGCGGGATCAGAATCATTGAGGGCGTGTTTGAATTCGTCGATATGGTCAGTTCCCATGCCAATTCGGCTGGCTACCCGTAGGATCTTTCGGATGGGATACACACCCGGTTGGCGAACGGCATCATAAGGTGATTTGCCATTTGCACGGCGGATCATTTCCTGCTCTGGCATAAAGGCGGTGTCTTTGGTTTCCACAATCCATTGAAACAGTACTCGGCGAAGCCGTTTGACGGTTTGGCTGTGTTCGGGATGATCAATGAGGTTGTTTAACTGATTGGGATCGGCCTCGGTATCGTAGAGTTCTTCGGCAGGTACCGTATCGCTCATCAGCCAGGCTTCATCACCTTCTAACTTGTCTTCTTTATCCAATCGGCGCAGTTCTTTACGGATGGGAGTGATTTCAGAGAAGAAGCTACGCTGCATGCGTGCACGATGGGGGTAGAAATTGCGGATATATAGATATTTTCGGTCGCGAACCGACCGGCTTAATTCCAGCACTTCGTCGATACGGTCTCGAATACCAAAGATATATTTTGGCTCAGATTCCCTGGCTTGGCCTAAAAAAGCACGGCCTTGGATGTAATCGGGAATATCCAGGCCGACGATACTGAGTATAGTCGGCGCCAGGTCGGCGAAACTAATCATCTCTTCAACCACACTTCCGGCTTCAGCGGGTGCCAGGTGTTGGAATTTGGGAGGGAAGTAGATGATAAAGGGGACCTGAGTCCCGCTGTCATGCAGCCAGCGTTTACCACGTGGGAGGCCGTCACCATGATCACCGTAGAAGAAGACGATGGTGTTTTCGGTTAGCCCATCTTCTTCCAATTGATCAAGAATGTCTTTGACTTGTTTATCCATGCGGGTGATCTGCGTGTAAAAAGCCGCCATATTATTGCGAACGGTGGGTGTATCGGGGTAATAGGGTGGTAGTGGTACTTTATCTGGATCACGGCGTTCTTCTGGCTTGAGTTCCTCATTCACTTTTTCCAGTTCTTCTGGCGAATAACGAGTACGGCTTTGATGGGTAGTCATAAAGTTAAACACGCTAAAGAAAGGCTGCCCTTCCTGACGACCCCGCCAATGGGCTTTGGTGCTGGATTCATCCCAGGCGTTTTCAGGTGTTTTGAAATTGTAATCCTCTTTAACATTGTTGCTGCAGTAGTATCCCGCTTCGCGCAGGAATTCAGTAAAGCAGTGAATATTCTTGGCCAGCGGCATTTCACCTCGCAAGTGTTGGGTGCCCAGCGAACTTGCATACACACCGGTGATGATACTGGAACGGGCTGGGGTACAGACAGGTGCAGTCGCATATGCATTGGTGTATCGTACCCCTTTTGCCGCCAAACGATCCAAGTTGGGAGTAACCGCGTAGTTATCCCCAAAACATCCCAAGTGAGGACTCAAATCTTCGGCAGTCAGCCATAAAATGTTCGGTTTTTCGTTAGACTGGGCTGCCTGGCTGTTTAAACCGCTCAGCATAGCGCCTGCCGCGGTTAAACCGGTAGTCTGAACAAATCGTCGTCGATTAAGGGTATTCATGGGTTATCGTCTCCATTATTGAAATGTGATTTATATACATTTTTACTATCCTAGCATATCAAATCAATACAGACCGATCTAGCACAATCGCTGGCCTAAATTAGGAGTTCGCTGACGCGGTTTGGTCGTCAATAAAACCGTAATAGCGGCCTCGCCAGTAAGCATCAATGAAGGCAGCGCCTCCCAATTCACGGCGGTTGTTTTTATCGAATTGCAGCCAGAGGTTGCCATCCTGCCAGGTTTCACCTTGATCCTTTGAGATAAACAATCCACCTGGTGTTCCAGCAAATAGCCATTCACTGTGCTGAGGTTGAAAGAGGCTTCGTGCCAATGGGATAGTAAAACCTTCCAAGTGCTTGGTCCACGATAGACCGCCATCCTGGCTTTTCATGATGCCACGATCAGTGATGGCGTATAGTTGATTAGGCTGCTGTGAATCGAAAATCAGTTCATTGATCTTGCCTTGTGTTCCCAGTGCCAGGATACCTCTCAGTCCCTTTTCGGAAATGGTTTTGAATACGGTTTCCATATCATTGGTCCAACTTTGTCCGGCGTCATGGCTTTCCTGCAAAATGGAAAGTGCACCAAACGCCTCGTAGTCAGAAAAATAGCCAGTGATGAGATGAGCAGGATCTTTTGGATCAATCGCTAACCAGGGATAGGTTTCGGCATACTCACCCAAGCCAAAATCAGCACCCCGTATCCATTCGTCATCCATTAATGATCGGGTGAATATACGGTGTGCTGATACGGCGTAAATTCGTCCTGGATCCCCCTGGGCAAGGTAAAAACGAGCGTTATCCAAGGGGGGTAGAACATCGGTTAACGATTGCCAACTTTGGCCAAGGTAATCTTCGCCGAAGTCTAAACTTCGGTACACGCCTTTTGACGAAATAGCATGGAGCACATTGGATGATTGGGAATCAAAGGCGATCTGTTTTGGGTCTCCCTCATACGGGATGGGTAGACGCTGCCAAGAGGCCCCTGCAGTCGTGGATAAATAAAATCCATTATGGCAGGCTACTGCGATGATACGGCTGCGTTCTCCAACGGCCACAGACACAACAGCGCTGGTGAGATTTTGATCGATGGGTATCCAGTTTTGCCAGGTTCTTCCGCCATCCCTACCCTGGTATAAACCACCCGCCTGCCCGGCGGCATATATTACCATAGGATCTTCCGGGGAGACTGCGATATCGGTCACGATGCGGCTATGCCAACCATCAGCGCGCAGGAGATGGGCTTTCCAAATATATTCATTATCCCAAGCCGCTAGATAAGTGGGGTAGGGAGGTTTGCGGTCAGAAAACAGGCTGTTCATTTGTGGTTTGAGTGTCATATCGGTGGGGAACGTTTGCAGAGAAAAATAGGCATCCTGCAACGCGTTCTCTTTACCGGGGGCATCCGGGGCGATGTTGAAATAGATATAGGTAAACAAACTCTGGGCATCATTGGTGTAATGCCGCCACAAACCGTCAGCGACCTTTCGAAATGCAGCTAAACGCTGAGGATTATCCTCTATGCGGAAGAGCAAATCCAAATGGCAAAACACATGTTCGGCGTCGTCGAAACCTTTCTCAGTTTTAAAAGTTTTTAAATCCAAAACGCCGTATTGCTGAAGCAAGCGTTCATAAACCGCTTTGAACTTTTCCTTGCCTGTGGCATGGTGTGCGATCTTTGCGCCAGCGATGGCCATCATTATACGGGTGTTGAGGGTTTTGCCGTCAGTGATTCCAAGTATGGGGACGGTCCTCAGGCTTTTATCATACTTATCGATATTCAGATCATTATCCACCCAATAACTGACCAGGTCATCAATGGCCTGGCGGGCACGTTCCTTTTGTTTGCCTTCTGCAGAGAGCGTGTAATATTGACCCAGGCCATGAATGGCATCACTGTAGTTATGGTGGCTGGGATCACCTACCCAGCGGAAATCCTGCCCATCAACTTGGCCCTGGCGCCAGAATGGGAGTTTGGTGGAGTTACGGCGTTCGGCGTAGGTTTCGCCATGGCCAAGAAAATAGCCACGTGCCTGCAGGCCCTTCACGCCTGTTACCCGCTGGCAGCGATAAACAGCTTCGAAGACCTCATCAGCTCGTTCTTTGGCATCCTGTAACTGCTCTTCAGGTGCATCGTGCTTTTTGAGGAATGCATATTTATACGATAAGCCAGCCAGATAATTGGCGGTCCAACAGACGGCATGCTGAATATCAGCGAAAGGATTTGTTGTCGTAATGTCAATTGGGCCTCCATCCCGGGGGATTTGCACTTGTGAGGGGTAGAGCCCAAGTATATTGTGTTTCAGTCGAATCCCCTCTTCGATTTTTTGTTCCTTGACTGATAGGGGTTGCTTCCATGTATCATCGGCTTGGGTTGGAAGAATGATTGAGAGCGCGAGAAAACTTATAAGAATTATTTTGTTCATGATTTTAACCTATTCTATAATTGCGCAAGTGAATTAAAGGCTTTGATGCATACACTTTACATTCCCTTAGCGGTTCCTTAATATGCCCAGGAATTGTTGAGACATTGGATATTCGCATAAATAATGATGATTATCCAGATCATCTCATGAAACAAATACAGATAGAAGAAGGCAAGGTACTTATATGATATTTCGCTTTTACACTATTTCTGTCATCGTTATTCTTCTCATAATTACTCTGCCTATTGCGGCTCAGGAGACACCTTATTTCAAGATTCAAGTGGTGGATCAGAATAGCGGTCGCGGTATTCCATTGGTTGAGCTAAGAACTGTGAACGAAATTACATATTACACCGACAGCCAGGGTGTTGTGGCTTTTTATGAACCGGGATTGATGAACCGGGAGGTGTTTTTCCATGTGAACAGTCATGGGTATTCATATTCTTCCGATGGATTTGGATATGAAGGCCTGCGTCTTAAAACCAAGCCGGGTTCGGAAGCTGTCATCCAGATGAAGCGTACGAATATCGCCGAACGCTTGTATCGGATAACAGGTCAAGGTATTTACCGGGATAGTGTTCTGCTTGATATGAAGGTTCCCCTTGATGAACCAACGCTCAATGGGAAGGTTATGGGGCAAGATTCCACATTTGCGGTGCCATATCATGGGAAACTATATTGGTTTTGGGGTGATACTGCCCGTCCGTCCTACCCATTGGGAAACTTTAAAACTTCAGGGGCGACATCCAAATTACCCGGTAAAGGAGGATTGCCTCCTGAAAAGGGGATCAACCTTGATTATTTTGTGAATGATCAAGGTTTTTGCAAAGCTATGTGCCCCATACGCAAGGATGGCTTGATTTGGATTGATGGGCTAATGACATTGCCTGACCAGGATGGTCGGGAACGAATGGTGGCTCATTATTCACATCGAAAAAGCCTCGAGGAGATGATAGGCCATGGGCTTGTTATTTTTGATGACACCAAACAGGAATTTGTTGAATTAACAAAGTTTGAGAACCAAAAATTATGGCAATGTCCCCAATCGCATCCCATTGATGTGACGATGGGTGGAACGGAATATGTCTATTTTCCCATACCCTATCCCACGGTCCGTGTTCGGAAGGATATTAAAGATTTGCAAAATCAAGAGGCTTATGAAGCGTTTACCTGTCTTAAACAAGGAACCTCGTATAAGAAGGAGAAATCGGTTCTTGATATGAGAAATGGAAAACCAGTTTATGGTTGGAAATCCAATACTGATCCAATGGGACCACAGCGGGAGCAGGAATTAGTTAAAGCGGGACTTTTAAAGCGGGAAGATGCGCATTTTCTGCCTTTGGATTCAAATGGAGACACAACACCAATTATGCATGCCGGTTCCATTCGGTGGAATAAACACCGGAATAAATGGATAATGATTGCAGTTGAAAGAGGTGGAAAATCGTTCTTGGGTGAGGTGTGGTATACAGAATGTAATGAATTGACGGGGCCTTGGTCAACGGCCTGTAAAATTATATCGCATAATAGGTATTCTTTTTACAATCCAGTTCATCATCCATTTTTTGACCAGGAAGGGGGTCGGTTTATTTATTTTGAAGGAACATACACCAAGATGTTTTCAGGTAATGAGTTCGCTACACCCATGTATGATTACAATCAAATCATGTATCGGTTGGATTTAGAGCACCCGAAATTGAATGTTGCTAAATAATTAGTACGGATGTTAATAGGCTTATCGTCTTTTTTCGAATCGGGACATAACCGCCATGCGATGAGTGGGCTTTTTCTTATCATCCTTTTTGGTTTTTTTGAACTGCGGATCGGCATATGGAGCGGGGGCGGGGGAAGTGTCAGAAACAGGTTCGGAGCGGGGTCTTTCCTCTTCTGCCGACTGTTTTTTGAGGTTCTCGACCAGTTCTTCAACGAACGAAATCACATTTTCGATTCTTGATATTTCCTGACGGAAATTTTCCAACTTAACCCCTAATTTATCAATGGCTTTTGACATCATGGAAATGTTCAATTTATTCACGGGGGGAAGGTCAATCTTGGGATCTTTCATTAGGTAAATATATACCCGTGCCACTTTTTCTTTATCTTCACGTGACATTGCTCCTTCAATATTTTTAAGGTGGGTATCAATCATGTTTTTGGTGTGGTTTGATAATCTTTGGCTCAATTCATGTTCACGCTTATAGATCAGGCAGAGGCTTTTTAATTGGTCAACGACGGCTTGAAGGAATTCTGTCAGGTAGTTGCGAAGAAGGTTGCGTTTAAAGGCTCCTTTGATGTTGATCATGGCAAGGATATCTTGTTTGGATTCGTAGGAGGCTTTAACGCTATCAAGGAATATACCTTTTTGGCGTTTAAGAAACTGATTATGCTTGCCTTTTTCCATCGCGAAGCCGGGGGCGTGGTTTTTGAGCAGTACATCAATCAGTTTGGCACACGATTTTAAAGATTTAATGCACGAGGCCACTCTGGATTTTTCGTCTTGATTTAATGGTTCTAATTCCTCTGGACTTATTGATACTTTATCACTGGCGGTTGAATTCGCCATTGCCATAAAAAAATCAACAATAGTAGAATATACCAACTTTCCATTGACCGTTTTAATGATTACATCTTCACGGCGAATCCCAGGATTCTTTTTCAGGAAGGCTTCTACTAATGATTCCTGAATCTGATTGGCGGCGTATGCATATTCTTTCATTACTGTGCCTTCAAAATTGGAGTCAATCTTTTAATAAAGATTAAAGCATTCTAGGTTTCAGGGTGTGCGAAGTTAAATCATGTTGTAGGTCCTTCATTTATGGAGAAGATCGTTCAATTTATAATACGCACAAATTAACTTGAATATTATACGATAAAAAAGTAAATTAAACAATCACATAATTACAAGAGAGTTGAAAAGTTTTACAAGACGAAACGGTTTGGATCGTGTTAGGATTTTGTTAGGACCGCTTCTCAAAATAAAATATTCTCAAATTGAGAGTTCTCATTTCATCGATTGCTTTAAAGGGTAAAGCGAACCATACTACTGGTATTATGCTTGTGGAATGATTTTGCTGCTGCGCATTTTCTTGCAGATTTTGTTAATTACCATATCATTTAATATTTATTTTGATCTATAATATTTCAATACCGAACAAGGGATTGGGGATAAGTTGAATATGGCAAAGAAGAAGAAACAAGATTTTATTGATTTAGGCGGTTTGGAAAATGAACTTGATGCAGCCATGCAATCGTTTTTCTCATCCGATGGAATCGAATTTGATGATGAAGATGAAAGCAGCATTGAGGTTGAAGAGGAACAGTCCGAAGATTATCAGCAGGCATTGGAAAAAGTCAATCAGTTTAAAGTCACCAAATCCAAAGCCGAAGATCTGTTCGATCTGGTTCCCAAAGATGAAATGTTTGATGAAGAAGAGGCGGAACCTGAAGAGAATGAGAATTTATCTCCAGACCAACGATTGAATTCTTTATTGAATAAAGGGGTTAGTCTTCATGAAGCCCTTCGGGATATTGTCCATACTGTGTCAAAGGATAGTGAATTTGGTTCTATCACTGATGTGGAGGGGGACAGTTACGAAAAGAACATCGAGGAAAAGCGTAAGGAACTGCATGAGATCCTGGACAATCTGGATAAAGAACTGGAAGGCAAGGAGATCAAGGAAGTTTCCGCCATTTTTTCATCTCTGCTTAATATTCAAAGCCAGTTGTGTATCCAACGAACCGATGGAGTGATTACGATTCGGACTCGATTGAATAACTTTTTCAAGTTGACAGAACAGCCGGATGATACGATCAAAAAATTCCGCTTTCAAGAGATTACCCTGATATTCACACCTGAAGAGGTTCATGCTGTACGCCGTAAACTGGCGGGTATTGATGAAGAGCATCCCATGCATTCCTTTTTTACAACGATTTTGGACCAGGCGTATGATATGGTTCAATATAACGAGTTGACCGGGAATTTGCTTATTGAAATGACAAAGTATTTCCTGGGGAAACTGGAAGAAGAAGGGCATGGAAATACCTGCCAGACCCAGGAATTCAAAGAACGGCACATAAGAAGCAAGAGTGCTTTTAATAAATCGTTGGATGAGATGAGAGATAATGAGCGGATTATCCGAAAGCATTTGGAGAACTTTCCTGTTTTAATGGAATTACCAAAATATCTGAGGTTGTTGATTTATATTAAGTTAGGTCTTTTGGCCGAGAAGCAATTAAGGGCTACGTTACAATATATCAATGAGTCGATTGGCAAATATGCACGGGCTCGAAGTGCGGTCCAGTTCGATTTTCGCTCTTACTTTTCACAACAGCATAATATGCATCTTCGGCAGAAAATAATCCTGAAATTGCACCAGGATATGTTGAAATACACGGAAGAAATCTTTGAAAAAGACATCAGGAGTTGTCAGGAAGAGCTGTATGCCATTATAGATGAAATTAAATCAAATTCCGAGCAATTGGATCCAAATTCACCGGAATATGAAATACTTCTGAGGCGGAAAGCGAAAGTACAACGCAAATTGGAAGAACGGCGGAGAAAATTGGACGTGGTTTACAGCCAGGAGCGTTTGGTGGATGTTCAATATAATATGATTTCCGATGCGATCCAGCGCTATGGCAAGAATGAAGCTGTTCAAAAACGGATCGATGAGCAACTTCGGCGTAAGAAACTCAATCCGGAAAATGTGCGTGATCCCAAACCGGTGGCGAAGAAAAAACCATCACGGATGGTCATGGCCCATAGCCGATTTAGTAAATAGAGGAGTGAATTTCCAACCAATCGCATGAATGTCAAAACGTGTTCCCGTGTAAATACGGGTTTGCTCCGGATTTGCAAAATTCATACCCTGTAAGCCAAACATCATTCCCGTTATTGTTCCGATACAACCTGTTTGAAAAAAACTTAAAGTTGGGATTATAACGCTAAACCTTCCAGTGTCTCTAACCAGCAGATATCATTTATTTTATTGGTTTATTTTTCTTCAGATATGACCATTCTCACTGAATCGTTGTTGTTTTTGAAAGGGATACATGTTAAGACCGAAGATTGTTTTTTATATTACATCGCATGGATTTGGCCATGCTACCCGGGAGATCGAAGTGATTTCCAATCTGCCGGAGTTGGTGGAAATTGAAATTGTGACCACCGCTCCGCGTTGGTTGTTCGAACGTTCGTTGAAACGAGCGTTTCAATATACAGAGTTATTGCATGACATAGGCATCGTTCAACACGATAGTTTTGATCAGGATGCCACGGCGACCTACCATCACTGGATGGACTTGCTGGACCGCTATCCCTCTATGGCTGAGCGAGAAGCTGAACGGTTGGCGGGGGATGATATCTTTTTGTTGGTGGGTGATGTTTCACCCTTTGTATCCGCTGTTGGGGATGCATTGGATGTTCCTTCCATTATAGTGGCAAATTTTAGTTGGGATTGGATATTTAAAACCTTTTTGGATCAAGCGCCTGAATTTCAAGAGGTGATTGACAGAATATCCGATTATTACCAGAAGACAACGATGTTACTGAAAACACCATTAAGCGGAGACTTATCGGTGTTTTCGGATAGCAAGGATATTCCCTTGATCGTGCGGCGATCAACCAAAAGCCGCCTTGAGTTACGGGAGCAGTTTGGTTTGAATGATGAACAGCGGACCGCCCTCATTTCATTTGGTGGTGTTGGTTTTGATAAGATTGATAAGCAAAGTATCGCCAGGCAAAAAGGTATAAACTTTCTTACGTTCAATGAACAACTGAATGGTTTGCCCAATGTTCGTGTTTTGGATTCACAATCGACCTACCACCCCGATGCGGTGAAGGCATCAGATTTTGTGTTGGCTAAGTTGGGCTATGGGTTGGTGTCTGAATGTGTTGCTCACCGGGTACCGATAATATATCCTCCACGTGCTAATTTTCCGGAACATGACTTGTTTGAGCGGGAACTGCCTCATTACTTGCCTGTTTATAAAATAACACACGATCAGCTTAGCGGTGAGAATTGGGATTTTCTTGAGGAAGCCAAAGCAAAATTTGACGCTACTGATTATAACAATCTAAAACAGATGCCAATTAAGGGTGGAGAATATGCCGCGGATATTATGTTGGATTGGGTAAGATAAGTTTACCCGCCAAATTTGTAAATATCCCCTCCGCTGCGTACACCGTTGCTGGAATCATAAAGGTGAAGAGGCATTCCCTGGGCGGCTTCATAATCTGTATCCGGTCCTGCCCCGTGGAGCACCCAAGCGCCCATGTTGCTTTTCTGATCGGGAATCATATCAAACACGCTTCCACTTTTTCGGCGTTGATCAGCATACTCAGGATCCCATAGTGGATAAGCGCTATCTTCCGGTTGGAACAAGGTGCCAGAATTTTGAGGATCAACACCGTCACGAAATGGATCGAGGGGCACCGTGCTCATATAGGGCACCGGACTGGTTAGTTTGGCCAAACGGGCGAAACGTAGATTGCCAGCGGTGTTAGGAGTGGGAGGATACATGTTGTTGTCGATCTGATAACTCTCAATAGCTGTGGCTAACGAGCGATGATCGGCTTGGGTGTTAGCCACTTTCGCTCGGATTTGGGCATTAAGAAAATTGGGAACGGCAATCGCCGCTAGAATTCCAATAATAGCTACGACGATTAGAAGTTCGATCAAGGTAAAGGCTTTTACTCTTTTATCCATTTTATCTCTTCATAAATCGTTGTTCGCCCGGATGGCATTGTGAGCCATCCGGGCGAAGTATTATAATTCGTTAAAATCGCTTTTTAGAAGACCGACCATTCATCAATATATGTTGGTTCAATAGTTACTGCCACATTAAATAGGGAAACAAAGCGATGATCGAGGGGTAAACTGACATTCTCGAATCCAACAATTTCATGTTCTTCTGGTTCTTTGGAAAAATCACTCGCATCGAAAATGCCGATAAAGTTTTGTGTCGCTTCAGGTCCATTATGGCTGCCAATAAGGAATTTGGTTGTACCCGGCATGCGTGCAACTCCCCATAAATTGGGATAAAACCAATCCGCTGCAACTAAGGTGTCTTCAATATTGCCTTCGAGATCCATGCGATCAATGCTGCTTTGGTCGGTCCGCAAGGCGAGGATGCGATCGATTTCAGGGATGTAAGTGAGCGATCGATATCGATTTGCTTCCACAAACATTCCAATGGCCTCTCCCCCATCCTGATCAAATATCTGAATACCATCTTCACCACTATTTCCGATCAAAATCCGTCCATCTGGAAGTTCAAGCGCTTCACCATAATAGTTTGTTTCTTGAGAGACAATAAATTCGGTGACTTCGGTGACTTCCGTGTCGTTCATTCTGACTCGAAAATGAATGCTGGGGCCTTCCTGGATAGAGTTACTCATGATAAACACTTCGTTGGGGTGAAACGTCGATAAAAATGTGGCTTTGTTGGTTGGCGCCACGTTAAGATAGGATTGTTGGGTACCATCCGGGCGTAGGGCAATCACTTCAACACGGCCAGTAGGGAATGGGACTTCTTCAGTAACGGAGGTGGGTTCACCGGTTACCCCTACCCATGCGGTACCATCAGGGGCGACATCCAAACCGAGAGGCCGACGACGCTTGGTGTCAAGTAGTGGCCATTGAACAAGGCTTATAATTTCGGCCGTCCCATCATCATGAAGTTCAAGTTCAACCACTTGATCCCCTCCACGGTCAGGATCAGCGAAGAGCACATGACCAGGCTCAAACGGTTGAGCGAAACTTGCACACGGAATAACAATCAGTAAACCCAATACAACAGTCAAAAATTGTACTTTCATCTTTTTTCTCCCATCATCCGGTAGATATGATATAGATACAACCGGTTTATTCATATCAAATTCTAACGAAAGAATAAAGGGAGATAACTAAAAAGTTAATAAAAAAAATTTCCCCAGACCGTTTTCTAAGGTGATACGATACCACTTGCAGGATTAGAAGAAGGTGAAAGTATACCATTTTTATCGATTTGTCTCACTATGTACCAATATTTCTTGTTTCTGGTGACGTTTTTATCTACATATTCGTTCCGTTTGACTATTGAACCAAGTTGATGGAATTCTGTATGGGGACCTGTTTCGCTGCGAAAAACAGCGAATCCAAGGTGATTGAGGTTTTCAAAGAGTGGTAACCATGAGATGACCAACGCACATGGAGATGATTTTTCTTTTACGGTGATAACAGGTTTTCTTGGTTGTTTGGTGGAAAAGGTGAATGTGCTAACAGGAACGGCGCCAACGAGAGTTGATTCAAGTCCCAGCTGGTCTACTCCCACGACTTTATACCAATAAATCTTCTTGGATTCCACTTCGGTATCGATGAAATATCCATGACTCATTCCATCGTATGTTTCGACTGGTATTGTTTTACATACACACGTGTTATCGAATACGGGTGTATCCGAGGGTGATTCCCAAGGATTGTTAGTTGGCGTTTCCGAGGGTGTCTCACAGGCTTTACTGCCTTCATATTTTTCTGGTGCTTTCATTGGTTTTGCCTTCATTCTGAGTGGATCACCAGCGTTGATCCCTGGGATTTCCACAGTCCTGCCTCCCCTATATTGGTAAGTGCCAGATTCTGCTTGGCTGCGATAGACATGATAAGCACCGATATCCTGAATGGGTTCACCAATCCATTCGATGAGAATGCTTCCATCTCTTGCATAAAGGCCGGAAATGATAGCAGATTTTGGGGGGGTATTGTCATGCAGGCGCTGACAGATATATTCATCCTCATCCAATTTTTCATTAATAGGCCATATCCCACTGCGGTTCTGTGAAGTATCAATCGCTTGTATATGGTAGGCATAACATAAGGTAGAGTCTTCAGGAATATCTCTATCCTCAAATAGCGTGGTTATCCCTTTAAGGGTTCCGCTGACGTTGGATATCTTTTCTGCCCAATCTTTAGGTATATATGCCACCTCAACAAAAGGCACTAAAGGTTCCTTTTTTCGTTCCGATTTTATGATCCATTCTCCCATGTGACATTTACTTCGATATATCATGTAACCATCGAGGTCCGATTCTGTGTTCATATACCATTCCACTTCGATATAATCCCTATATCCTTTTGCTCCAAATATTTCAGGTTGGTCGGGAGGTGTGATATCTAGCAAGTGGTTGCCCACGGCGGCGGATAGTCCACTTTTATTTTCCTCACCGTCAATGCATTCCACGCGGTACCAATAGGTTTTAACACCTTCGGTTGAACGCAAAGAGGGATCCTTATCGGCTATGCTTAATTGAGTCTGAGGAATAAGTGAACCGATTTGTGTATAATTATTCAGGTCTTCTGGATCGTCATAACAGTAAACCTGGTAGCCTGCAATAGAGGTTTCAGGTCGACCGTTACTATCCAGAGTCACTTTGCTCCAGGATATTTCCAGTTGACTGGCTACTTCATTGGCCGTGACGGAAACATCCTCAGGGATTTGGGGAGGGGTTTGATCAACAGGTTTCGCCAATACGATGTTACTTTCATCCCCCTCCTGCTTCAATAAGTCTAAACCGGCAACTTTATAGTAATAAGTGACACCATTGTCCGGTCCCAGGATGGCATTCCCATTCACATATCGGGGAATCGGATTACCGAACTCATCCCATCGCTGGTCATCGATAAAACCGACGGGGGTTGCCGCATAGACCACACTGGCAACCTGTTGGCCATTTGAATTGATTTGGGGATAGGAGGTGGGTTGAGTTGTTTGGTTGTCCTTTAAATCGCGATGGAAATGTGTCCCATTGAACATGGTACTGATGGCTTGAAATGGACCGGTGGGAGAGATGGCACGCTTAACGATATAACCAGCAACGGGTGAAGAATGCTTTTTCCAAAGCAGAAGCACTTTGTTCTCCCCGGGTTGGGCGATGAAATCAACCGGTGCGGATGGCAAAATCGGCTGACCTGAGGTAATGATAATATCCGATGCGAGAGGAGCCCCTGGTTTGTCGGTGCCATTTGCGTTGGCGGCACGTATTTCATAGTAGTAAGTTGTGTTTTTGTTTACGTTGGCATCGTAATACCCCTGGCCAATGGCTGCAGCGATTCGCCAGTTTGATGCTGCAAGATATTGTAATGCGTCGAATTCTTCCGTTTCGCGGCCTAAGTTGGGGATATCGCTTACCGTCAAATTCCAGATGGATAGAATCGATTCAACCATCGCATCTTCACGGCTGTTATCCGGGATGTATTCCCAAATCTCATCAGTGGTGACCAAACCAATAGGATTTGGATTAGGATTAAGTGCGGTATAGAAACCTGTAGGATTTGTCTTGCGATAAATATTGTAATGAGATACTCCAACAACGCCCGTCCATGTTAAAACGATATGACCGGTTTGTTTATGTGTGGCAAATGTTACTTCAAAATCCTCTGGGAGAACATCATCTCCAATCGAGGTAGCCGGTATGATTAAGATGAGGATAAACAGTATTAAAACGTTGGCTCGTGATCGTGTCCAATTGGTTGTTTGCATGGCCATTATCTCCTATTACCCTTGGTTATAATCACAGAGTGAATGATCTACCAACTCCAATCCAAACCGCAGTTGGTTATACTAAGTCCCAGATTAAGTTCGTAACAAATTTCTCCAAATAACAAATTAATACAGGGTTTAACGTAGAGTTTCCCCACAAAACCAGTGCAGGGGCCAAATCGATATTCAGTATTGGCTCCCGCATCAATCGAAACGACATAGAAGAGACTTCCCCAAACATCGAATCCGCACTTGGTAATGAAATGGGGGTTCGGACTGTCATCAAAAATCCCCAGACCCGCGGATACTTCAAATCCGCCGGAAATGACTTCAAGTTCGAGAGGCTCGCTATATTTGAGGTGGCCATAGAAACCAGACAGTTTATCCGGTAATAGGCTTGTTTCTATTCCATATTTCCCTTTGTTTTCAGCATCTATCAGTATGTGGGCTTTATCTTTCGGGGCATTGTAACCCAGATAGAAACCACCCCCCGCCTCCAGGATTTTAAGAATCTTTATAGTATTGAGCTCAGCTTGTATAGCTTGATAACTTCCTTCACTCCAGGAGCCAATGTGCCAATTCAGCAATCCATCCGCTTCAACAAAAGCAGGTGAAGAAATATCCACATCCACTGTAGGTTCAATTTTTGCTTCAATGTTTCCTTCGATCAGGCCTTCGACAAAATCCAATTCACGATTGATGATATAATTGATTTTACCATCCAGTTTTACGGCTGTACGATCGATGATGGAAAGGTTCAATAGCGATAGTTTTAATGAACCTTCGAGCGTCATATCAGAAACAGCTGGTGTAAGTGTGTAAAACAAATCGGCATTTGTTGTGGTTTCCAGAGAAGATAAAAAGTAATCTGACTTCTTATTCAAGTGTCCGAATAAATCGACCTGTTTTAGAAGCCCTTCCTCGATGCAGGCATCATTGACGGTTTTGATCCCATCAATACTTCCAAAACTATCGAATGGCCCCAAATCGAAATCGTGGGATTGATTATCCACTGCGCCCATACAGATTTTTTGATTCGAATAACCCGTGCTGGATAGTTCGATCCAGGCATCGATTGGATCATGGATGCGGTAGAATTCCATTGTGCCATTACCAAGAAAGCCGTTCTGAGTGTTATCATTGTAATGAATATCAAAGTGGAAATGACCGAAACCATTGCTCCAATTTCGATAAAGATGCGTTTCAGTCGGCTTTTGAACCGTGCAACGTGGGTCGTCTGAATCAAGGCAGAGTTCGATTCGACGGCCATTGTGAGGAGCGTTTGGTTTTTGAATATCGTTGTAATCGAGGATGTTGAAATCATAAGCGCCAAAGAAATCAAAATGCAAGGTACCACAGGCGTGGAGATAGGCATTTTCTTTATCAATGGCATCGGCTTCATCGTATTCGGATAGCGCCACGTATTCATGCACAAAGGGGAAATGATCGAAAGCCTGGTAGCTGGAGTTGTAATCAAAATACAACTGTCCCAAATGACCGGAGGCAAGGATTTCACCCCAGGTAAGCCAAAACGGTTGCATAAAGTGTCTCTTTTCTTGAATGCCGGCTGCGGTTAAAAAGATTTGGCCGGTTTTCACGTTAAGTACCCCGGCACGCGCAGAGGCAGGCTTCTGAACCAATTCAACACCCCAATAATCCCACTGCATGGGATTCTCTATCACCACGGAAGCCGCTGCGATGTGCGCTGTTGAGGTAAAATTCATGTTTCGAAATGAAATAGGCTCCTTGTGGTTAGGGCCACCGATTGGACCGTTTAGCCATACTTGTCCATTAACCTCACTATGATAGACAGCACTATCCACAAATTGAAATTGCAGGAGTTTTTCTTCAGGTATGGATGATATGAATTCGGTATCGAAGAATGTATCGGCGACGTAAGAGGCTTTGTGGGTAGGACCGAGTTCATCTTTGATCGGATTTTGACTCGGTACGATAAGGATTCCATGAACACCCTGGCTAACAATGTTCAGCCAGCTAAAGTCATTGCGAAGATTAGAGAATGAGAGCTTCTGTTGATTGGGCGTATCCGGTGTGAAAATATCAAATTGAACAGGGGGTGGGCTAGGAAAGTTCTCTTTGAATTTTAGCGTTACACCCTGAATCCCCTGGCCGATCATATCCTGACAAAGGCCGCCACTGAAAGATGGATTTTTAAACGCCGCCTCTTTCCCCTTCCCGTCGAGAGGCCAATACGGTTCCAGGTCATCATCAAAACGTCCAGCAAGATAAAAGCAGGAGTTTGCATTATCAGTAACATTTCTTAAAGCATAAAACTCAAGGGCCTGGAATCGTGCTGGACGTTGGGTGAATTTCCCCCAATACATATTCTGCGTAATCTCAACGTGACCAAACAGATTCAAATCTTGATCCAAGGTCAATCCAACCGGGGAACCGAAGGTGGCCCTGATCCTCTCGTACGTTTGATTGCCGATCTTCTCGACGACCGCTGTCTTGGGCAACTCGATCCAACCATCCGTGAAATTTCCGGCAATAATCTGATTGTCTTTCATGGTCAGGCTACCATGGTTCAGGCGTATATCATAACCATAGGGTTGTACCGATTTAAATAAAAAGGGATGATTCAATGTGAAATCGCCACTCAGCCCGGCAGTGGATAGTAGCCCATTTTTTATATCATACCCAGCCTTTAAATACCCGCTGTTGGATAGGATGTCCTCTGATGAATCCGAAAAAGTATGCGCGTTTAAAATTTGTAAACCACGCCAGGTTCCTGTGGATTGATTCCAGGGGAAAATAGGTGAGAAATCAGCCACCGCACCTTTCCCCTCGATCCTCATGCCGGTGGTGCTAACGTCCCATGGACCATATTCCAAAGCCGGTAAGGATTGATAAAACTGGCATTCAGGATTGATGGATATATCGCCGAGTTTTATGCGGGGCGGTTCACAACTCTTCATGCGGGTTATGGATGGGGGAAGTTCCAACTCTGCCGAGGCAATAGCTTCGTTCGGTTTGAATTCAATACGATCAAGATAAAGGGTAAAACCCGCGACATATAATTCGACTGAATTGAGGGGAACCGCTGGGGATGTGGGATAGAGGGCACTCCCTTCGATGACGTTGCCATAATAAGTCTGGTGGAAAGGACCACTATTACATTCAACGGTGAGATTATCAAATCTTACTTTGATTTTTCCCTTATCGGTCATCAAAAACTTCAACATGTGTAGTTTGATGTCCATAAATTCGACCAGGGTTTCGGCCAAAAGGGGTTTATTCAAATAAAAATTAGTGGGAAGATTAATACGAAGAGTTTGCCCAAGACTGACATTTGGATTGAAAAACCTGGCCTCTTGCAAACTAATTTGAATCGCAGGATTATCGACGAATTCCACTACGTTCAGTTTCACTGGTTCAAGCAGGGTGTGCGATAGATTCCCAAAATAGTCTTTGCAATTAAAGGTGGTCCATGCTGTCCCTGAAACATTGACCATACCAGTGTAAGCCTGTATCAAGGGTTTCCAATCTTTCCAAACGTAATGATCATATGATTCCACCTCAAACGTAAAATCACCGATATGGAGCGTCATCGGAGGGGTCTGGGTAAGGGTTGGCAATTGCAAACGTAATCGAGCCGCTTCCTCGGCGGATAACGCCGTTACTCTGAGATTATCCACGTACACATCGGTTTGTGTTTCGACCAACGATAACACTTGGAGCACTGGAATGATTCGATCCTTCCTGGCTTTTTGTGGATCAATATAAAGTGTCAATCGATGCCATCCATGTTGTAATTGTTCTGTGTTGGCCGGAACGCGTGTCGCGATGGAACCATCTATCCCTTGTAGACCAATGGCTTCCATTGAATCTAAGCCCCCTATGGCGACTTGGGCGCCAGGTCTATTCGCCCACACCGATACACTGACAAGTGCCCCCCCAGGACCGATAGGTTGATTCGGGCCAAAAAGTGTGATTCCCTTACCTCTGTTGACATGAAATGTGGCACCTATTCCATCGGATAAATTGTACATTTCATCACCAGGTATTGATTCTCCCAATTGGTAGGTCGCGAATTCAAAATCCCCTGGATTTCCGGGGGAATGGACGAGGATATTATCGGATGCCAGGTTGTTGTTGGAAAATCCATAATTCCAAACCGTTTCTCCCCAATTGGTGTTAAAAGGAACAGAACCATACCGATCCTCTCTTCCAAAATCTATCATGGGGATAGCTTCATCAGACGAAAATCCAATGATTTCCAAATTATCCAAATAAACGGAAGTGGAATTATTTTCTGACGTTGATACAACTTGAATAACCGGTACGACACCGTCTACCACAGGATCGATGTATAAAGATAATAATTGCCACTGGTCTTGCAAGTGTTCGGAATTAATTAGTACACGTGTTGCGATCGAACCATCCATATTACCCCGACCCTCACTTTGGTTCGCATCCAATCCACCCAATGCAATTTGGGCTCCCTGTCCGCTTGTCTTTACACCAAAGCGAATAACCGCACCTCCTGAACCAACGGGTTGAACTGGGAATAAAAGCAATCCACCTTTATTTGCTGAAACATTTATTGTCGCCCCTGTACCATCAGAAAGCCCTCGATGGGTATCATTCGGTATCGATTCACCACTAATTATTTCACCTAATTCATATCCAGGAGGGGGGACAACGTAAATTTCATCGCTAAACAGATTGGTTGAGGTGAAATCATAAGTCCAAAGAATCTCTCCTAATACTTCTTGGCCTGGTTGGGTGGTTGGTTCGGGTTCCGGAATCGGTGTGTGGGTTGGCCGGGGTGGAAGTGTTGGAGTCGGTGGATAGGGACTCGGAGTAGGTGTGCTCGTAGAAGTGGGAGTGGGAAATGATACGGGTTCGAAACCTATAATAGAAATGTCATCGAAATGAATATGCGATTCATCATCCCAAATGGTTTCAAGGGCAAATTTTCCTTGTGTGAATGGATTGTTATTATCGATATAGTCAATATGATTTAATCCGTCAATGGCAATACGAATACGATTATCGATAACAGTAACGGTGATCGTGTGCCATGTATTTCTTCGGATGGTAAATCCTTTTTGCTCCAGTGTGGGAAGGAATTGATTGGGGAAAAATTGTTTGTTTAAGGTCAATCCATCCTGATCCACGCCAACATAATAACGTCCTTGATTATTTAGCCGAACCATGAGGTGAAAGCCCTCATTTAAAATGCGAAATTTCAAATTAACTCTGTAGTTGGTCCAATTATTTCCAATTTTAAGATTGGCCCAGCTATGCCCACGCCCGGTAAGATATGAGTTCCGTGGCTCATTTTGCATTTTCCATTGTGGAGCCAATTCCCAATTCGAATTTGTTCCATCTTCAAAATCATCTTCAAATAATACGAATTCATTTATATTTGGATTTTGTGATTTAACATCAGACGATATAAAGATTAAAAGCAAACCCATTACCCCTGCTAGGGAAAGTATAATTTTGTACATGGATTCCTTACCTTTCTATCTCGTATTGGTATTCATGTTAAAAAGCTATTAATTCTTGTTGTTAATGACTTTGAGATGGATTGCAACGACTAGAAATTTTCAAAGAAACATTGAATTTAGGTGAAGCGATAGAGGC
Source organism: uncultured bacterium (assembly GCA_964517495.1). Taxonomy (GTDB): domain Bacteria; phylum Hinthialibacterota; class Hinthialibacteria; order Hinthialibacterales; family Hinthialibacteraceae; genus CAZFER01. The sequence goes on along the minus strand of CAZFER010000007.1, from coordinate 53,961 downwards.
AAACATCCACATACAAAAAAGAGTTAACTGTAATTGCTTTTTTGAATGGAAATCTATCTATCCCTGAAATATAATTAGATTTGCCGAACTATAACAATGTATAAGGCTGTAGAGGTAAGATCCCTCCGAATAAGCGAATCCTCAAAAGTCCATAGCGTGATTTGGGAATTTTCTCTTGTATATCCCCCAATTTGTTATGTTCGCAGGGTAATATTAAAATTGAGAGAATTAACTCCTCATACCCATTGAAAGTATATGTTTTCTAAAACAAACGCCGAAATAATTTCCAAGATAAATCAATCGATTTATCAGTTGACTGTATTATATAGCATTCAGGAAAAAGAGTCAATTATTAATTTGTATTTTTACTATTTTATTAAGTGATTTTAATTCAAGGTTTCAAGGATTGTTGTTTTCTTGATTGGCGGCCTTCTTTCAACGTGGCGCGGAGGTGAAGCATGGCTTTTTGGCGGGTGGTGTGATTGAGGTGGGCATATTCTTCGGCCAGTACGATAAGAGCATCTTGCAAGAGATCCGATTCTGATTTGTCCAGTTCAATCAGTTTGCTTTTATAAAAGAGGGTTTTTAAAAGAGTGGCTACTGTTTCTGGATTGCGGTGTTTGATTTCATCCTTGGCCTGGGGGATATTTACTTTGTAATGATCCAGGGATTCATATTCATCCTCTGGAATTCGTATCGGCTCACGTAATAGGGCGATGATTTTTTCCATACCGTCTTCATCCAGTAATGGACGCAGCCCTCCGGCATGAGCATGGGAAAATGGAACCATCACACTGACTTCACCAGAATGGAGAACATAAAAGGATTGCTCTTTTCCTTCTATTTGCATTTTCCGGATGGCTTTTATTTTACAAATGCCTAATCCCGGTTTAACAACATCATTTCCGATTTTAAAGGTCATGATTTACAAGCCTGGTAGGTATAGAATGGTGGTCGGGCTTGATTTTAATCAACGCCCGTCCGATTAAAATTACTATTTATATATTATCCAATTTAGGCTGTTTCCACTTGGTCCTCATATACTAACAGAGGTTCTGAGTTGTCGGTGATGACTTCTTTGGTAATGATGCATTTGGAGACCCCGGACATGGAGGGGATTTCGTACATGATATCCATCATGGCTTTTTCCAGGATGGCGCGCAATCCACGAGCACCGGTTTTTCGGTCCAATGCTTTTTGAGCCACTATCTCCAACGCTTCATCCGTGAATTCCAGTTGGACACCTTCGAGTTCAAATAATTTTTGAAATTGTTTGCATACCGCATTTTTGGGTTCGGTCAGGATTTTCTTCAATGCGTAACGATCAAGGTCGTTCAATGCGGCTAAACAGGCAAATCGTCCAATGAATTCCGGGATCATCCCGAATTTTAGTAAATCCTCCGGTTCGACTTTGGTGAGCAAGTTATCTTCATCAATGGCAACCGGACCTTCTTCAGTGGTGTCAAAACCAATTACTCGCTTGCCGATACGACGTTCAATTATTTTATCCAAACCCACGAAAGCACCGCCGCAGATGAACAGGATGTCTGTGGTGTTGACCTGAATGAATTCCTGATGCGGGTGTTTTCGGCCTCCCTGTGGGGGAACGTTACAGACCGTTCCTTCGATGATTTTAAGCAGCGCTTGTTGGACGCCTTCACCGGATACATCGCGAGTGATGGAGACATTCTGGGTGGTTCGAGCGATTTTATCGATTTCGTCAATATAAATGATCCCTTTTTCGGCTTTCTCAACATGGTAACCGGTTACCATCAACAGTTTGAGGATGATGTTTTCAACATCTTCACCTACATAACCAGCTTCGGTCAGGGTGGTGGCATCAACAATGGTGAAGGGAACATTTAAAATTCTTGCCAGTGTCTGTGCAATATAGGTTTTACCCGAGCCAGTGGGACCAATCATGAGGATATTGCTTTTTTGTAATTCAATATCGTTGGTGACCGCCTCATGATAACGAATGCGTTTAAAATGATTATGCACAGAAACGGATACCGATTTTTTTGTCATTTCCTGTCCAATGACATAGGTATCCAGGGCATCTTTGATTTCTTTGGGTTTCAGAAATTCGCGTAACTCTACTTCGATTTCCTCTTCGAGGACACTATTGCAAAGGAGTACACACTCATTGCAAATATAGGCAGGCTGTGATGTGTGTTTCTGAGGTGGGCCTGCGATGAGTTTTTTGACTTCATCCTGGCTTTTTCCACAGAATGAACAGTACAACGGTTTGTTCTTATTGGTATAATCCATAAAAGCCTCACACCTTCAAATAATCCATTTATTCTTTATCTTAGTCTCAACCCTTGAGTTTGTCATTCATATTTTACTTGGATTCATTATTTTCTGAATCCTTATTTTCTTTTGTTATTTCGCTCTTTTTGCTCGTTGGGATAAATATGTTGTCGATGAGTCCATAATCCCGGGCTTCATCAGGCGACATAAAGCGATCGCGGTCCGTATCTTTTTCGATCCGGTTAATCTCCTGACCGGTGTGATGAGCAATAATATTGTTTAAGCGTTCTTTGATGTGAAGAATCTCTCTCGCTCTGATTTCGATGTCAGATGCCTGACCCTGAAACCCTCCCATAGGCTGGTGAATCATAATCCTGGCGTTGGGAAGGGCAAAACGTTTGTTGGGTGTTCCCGCTGCCAGCAGGACCGCTGCCATGCTGGCCGCCAAGCCCATACAGGTGGTTGCCACGTCGGGCCGAACATACTGTATGGTATCGTAAATTGCCAATCCAGCACTCACCGATCCACCCGGACAGTTTATATAGAGTTGGATGTCTTTTTCCGGATCTTCCGCTTGCAAAAACAACAACTGGGCAATGACCAAATTGGCCATATGGTCTTCGATGGGACTTCCTATAAAAATAATCCGATCTTTTAAAAGGCGGGAGTAAATATCGTAAGCGCGTTCGCCCCGATTGGTTTGCTCCACCACCATGGGTACTAGTACCACGGGTTATTCCTCCGATTCTGTGTTTTCTTCAGTTGATTCTGTCGTTTCTTCCGCTTGTTCTTCTGATGCTTGATGTTCCAAACTTCGTTCAGCCAGGTTATGTAAATAGTTCAATACTTTTTCTTCCAATACAAGGCGGCGGTAGTGTGATTCCATACCTTGCGATTCGATCCGTTCCTTATACATAACCGGATCACCTTGAGCCGCTTGAGCCATCCGGTGGATATAGGCATCGTATTCTTCATCTGTAATTTCGATATCCTCTTTCTGGGCAATTTTTGACAGAATAATCGAAAGCCGGACTTCCTCTACAGCCGCTTGTTCGTTGCGGGCCAAGAGGCTATCATCCTGTTTCGCCATTCGCTCCAATGATTGCCCCCTACGGCGATATTCCATATCTTGAACCGTGTTGATGTAATTGTATTGGGCCTTGACCATACTGGGAGGAACATCAAAATGATTGCGTTGCAGCAATTCCTGGCAAATGCTTTGGCGGATGGTCTCTTCTTTGCTGCCTTCGCGCCGTCGAACCAAATCCTGTCGAATGTGTTCTTTCAGTTCATTGAGGGTGTCAAAATTACCCATATCTTTAGCGAACTCATCATCCAGTTCAGGAAGAATCTTCTCCCGTATATGTTTGACTTGGACTTTAAAATGGGCTACTTTTCCCCGCCTTTCCTCCATGGGATAATTATCAGGTAAGGTCAGGGTGAATTCTTTTTCATCGCCTGGATTCATCCCAATGATTTGATCTTCAAATCCAGGAATGTAGCTGTTTGTACCCAGTTCCACAACAACATCGTTATGGGTTGCCTCTTGAAAAACTTCCCCATCGATGGTGGCGGAGGATGAAATGTTGACATGGTCGTTCTCTGATGCCGGACGGTCATCAATGGTTTGGAAGGTGGCGTTACGTTCCCGCAGTTGATTGAGTGTTTCAACAATTTCATTTTCGGTAATATCGGTGGAAGGAAGTTCAGGGCGAATATCTTTATACTCCGCCAATTCAATGTCAGGACGGTATTCAAATTTGGCTTCAAAAACAATGGGATCATCCGTTGTTTCAGGATCAAAATCGCCCAAATCCGCTTGGGTAACTGGATCAAGATTTAGTTCTTTGGTGGCTTCTTTCAACGCGCTTTCCACCGCTTTGCCGACCGCCTCTTTACTTAAGAGTTTGCCATAACGCATTTTAACGATATGGCGCGGAGCCTTCCCTTTACGAAATCCAGGAACTTGGGCCTGCTGCATGAACTCCTTGTAAACGTCCTGCAGTTCGCTTTCCACTTTATCGCGTGGGACTTCAATCTTAAGGGTTTTTGTACATGTACCGGTGTCTTGTTGCTCTAGGATCTTCAAGGCTGAATCGAATCTCCTTTATAGAAATTAAAACTTATAAACAACGACGCGATGATCCCGCGCCGTTTAAGGTGAAGACCATCGCTAATAGTTTACACGAATTATTTAAATTCTCTAAGTATTAACAAATAAAGTTAACTTTTGGTTAAAGTAAAGTCAAGAAGAACAACAAGTAAGTCTGGAATTTGTTTGAATTAAACGATACGCTTCCAGCAAAATGTCTGCACCTCGTTCCCAATTGAATACATTTATAGCACGTTGCCGTGCTTTGTGGCCATCCTGTTCACGTTTTTGAGGATTGATGAGGTAGTGCACTATTGCTTCCGCTAATGCCTTGATGTTCCCTGGTTCAACCGTCAGCCCGCAATCCTGTACCATATAGGGTACATCACCAACCTTATTGGCCACAACGGCTTTTCCGGACGCCAGGTATTCCGCGATTTTGAGAGGACTTTTACAGCGTGTCGCTTCGTCATCATCAAAACAGGCTACACAAACATCTGCACACGCTACCACATAAGGTATGCGGTCTGCTGCCAGATAACCTGTAATGAAAATAGCATTTGAAGCGGGTGATTGGGCTGCCAATTGTTTAATTTTTGATAATTCTTTTCCACCACCAACCAGCACAAACTGCACATTCGGATAGGCTTGCATGACAAGGGGAGCCGATTCTATAAGCCTGCGTGCATGGGAAGCCCCCTCCATTTGGCCAATATACAATACCGTTCGTTTGGAAGAATCGAGTTGCAGTCGTTTTTTCTCTTTGCTGCCGTCTAATTCGGGGGAAAAGCGTTGTATATCCGCTCCGACAGGAAGGTGTTTGATTCGTTCTGGATCAAATCCACTTTGAAGAGATTTTTCAATGAGTGCCTGGCTGGCACATGTCATGGTTGACGCGAAATGGGGAAGATGTTGCTCATAAGCACTTATATGGATACGTGTGAATCGTCTTGGTTCCACAATTTGGGTTAGTGCGCTTTCATTATCATCCCAATCATAATGGAGGGGCTTATTCAGCCATCGAGAGATCCATAAGAGGGGAAGGGAAGCAGCGGGAAAGCATTTTTGAAGGTGAAGAATATCACTCTGAGCGGCTAATTGTTTTAAAAGTCTCAGATTTTTCAGGAATTGATGTTGGCGGGGAAGCAGTTCATATACAGGAGGATCATTCGGTTGAGGTTGACGTAGGGGTTGATGATCCGGCATGTCTTTACGAGACATATGGCAAAGTGTAACACTATGGCCACGTTTTTGCAGTTCACGTGCTAATGCCAGGATACGGATGGTCCAAGGATCATACCACAGATCATGGGGATGAAGCATGAGGATGTTCAATCGTCACGCTCTCCTGCACATGTGGTTATACGAAGTGGGGAGCCGATTTTCATTCCTGTGGTCTGGGCGGCGCTCCCGCCGTTTTCAGCGATTTCAAGCCGGTCATAACCATCGAATACCGCCAGCAATTCATTTTGTGACTTTTCTCCATATGCTTCTGAAATTCCATGTAGACAGGTTCCTTCCCATTCAATGGTAATATTTTTTGCACTGGTGCTTCGTTGAAAAATCCATTGGGAGAAACGCATGCGGTCCAAATTGGTGATCAAATTTCCGAAACGGTCAATATAATGGATTTGGCATTCAATGTAGTCTTTGGTAATAACCGGATAGGGGAAATCAAGCCGAATGGGATTATGGATCGTCTCACCCATGTCTTGAACTTGAACTCCTTTTGCCAAATGGGCTGCCACGGGAGAAAATATGTCCCGGCCATGAAATGTATGGCTGATTTTATCGAGCCAATACCGTTTATTGGTCGCTGAGACGATGGTTTTTTTCTCGGGCAAATCAAGTATGGGGGTGAGTAAACCGTTATCCGGTGCGACAAAGATATGCCCACAGGTTTCCACGACCAAGATGCGACGTTGGGTTCCCACACCAGGATCCACTACGCAGAGGTGGACTGTTCCAGTTGGGAAATACCCATAAGACCATTCATTCAAAAATGCCGCGGCGGTGACCGAAAAGGGAGGAAGATCATGGCTAATGTCGATGAATTGGGCATTGGGGGCGATTTGAAGCATGACGCCTTTCATCACGCCTATGAAACCATCTTGCGTTCCAAAATCAGTCAGTAATGTAATTCGAGGTTGTTGGTTGTCCATTGCGCTATTCACCATAAATTTAAATTCATCCTTATGCATCAGCATGAACATCCTGTTGTTCGTGTTTGAGTAATCGAGGGCTTTCAGCAGCCACCGGGAATACGATTTCAAATTGGGTGCCGATACCGGCTTCACTATGGACTGCAATGGTTCCCTTATGTTCCCGGATGATGCGTTCCACGATCATCAAACCCAAGCCGGTTCCCTGCGCTTTGGTCGTAAAGTAAGGTTCAAACACACGGGATATGTCTTTCTCTTCAATACCCTTGCCGGTATCTGAAATAATAAGCCTGACCTGATTATTTTCACGTTCCATGCTGATAACGATTTCGCGTTCTTTGTCCTGATTTTTGTCCTGTTTTTCCGATGAGATGGCTTCCACAGCATTGCGAAGAAGATTGATGAAGACTTGTTTAATTTGGTTTCTATCGCCATTGATGTAAGGCCAATGGCCTTCTTCATGCAAATAGATATGAATTTCATGTTCCAGAAATTCTGGTTTCATCAATGTGAGTGTTTCTGTGATAATTGAGTAAAGTTCAATTAGTTTTTTTTCAGGTTTTGAGGGGCGAACAGCGCTGAGAAAGGTTTCGATGACATCGTTCAAGCGTTGAATTTCGCTGCTAAAGATATTGAGGACGTTATCGATGTCCTCGTCGATCATATCTTTTTTCTTTAACTGACGCTGCAAGAGTTGCATGTGAATGGAAAGAGAATTGAGAGGATTGCGGATTTCATGGGACATGCCAGCGGTTAAGGTCGCCAGGGCAGCCAGTTTTTCAGCTTCAAGCAGCTTTTGTTCTCGTTTTTTGTGCTCTGTTTCGTCGGTAAACAATATTAGAGTACCAAACCGTGTTCGTTGATTATCGAGGGGGATAATATTGATTTGCAAAAATCGTTTCTCGTCATGAAGCTCCATTTCATATTCATAGAAGAGCAGGGGAGAGGATTTGTGACGCTCTTCACGGCACAGTTTCAATAAATCACGATTATCAATCACTCGTGAAAGGGACAAGTCAGGATTGGTTGGCCCATCACCCATTTCAAGGATAGTACGGGCAGATTGGTTGATAAAAACCACTTTCTCTTCTCCATCGATGACAATCATACCTTCGATCATGGAATCGAAGATAAGCACCATCAAGTCACGTTCTTCGGCTATTTCGCGAAGATAGTCGACGATGCGGTTTTTATCGATCTTTTCGGCACGGTCCAACAGCCGGTTCAAAAAGCCTGTTTTCATGATTTAATACTATCTTTTCAATTTTTACCACCTGGGGAGGTTGAGGCTCCCACCGAGCAATCGGCGCATCGAGATAAATTCGTAGGATGAGTCATGTTTTACGACCCATCAATGCACTCATTTAACATGAAGAAAACTCGATGGGTTAAACAACGAAACCCATCCTACTTGATTAAGCTACCCTTGAAAGTAGCGATGCGTAAAGAAAGCATGAAACTAACTTCCGCAAAATCAACATCTTGCTTATGTGACTCTTTATTTCGTGTTACCGGTTCCGCGGGAGAATCCACCTCCCTGGATTGTAAACCTATAATCCATGGGTAAAGCTTAGCCGTAGAACAGAAAAATTGAAATAGTGTAATGATATTGATTTTCAAATTTACGAATTTATACAATCCAATATTATCAACACGATCCACTCATGCGAGCTAACTCACAGTTGCAGAGAGGAATTAGAGGAACTTCGCTTTTAACTTTAACATCAAGGTTTTAGGGACAAACATATTTGTCTGTCCCAATTTTAGTTGTTTTTTAACTCGCCCCATCAATAATACTCAGCACTTCCTCTGTTTTTTCTTCCATTAAATCCTTATCTTGCCGGGATTCAACATTGAGGCGCAGAATGGCTTCGGTCTGGGATTGACGGATATTAAAACGCCATTGGGGGAATTCAAAGGAAATGCCATCAGTCTGATCAATTTTTGGATTTTGATTGGCATAATATTGCCGAACTTGATCAATGGCATGGTTTGGATCGCGCGCTTTACGGTTGATTTCTCCACTGACAGGATAAAGTCCGATACGTTCCTCCACCAGGCTGGATAAAGTCTTTCCGGTCTTACTTAGTGTTTCAAGGATAAGCAGCCAGGGAATCATCCCACTGTCACAAAAGAAGAAATCCTTGAAATAATGGTGGGCGGACATTTCACCCCCATATATGGCGTCTTCCTGGCGCATGCATTCTTTGATAAAAGCATGACCAGAACGGGTTTGAATGGGTATACCTCCATTCGCTTCCACCAATTCGATGGTGTTCCAAATTAGGCGTGGATCGTGTATGATTTTCGCCCCTGGTTGTTTTTGCAGCATGGCCTGCGCCAGAAAACCGACTATATAATATCCTTCAATAAAGCGCCCATTTTCATCAAAAAAGAAGCAGCGGTCATAATCACCATCCCAGGCAATTCCGGCAACGGCCTGATGTTCAATCACCGTATCAGCCGTGGATTTACGGTTTTCGATTAGCATGGGATTAGGGATGCCATTGGGGAAAACCGGATCAGGCTGGTGGTGTACTTTGATGAACTGAAAGGGAAGGTACTTTTCAAGCTGGTCCAATGCCAGGCCGGCGCATCCATTGCCAGCATTGACCACCACTTTCATTGGTTTAAGGCTTTCCGTGTCCACATCTATAAGCAGACGCTTGATATAATCCTCCATAACATCAATATTTTTAACAGAGCCATTTTTGTTGGTTTCGGGGAAAACATTTTTCAGGCAAAGCTGTTCAATATCCTTCAATCCGGTATCACTGCTGATGGGGCGTGAGCCTTCGCGAACGAACTTCATGCCGTTGTATTCTGGCGGGTTATGGCTGGCGGTGATCATAATGCCCCCATCGGCGTGAAGATGAGAGGTGGCGAAATAGACCATCTCAGTGCCACATAGGCCGATATCGAACACATCCACGCCTGCATCGGTTAACCCATTGATTAGGGCTTGGCTGAGCTCTTGACCCGAATGGCGTACATCTCGCCCAACCACAAACGTTTTGGCGGATAAAAACTGAGCCGTCGCTCGCCCGATTTTATATGCCAATTCCGTATTTAATTCATCCGGTATTATCCCTCGAATATCATAAGCCATAAAACAAGAAATTGATTGCATTCGGACCTCCAGTGAAATAACACTTAAAAGAATTTTTGTTATGATATTTTACCTCATTCAATCCTGATATTAAGTTGATTGGAATTAATAAACGGTTGAATAGGTTTAGATTTGATTAGCAGTTATTGCTTTTATAATCAGTCACTCCTGCAAACTAACACTCAGGTTATCCAATACTCAATACAATGCTATTATTTAGTTTGGAACTCAACAATATACTGGGTGAATACAAATGAGAACAAAAATCTCAAATGAAGGTTTGTTAATTCCTAAGGATTGGTTTGATGGGATTGATGAAGTCGAAATTCAAAAAGAAGAAGAGATGATCAAAATCATTCCTGTGTTAAAACATGATCCTATCTTTGAGATTGGAAAGAATCCTGTCACCATCGATGTGGATGATGCAGCCTTCAACCATGATCGCTATTTATACGAATAATGAAACATGTATTTTTGGATACAGGCTATTTATTGGCTCTTGAAATTGCGAATGATCAATATCATCAGAGGGCTGTAAGTCATTGGCAAGAGAATTTGAAGACATTTCCTACATTTTTGACAACTTCTTATATTTTCGATGAAGTTGTGACTTTTTTCAATAATCGAGGATTTAATAAAAAGGCCTCGGTTATGGGTCATTTCCTTACACAGAGTCCTTCTGTAAATTTAATCCATATAGACAAAAAATTGTTTGATGAAGGATGGTTCTATTTTCTCAAACATAAAGATAAAAGATATTCTTTTACTGATTGTATTTAATTTGTTGTTATGCAAAAAATGGGTATTCAAATGGCTTATACTTTCGATCAACATTTTGTCCAAGCGGGTTTTTTAATAGCACCCTAGTGTGATTAAAATAATCTTTGTTCATAAAACAAACCTCAAACAAAAACGGGGCAACCAAAAGGCTGCCCCGTTTCTCGTTCAATTAATTAGACTTTCTTACTGGCCGTTCGTTTCACCTAGAAGGATGTAAAGCTCGATATCCTTTATGATCGGGAAGGTGATTCCCAAGTCAATGTACTTGGTGCCATCTTCACGTTCGACCACTTCGAGATCCGGACGGCGTGCCAATCCTTCGTCAGTCAGGAAGAAGTCTGCGGCACCGGAAGTATGGAGTGTACCCAAGTCAGTTGTTGCCACAATTCCCACACCGCCAAAGAGAGCGGCATTGGCTTCATCCACCTGAATCTCAAAGTCTCTCAAGACTGCTGCACCAAAGTTAAGTTCAGGCAGTGGCACATCAATAAAGGTGTCTGATGACGCAGGTTTAATGATGTTAAATCCACCAAAGGCATCAGCCACTATGGCTTGTCCTTCATATAGTTCCATGTCACGGAAGATGTTGATATTTGTTTCAGATCCAATAAGGACTGGGGCATCTCCCAGCGTTATGATTCTACCTTTGGCGGTAAGAATGTAACCATTGATGTTTATACCATTCTCACTCACGATTTCCATATCGGCCGCTGGTGTGCGTGAGGGATCCAGCAAGGCATCCACAACCCGTTGGGGTCGACTATTACGGCCCTCGACGCGATAGATGGAACCATCGTTTAGCAAGACAAAGTAGCCAGAGCCATTTTCGGTGAATTCGACATCAACCACAACATTGCTGCTGTTGAAGGTTACTCCAAGTGATGCAATGAAATTCGTTTCTACTGTGACATCGGTGCCTGCACGGTTAAACCGGGCGGATAGGATTAATCCATCTCCGCGTGCGGCGAGTACGGCATTAACTTGATTATTCCTTATATAAACCTCGGTATCACGATAAACGTCTCTTGGGGCCACGAATGAGAATAAGCCTTGCGTGGTTTCAGGATCGTCGAGCTGTCCATCTTCGTCAGCATCGTAGAATCCAGCAATATCACCCACTTCGTGGTAGCCACCAAATCCATCCAACAATAGAATTCCCTGATTGGAGTTGGGGAAGACATGCGGTGTTGGCGTCGGCGTATTCGTCGGGGTTGGAGTGGTTGTCGGAGTTGGTGTACCCGTTGGTGACGGTGTTGCTGTGGGCGTTGGAGTGACGCTTGGTGTCGTTGTATCCACAGGAGATTCCGTTGGGGTAGAGGTTGCTTCTGGCCCCTCGGTTGGCGTTAAGGTTGGCTCAGGTTCTTCTGTTGGAGTAGAAGTCGGTTCCTCAACAGGTGACTCAGTCGGGGTTGGTTCCTCAACGGGTGATTCAGTTGGAGTCGATGTAGGCGCCGGTTCTTCCGTTGGTGTGGAAGTAGGCACTTCGACAGGTGATT
>CAZFER010000007.1:0-41969 GCA_964517495.1 uncultured bacterium | reverse complement strand
CCGGTTCTTCCGTTGGTGTGGAAGTAGGCACTTCGACAGGTGATTCAGTCGGTGTTGGTTCCTCAACAGGTGATTCAGTCGGTGTTGGTTCCTCAACAGGCGATTCAGTCGGTGTTGGTTCCTCAACAGGCGATTCAGTTGGTGTTGGTTCCTCAACAGGTGATTCAGTTGGAGTAGGTTCTTCCACAGGCGATTCAGTCGGTGTGGATGTAGGCGCCGGTTCTTCCGTTGGTGTGGAAGTAGGCACTTCGACAGGTGATTCAGTCGGTGTCGGTTCCTCAACAGGTGATTCAGTGGGGGTAGGTTCCTCCACAGGTGATTCAGTCGGTATTGAAGTTGGTTCTTCAACAGGTGATTCAGTTGGGGTTGAAGTCGGTGCTGTTATGGGAGTTTCAGTTGGAGTTGCGGTCGGTGTTTCTACTGAAATCTCGGTCGGTGTTGCTGTGGGGGATTCGGGTTCTTCAGTAGGAGTTGGTGCTTCCGTTGGAGTTTCCGTCGGAGTCTCAATAACCTGGCCAATGGTTAGTAAATGTACTGGGACACGAAATGTCCCCGAATTTTTACTGGAAGGTGTATCTTTGCTGAAAACCTGGTCAGGGCTACTGGCGAGGCCAAATAGCATAACAGCAATGATGAATAAAAAACTGATCCTCGTTGTTAAAACAAAATTCTTAAGCATGTGATCCTCCAACGGTTTTGAACATCCTTAGACAAAAATTTTCTCTTATAGCGATTCTGGCATAATATACCATGAAACTATATGCGTTTTCAACTCATTAACTTATGAATCTTAGCCAATTTTAAGAGAAAAATCCACTGATATTTTATGATTTATGAATTTTTTTTGTGAATGAAAATATTATGGATTTTATTCACTTTCCATGATTTGAGCCAAAAAGAGAGAAATAATCATCTTTTTTAGCATATATTACCCCTATTTTATTCTCAAATTTTTATGTGTTTTATATGTTTACCTTGAATTTATACAAGGAATAATGCCTTAATTTCAAAAAATCATTTTAATTCCCTGAGGTGTTTAAATCATTAGTATTATATCGATTCATTTAGTGAAAAGAATTAAATTTTCATATCTTTTTTAAGCATTAATGGCTACAAGAAAGTCCTGCATTCGAGAATTAACTTCTTTCGGGTTCTCAAGGGGTGATAAATGGCCGGCATTGGGAATAATGGCCAGTTGTGCCTTGGGAATGTTCTTTTGCATCGATTGTGCGATTTCAGGAGGGGTAATTCCATCATCTTCACCCACGATAATAAGAGTGGGAACTGTTATAGAATATAACGTGTCGGTTGAATCCGGCCGTCCCGCCAATGCATGCAGAGCATGAGTAACCGCTTGAGGAGAAGTGGAAAGAATCATATCCCGAACTTCTTTAACAATATCGTCATTATTCATGATGGTGCTATCTGATAACAAATTGGGGACCATGCTTTCTGCTAAAGGGGCTGTTCCTTCTTCCTGTACCTGAGCAATTGTGTTTAAACGTTTCTCTTTGGCCTCAGGTGAATCCGCTTCACTCCGAGTATCCGCAAGAATGAGCCCTGCAATTCTCTCAGGGTATCGCCGCCATAGATCAAAGAGGATATATCCCCCCATCGAACATCCTGCCAGAACGGCTTTGGATAGAGGAAAATGATCCATAAACTCAATTATTGCATCCGCATAAGCATGGATATGAATATCTCCTTGAAGATTGAGAGATTCACCAAATCCAGGTAAATCAGGAGCCAAAACGTATGAAATTGAAGATAGATCCTGAAGCTGATTGCGCCACATTTGGCGATTGAGTGGAAAAGCATGGATCAGGATCAGGGGAAGATTATCAGGATTACCTTTTTCGAAATAGGCCAATTTCATAGTTTTACTCCAAAATGTAGAATACTTTATATTATTGTTGCACGATATTGGGGGGAGAATTAGGGGTTGGGTACAATAAATAGTTATTTTTAAGGTAAAAACTGAATATATAAATAGAAAGAAATTAGTATCTTAAATTCAATTCAACATCCCAGGGTAAGCGTTAGTGGTTAAAACAGGTATAAGAATAAAGAATCAGGTAGAAAAGCCGAAAATAAATGTGATAGAATTAGTCATTATTATGATATGAAATCAAACACCCTTTAATTCAACACAAGAGGATAATCTATGTCGATGTCGGTCGAAGTGGAAACCAAAGTTGATCATAATTACCATCAGTTACCCAGCCAGAAGACAGAACGATGGGAATCAATCTTACCTGATGAATATTGGGAATATCGGCGTAAATGGGAAGAAAATCCCAAAAATCATGTGGTTGGCCCGGTTCCCATCCATTTGGATATCGAAGCAACTTCCAACTGTAATTTGTTATGCACCATGTGTCCACGTACCGACATGGTAAACGCAGGGACTTTTTGGAAGGTCAAGCATTTTGATTTTGAGGTATTTACCCGATTAATTGATGAAGGATCACAAAAAGGTTTGTGCTCAATTAAATTTAATTACCTTGGCGAACCGCTGATGAATCCACGCCTGGTGGAAATGATCGAGTATGCCAAAAACAAGGGTATTGTGGATGTGATGTTCAATACCAACGCCACCATGTTAACAGAACGGCTTGCCCGGAAACTTATTCAGTCTGGACTGGATAAACTCTTCTTCTCCTTTGATTCACCTTACCGTGAACATTATAACGAAATCCGTATCAACGCGGATTACGATAAAACCTTGCGCAATATCAAACGGTTTATGCAACTTCGTGAAGAGATGGGTTCAGTCAAACCCTTTACCCGGGTATCCATGGTGAGGATGAAAGAAAACGAGCATGAATGGCAGGACTTCAAAGCCTTATTCGAGCCCATTGTCGATGCGGTGGCCTATGTTGATTATGTGGATCACACCAGCCAGCAGGGAACGGACAAAATGGTGATGAAAATTGCTTCATTGCGTAAAAAAACCTTCTGCTGTCCTCAATTATGGCAGCGCATGTTTGTCCATCCGGATGGGGTTGTTTCGGTCTGCTGTGTCGATTCAGCCCGGGAATTGGCGGTAGGAAATATTAAGGACCGCTCCATTGAAGAAATATGGAACGGCCCTGAATATCAAAAACTTCGTGAATTACATGCGACTGGCCGCATTGATGAGATTCCAACCTGTGCAAAATGCCCGTTGGCATTAATGGAATAGAAGACGGTTCTCTTTATCCTTCGGAGGATTCTTCAGGACTAAATCCTTGTTCTTTTGAATAAGTCCGATCGTCCACATGGCATGCATCACAGGTTGTTGGTTTCCCAATACCTTCCTGGTGGCAATCTTCACAACTGGCTTGTTGGTGGAGTTCATCCAGTGGAACACCAGTAATCTCATGATTGAATTCTTCGCTATCCCATCCCTCTTGATGGCATGATTTACAATCATTATCCAATTTCATATATGCGCCTCGCTGGGCGTGGCAATTTCGGCAATAAAGGTCATCGTGATAAGATTTCAACGGCCAGCCTGTGGATTTATGGGTGAACAAATCCTTTGGATCACGTCCATGGCAATGTTCGCAACTGTCCTCTTCATGGCATTGAAAACAGGTCTCGTGAAGGTCAATTTCATCTATGTCACCCATTGGATGTGAATCTTCTCGATGAACGTGGCATGCGCTGCATCGTTCTTTGATGTGGCATACGCTGCAGTTGCGTTCATACTGTTGTGCGTGCCGGCGATGGTGAAAAGGAACCTTGTCATTCTCATCGTATTCGGTTTCATAAGTAATAAGTTCTTTCATCTCAATGGGTTCATGCTTTGTGTGTACAGCAAATGAGGTAGCAGTGCCATGAAGGCCACCTCCCGCCTTCTTTTCATGGCAAATTTCACAGGCTGTATCCTTATCCCATTGTGTATGGCAACCTAAACATTGACGATGATAGGCACCTTTTAACCCAGGTTGGGCAAGGTTTTCATGGACGATGTCTACTGGGTGGCAGGATTTACAGGATGAAAGTTCTTTGCTGATATCCTGATAATGGTGGCACATCTGGCACCCATCCGCCATCCCTGCCATTTTAGCGTGCAGCTTGTGATTAAATCGAACCGGCACGTATAAATTTTCCAACTCATCCAGTATGACCACATCCGGACTTTCGCTGACGGGCGTGGTTGCTGATTGAATAGGACGGGGACATTCTGTAATTAAGCACGGTTCTTCTTCAGTGGGATTAGGGCATGAATGACATAATAAACAATCGAGTTTTTCCAATGCCTGCTTGGGATGTTGAGAAAAGCCATTAGAGCAAATGATCAGTGTTACAAAGAAAAAAATGCTAACAATTGTATATAGAATGGTGTTTTTCATGGTGATATTCCTTAAGCCGTAGGATGTTTCTTTTCCTCAGTGGGAAGTACTGGGAGCCAAATGACCAATAGACGATAGACAAGCACCAAAGCGGAAATTAACCCGATGGTGACACAAATTTCACCAAAACTTGGGAAATAGGGTTCTACTTTATATACCGGTGTGTAAGCGGTGATGAATACATTGATCCGATTAAGGGCAACACCCAAAACCACCAGGGCGGAACTGGTAAATAGCAGGGGAAATGATTCTCGAACCCGGCGATATAAAAGCATGACCATTGGAACGATAACGCCTATAACCATTTCGGCGATAAAGAAGAGTGATTGAACACTGCCTTCGAAAAGCGTATGGCTCACCTCGCGAATGGCTATATCACCCACTTTAAAGGTGAGATAAGCCATTAACAAAATGAGGACATAACGGCTGATAGGTGTAAGTAAATCCATTTCCGGTTTGCGGCCAAATACTTTTGATGCTATGGCGGATTCGAAAATGACCATCGGGAATCCAACACAAAAAGCGGAAAGCAGGAACAGCCAGGGTAAAATAGGGGTAAACCAGAGCGGATGCATTTTGGTGGGAGCGATAAGCATAAGCGAACCAAGAGAGGATTGATGCAAACATGAAAGCAGAACACCCGCAATGATGAAAAATAGCATAATCCGATTAAGATTATGATCGGCAAAACGAAGCAGGGAATCGACTGGTTTATTCCATTTGCTTAAACGGCCTGGAAGATTGACGTGCCCAATAAACCGTTCAGTGACGATGGGGATAAACTCAATGTATAACACTGTCAGATAAAACATCACACACATGCCCACTTCGAAGAGGACAGAATGGCCGGACCACATCGAAGGAAGCATTGGATGCCAGACGTTGTAATAACGTCCTAGATCAACCAGCAGACCCAAGACCACAAAGGTGTACCCTAACATCGCGGTCAACAAAGCCGGGCGCACGAGAGGCTTGTATTTTTTACAATGGAACAGGTAAACCAAAGCTGAAGTTGTAAAACCACCTGCTGCTAGTGCAACCCCGGTCGCAACATCAATTCCTATCCAAATCCCCCAGGGATATTGGTTATTCAAATTGGTGACCGCTTCGAGTCCCGCAATAAAACGAGTAAGGGCAAAAAGAAGCCCAACTCCAGCCAACGCAATTAATATCCATACCCCTTGAGTAAAGAATTTAGAATTAGTGGGTTTAGGTAAAACCGTATGTTGAGGCGTTGATTGAATACGATTGGAAGAGTCATCGCTGCTTTGTTTACTGTTAAATATCGTGGCAACAGTTCCAAGAGCGGCAAAAAGGCCGATTTGGGGGATGAAATTTTTAAATATCCCATGTTGAATGGATTCTGTTAATCTTGGAGGTGATTCGTTGGGGAGTTCAGGTAATCCGATTTCGTTAAATGGCTTGCTGGAGATATATACCCAGGATGAGCCTCCCACTTCGTGCTCTCCATATACGTGATCAACATACTTATCCGGATTTTCCGCGATTTTCGATTTGGCCACTTCCAGGACATCTTTGCGTTTACCGAAAGTCATGCATTGCGTGGGGCAAATTTCTACACAACCAGGCACACCTCCCTCCTTTGAGGTTCGGTGGAAACAAAGCGTACATTTTTGCACTTTAGGATTTAAGGCAACATCGTATTCATAGGTTGGGATTTGGTAGGGGCAGGCTACCATACAATATCGGCATCCCATACACCGGTCAGCATTGTATGTGACCGCACCGTTTTCGTTTTTTGTAAAGGCAGATACCAGGCAGGCAGAGTAACAGGCTGGATCATTACAATGCATGCATTGAAATTTAACCCACAGTGGATTATCAGAACCTTCCGGGCCTGGATATTCATTGACGATTGTATAGTGACCTGCATCCGGCCTTCGTTTTTCTTTAAAGACAGATTTATCTTCAAACGATTCCAGTGATTGGACAGGTAAATTATTGACATCGTTACAAGCCCATTCACACTTGCGGCAACCGATGCATGCGGTTACATCGGTAAGAACACCCAAGACATTGTCATCATCGGGATTAAATTCGCTTGCGTTTGAGTCACTGCCTGCCAGGCAGGCGGTACTAGCTGCTCCTATTGTAGTAAAAAAGTGTCTTCGATCCATAGTTGCTAACCTGTTCGTTAAAAATATATCCATTACACATACTAGCATTCTGCGTACCATTTTTCTTGACTGAAAAAAGGGATTGATGGATGAAGGATTTTATCTATAAGGTATATGTTATCAGTGATTTATCGTTTGCGAGGAATGTGAGACTGAATAATGAGCTGGGGTATATAACGCAATATAAAAAGAATAAAATGGTGAAATGACCCATTTTTATAATATTTTTAATAAATTATAGGTGTTTTTTTAACTTATTTTATCCACCGGTGCGTTTGGAGAGAGCTCTTCTTCGCAGTTGATCAGCAAAAACGGCAATGATGATGATTAAACCAATCACAATTCGCTGAACAAAGGATGAAACACCAATCAAGTTACAGCCATTGCGCAGAAACTTGATAATAAAGGCGCCAACCACAGAACCCAGAATGGTGCCTTCGCCCCCCATTAAACTGCCTCCCCCGATTACGACAGCTGCGATAACCTCGAGTTCCATACCTAGAGCTTCAGAGGGTTGACCTGTATTCAAGCGGGAAGCATGAAGAATCCCTGCCAGACCGGCAGCAAGGCCCCCGATTAAATAGACGAGGATTTTGATTTTATTGACATTCACCCCACAAAGCCGGGCGGTTTGTTCGTTGGAACCCACCGCATAAACCTGGGTGCCAAAAACCGTATATTTCAATATAAAACCAGCAACAAAACCCAATGGAATCAAGATGAACAAACAATAGGGAAGCATAAGAATCATATCCCCTTTGTCGATTAAGTTGGGATATGCTTCTTCAAGCAATAATCGATTAAGGTGATACAATTCGGGTTCTGGGGGATTCTTTTTAACCCGTTCCATCACACGATCGGTTAATTGAATGGATTCAAATCGCTCTTCATTATAAATCGGTTCTTGGCGAATAATTCGATTCAAGTCAGAGACGATGTTGGTTCTCAATGCTTCATTGGGTTGTTGGTTTATGTTGAATTGTTCAAGTTGAGTACGGGTTTCTGAGGATAGGTTGGATTGAATATAGTGGGAAAGGGGATCGTTTGCCTCTTTAAATCGAATGGCGAGATTACGAAATTTGAGTTCATCCGCTGAAAATTCATCGCTTTTGAGTAATGTGATTTCCCAAACCGCATTCCCGATGTTACTAAAACTATTAGGCAAGTCATAAACTGGCATACCTCCACAGGATTGCAGGGCAACCCCACGGACAATTTCCATCATACCCAGGGTGACGATGAAGGGCGCGAGTTTAAATTTTGTGATAAACAAACCGTTAATCAGGCCACAGACAGCACCAGTCAACAAACCTGCTGCCAGCCCCCAAATGAGTGATAGGTTAAAATAATCCACCGAAATAACCATGGTGGTATAAACACCGGCCAGAGCAACGACAGAACCGACGGAGAGGTCGATACCCGCGCTGACGATGATGAACGTCATGCCAATTGCGGCCACTGCAATCACAACTGTTTGACCGACCACGTTGCTGAAATTTTGAAAGGTGAAAAACAGATCGGGTTTGATTGAACCGAATATCAAAAAAATAAGCAGCAGAGCAAAGACAGGACCGAGTTTGCTGGTAAGCATCGATACCTGATCTGAAAAAAATTGACCGGTTTTTTTAAACACGCAAACAGCCTCCCATTTCAATTCAATGTTGGATTGACACTATCTTCGCTGATACCGGTTGCCAGCGCCATAACCTGATCTTCATTGATGTTTTTAATATCATACTTATTACTAATTGTTCCACGTGCCATCACATAAAGTGAATCACACATACCAAATAATTCAGGTAGATAACTGGATACCATGACAATGCTTTTCCCGGAACGGGCCAATTCATCAATAAGCCGGTAAATCTCCACTTTTGAGCCAACATCGATGCCGCGCGTGGGTTCATCAAGGAGCAACACGTCGGTATTTCCTCCCAAAAGCCGGGCAAGTGCGACTTTTTGCTGATTTCCACCCGATAATTGGTTAACTTTTTGAAAGGGGGATTCGGCTTTGATTCCAACTCGATTAATGAGCCGATTGGACAGTTCATTCAATAATTTGAAGGATAGAATCCCCAACCGGCTTATTTTTTGAGGGATAGCCAGGGTCATATTAACAGCAATTGTCATGTTCTGGGCAAGGCCTTCACCTGCACGATCTTCGCTCAACAAACCGATACCAT
Source organism: uncultured bacterium (assembly GCA_964517495.1). Lineage (GTDB taxonomy): Bacteria > Hinthialibacterota > Hinthialibacteria > Hinthialibacterales > Hinthialibacteraceae > CAZFER01. Next base: position 33,308 of record CAZFER010000007.1, on the reverse strand, counting down.
GGCGAAGCATCCTGGAAGGATTAGGCCGAGTGATTGTATAATTGTGAATTTTTAGTTCATCGAGTTGATTGGCATCCAAACCAAAAAGAGCACGCATCATTTCCGTACGGCCTGCGCCAACCAGACCAGCGATACCAACAATTTCACCTCGCCGTAATTCAAGGTTTACGTGTTGTGTTCCATTGGGGCTATTGAGGTTATTGACACGGAATATCACATCTCCAATCTCATGTTTATGTTTTGGATAGAGATCGTCGATGGTGCGGCCTACCATCATTTGAATTAATTGGTCGGGAGTGGCATCGGCCATCTTTCCATATCCCACTTTTTCGCCATCTCGAAGAACGGTATATACATCTCCAATCTGGCCAAATTCCTCGAGGTAATGGGAAATATAGATGATCCCCACACCTTCATTTTTAAGTGCCTGAATCACTTCGAATAGTTTAAACGTTTCTTTATCAGATAGAGCGGCGGTGGGTTCATCCATGATGATTAGTTTGGAATCCACACTCAGCGCCCGGGCAATTTCCACTAACTGCCGTTGTGCCACGCCTAAATTGTTGACAGGGATATCAGGATCGATTTCAGCATCCAGACGCTGGAAGATTTCACGGGTTATTGCTCGTTGGGCCCGGGTGTTGGTCACTCCATAAGATTTGATTTCGTGTCCCAGAAAGACATTGGCATGGACGGGGAGATGAAGAGTCAGATTGAACTCCTGGTAAATCATGGCGATACCAGCCAGGAGTGCTTCCTTGGGGTGGCTGGCAAGAAACGGTTGACCTTGAAAATGGACCTTGCCCTGATCCGCAAAATGCACACCGGTGAGGATTTTCATCAAGGTACTTTTTCCCGCCCCGTTTTCACCGACGAGGATATGAACCTGACCTGCTTCAACATCCAAATCAACATTCGATAAAGCCTTGGTGGCACCAAATGCTTTATGGATGTTGCGCATGGCTAATAATGGTCCAGGCAAAGATCAACCCTCCTCGAGAATAGACAGGTCTGGATTGAGGAGTTCTTGATTTTGGGGTTCGTTCATATTTTCAGGTGTTATTAGATAGACACCGGTATCGATCCGTTTTTCCACTTGCCGGCCAGCCAGGTGATCGACAATGGCTTTGACTCCCAAATAGCCCATTTTGAAGGGATTTTGCAAAACCAGGGCGTTGATCTCTTTGTTGCGCATCGCTTTGATTAAATCGTCTGATGAATCGAATCCAACGAAGATTTTCTTGCCAGCCACGCCGCGTGACTGTAAAGCCAAGAGGGCGCCGGTCGTGCTTGATTCATTTGAAGCAAAAATGGCGTCCACATCGGGGTGGGCGGAGAGCATATCTTCAGTGACGGAACGTGATTCTTCCCGGTCGCTGTTGCCATACTTACTGTCCACAATTTCGATCTCGGGGAACTTGTCGGCGATGGTATCTTCAAAGCCCTGTTCCCGTTTGTTGGTGGAGTCACTTCCGGGATCGCACCGGGTTATGATGACTGTTCCTTTGCCATTGAGCAGCCGCCCCAACTCATTGGCAGCCATCACGCCTCCTTTGTAATTGTCTGTCGCAACAAACGAGACATATTTATCCGAATTGATGCCAGAATCGAAAATCACGCATGGAATTTTGGCCTGAGCCACTTTTTCAACGGCGGGAACCAGGGCGTTTTCATCTTGTGGAGCGAGTACGATTCCATCCACCTGCGCCACGACAAAATCTTCAACGATATTGCGTTGTTCATCTTTTTGGGTTTCTGTGGGAGGACCCTTCCATTCGATATGGACACCAAATTCTTTTCCGGCAGTTAGTGCCCCGGCATGAACGGATTGCCAGAAGATGTGGGCCACACCCTTGGGGACAACGGCGATGACCGTTTGATCTTCGTCGGAAGGTCCACCAGCAGTATCTGTCCCTTGTTGAGTGCATCCAATTAAAAGAAAAAGAGATAAGATTGGAATAATCCTTAAAATTGAACGTTTATTAATAAAGTGCTTATTCATCATCATACTCCCCATTGTATTGTGGATTGTTTGACATTGTGGTCTGCTTTTGTGTTTATTATTCTAAGCCATGAGCACAACGAAACAAAGCGCTTTGGAAGCGTATATCGATAAAACCTCACATATTGATTATTCTCTTATATTAAGTGCTGATCCGCGCCCTAAATTGGGGCCAATTTCCAAATTCACGTTTGTGACAATATCCGGAACGACGGTAATATAGAAATCATGAACCCGATGGTCGTTGTCGTTGATAAATTTGGATTCATAAATCCCTTCGCGGACCGCAGGTACCTTCATCTGCTTACGATGGCCATTCAAAGTGAAATTATAATTAACTTGTTTTGAGGGAATTAATTCGATCCCGCCATACCCTCGCTGGTCAAATTGAGCCTCATTGAAAATGAAGGAGTAGACAATAAGCATGGATGCGGCAATGGGAATGGCAAGGGTGGTTTTGCGAAATGAAGATGAGAGAAACTCGGGTAAATAGGTCAATAAAAGCAAAAGGCAAGGTGCCGCTTCAATCGCCCATAAATCCCAATCCTGCCGGATACCCAGGTTGGGGTGCCAGATGAGAGTAAACACTGTGAAACAAAGCGTGTAGGTTAACAAAAAGAGACGCGATCGATTACGAAGGCTGCTTATCCCAAACAATACAAGACACCAGATCAACACCGGCCAAAAGATCCAGGAACGCATAACCCAGGCATACAATAGGTCGGCCAAATGCCACCAATCAAACATGAGGTAAAAGCGTTCACCCGAGGGATCATCAAAAAGGGGAATGAAATTTTTGGAAGGTGATAATCCCTGGATATAAATATCCAGCAAATAGTAGTAGCGTTTAAGCAAGAATGCCAACACGGTTGGAATTAGTCCGATGGATAAGGATTGGAAATCCCTCAACTGTTTCTTTAAAATGGGTAAAAGCAAAAGTGCGGGAAATGCGAAAAGAATACCCAAATGCATCCATACAGCCGCAGAAAACGCTAATGAGGCATGGAGCATGGTATGGTGGCCCTTTAAATAACCCACACCAGTATATCCAAAATAGAACAAGGTAATTAGAAAAAGGGTGTAGTATTCAGTGTGCCCGTTGCAGTAGAGAGCCAGGCCAGATGAAAGAAACAGGCCTAAAGGCCAAATGGGATCCACACCAATAAACCGTTCATTGAATTTAAGCAGGATAAAAATGGATAACACCCCAGCCAGGCAGGAGACCAGATTGATCACACTAAACGCATCCCAACCGAAGGGGTGAAGCAAGTGATAACCCAATTGAAATATAGCATGAGACGCCAACTCGGTTTGTACCATCCACACGACCCGGACATTCCCTAAAAAATCGCCATCCTCTGAATAGAGGGGATCTCTGCCTTCGATCATACGGCAGAGTTGGTCGCCATCGCCAGAATAATATTGAGAGCGGAAACCCCAAAAAAAGACAAATAAAAGGGCACAAATAAGAATGGGATGACGGGCAATAAAACAGCCCGCGGAGGTCCACGGGCTGTTGTTATTGAACTCAATCGGTTGATTTTCGTTCTGAGCGCGTGAATCAGGCGTGCTCATCATTTTCGGAATCCTCTGGGATTTCATATACAAGGGAATCCGTGGTCAGTAACAGTCCGGCAATACTGGCGGAATTTTGTAACGCTGTGCGGACCACTTTCGCTGGATCGATAATACCCGCTAAAACCAGATCTTCAATGGTATCCTTTTGAGCATTATAACCCACATTGACTTTTTCTTTCTTTAATTTTTGAACGATCACCCTTCCTTCTTTTCCGGCGTTTTGGGCGATGAGAGAGGCTGGATATTCCACTGCCTTCCTGATGATCTCAGCGCCGATTGCTTCAGTACCGCTAAGTTCCAATTTATCGAGGGCTGTGGCCGCTCGGATCAAAGCCACGCCTCCTCCAGTAACAATTCCCTCTTCAATGGCGGCGCGAGTGGCATGTAAGGCGTCTTCCACCCGGGCTTTAATTTCTTTCATTTCCGATTCGGTGGCTGCTCCCACGCTAATAACCGCGATGCCACCTGCCATCTTCGCCAGGCGTTCCTGATATTTTTCACGGTCATAATCTGAGGTGGTTTCAACAATCATGGTGCGAAGTTGTTCCATACGGTTTTTAATCTCTTTTTCTTCGCCCATACCTTCAATGAATGTCGTGGTGTCTTTATCGATAACCACTTTTTTAGCCTGGCCCAGATCTTCGAGATTCACATTATCAAGGGTCAGGCCGAGGTCTTCGGTTATAACCTGTCCACCGGTCATGATGCCCATATCGATGAGCATAGCTTTGCGGCGGTCACCAAATCCGGGGGCTTTGATAGCCGCGACGTTTAAAATTCCTCTTACACGATTAACCACTAAGGTTGCCAATGCCTCTCCTTCAACATCCTCGGCGACGATCAATAGGGGGCGTCCGCTTTGGGATATCTTTTCGAGCACAGGGAGAAGTTCATTCATGGAGGAGATTTTCTTTTCATGCAGGAGGATGTAGGGATTCTCGAGCACACATTCCATCCGTTCAGAATCGGTGACGAAATAGGGGGAAAGATAACCACGGTCAAACTGCATGCCTTCAACCACGTTAAGTTCAAGGCTCATGCTTTTGCCTTCTTCAACGGTAATCACGCCATCCTGCCCGACTTTTTCCATGGCATCGGCGATTAATTCACCCACATGCTTATCGTTATTGGCAGAGATGGATGCGACATGAATAACCTCGTCTTTATCTTTTACCGGTTTGGCGGTGTTCAAAAGTTTTTCAACGATAGCTTCAACAGCTTTTTCAATACCGCGTTTAATGGTCATGGGATCATGCCCAGCGGTAACCATGCGGAGGCCTTCTTTGTAAATGGCTTCGCTTAAAACGGTAGCGGTTGTGGTACCATCTCCAGCGAGATCACTTGTTTTGGAGGCTACTTCACGGACCAGGCGTGCTCCCATGTTTTCAATCGGATCTTCCAGGTCGATTTCTTTGGCGACTGTAACCCCATCTTTGGTGATGGTGGGAGTTCCCATGTTTTTATCGATGACCACATTGCGTCCTTTGGGGCCTAGAGTGACTTTTACAGCCTGGGCCAGTTTTTCGATCCCTCGCAATATTCCCATTCGTGCTTCTTGTTCAAAACATATATTTTTTGCAGCCATTTATCTATCCTCTCCTTTTTTTATGTGTATTTGATTTATAGAAAAAAGTGAACGGTTTAAATACGTTCAACCGTGTTTTTCGGCATCCAGCCGTTTAAAGCGGCATGGCCTGGTAATTCAATTCGAAACCATTCACTCTGTCGATGAATAATTCTTATCTTGGTGCCTTCATGCAAGGTAAAGGCTGTTTCCAGTTCCTCGCTTGGGCCTGTTTTAACATCGACTGCCGATTCCATGACAATGGCTTCTGATCGTGATTCATATTGCCAAATTTTAAATGCAGAAGATAAAAAGAAAAGTATAAACGCAACCAATAGTATCCAACAAGGGATTTTGAACCATGCTTTCAATTTTTCTGAACGGATAAACCATTGTGTAACAATGCTGATGCTTAATAACCAGAAGCAGATCAACATGCAAATGATACTTTCGCGTAAATTCAAGTAATGGTGAATCCCCAACATAAAATCAATAGTCCCGCCGTAACCCGGCTGTTGAAATTCCTCATCGACCAATTGATTTCGCGCATAATTGTAATTGATACGCAGGTCTCCATGCCGGGGGAGATATCGCAAGGCACGCTCATACCAAAGCATGGCCGGTCCGATATGGCCCAGGCGAAGATAGGTGTTACCCAGGTTATAAAACAAGTAGCCGTTGCGAATACCCAGTTTGTGAAGATACTGATAACCTTGCAGAGCTTTTTGCAGGTCGTTATCCACATAGTATTTTTCGGCCTGCCGCATAATACCATCCTGGTCCAAATCTTCTTGATATCCTTTGGGTAATAAAGGATTAACCTCTGCGGCATGAAGCCCGGCGATGGAATTGGAGGCCATGATTAGTAAAGCAAGCAAAATTGATATGCCCAAGCTGCGAGCGTGGTAATGTATATTCATTAGACCGTTTTTTGTTTCATTAACATACTGAGTATTTTTTCTGTTTCCATAATATGGGATTGGACCGCTTCATGTTGATGCGTTGTGCCCGAAAAACGCGCAGCGCCTAAATCTACCAAGCGTGTGATGACTTGCCCAGAAACATCTTCAGAAACGCCATTCTGTTGTAGAGCGTTTTGCAATTCCTGGGACGTCATGCCAGCGCAGGAAAAATCCCAACGCTTGGAGATATAATCGGTCACTGCTTTTTCCAGATGGGAAAAAACAGATTCCAATTCTCCATTTTGAAAGGCTTTCCTGGCATCGGTTAATAATCTCTTGGCCTGGCGTGGTGCCTTTTTACTTTGCCGCACGGCTGGATGGTATTCCAAAAACTCTCGCCGCCGTTTCCAATAAAACCCAAAAGCAATAATGAAAATCGGAGTAACAAAAAGAATCCAAAATGTTGGCGTTTGATATACAGGCAGAAATATCGTAGATAAAACAAGTGGAGAGGATATGACAAAACGAAAATCGTCCCCAATACGGTAAATGATCCGGCGGTCTGATGTATATCCCATGCCTTGCATGCTGTTTCGCAGCGAGTGGATAGTTAATTGGATCGGATCGGTCGAAAGGACCTGGTATTTATCTTGTTCCGGATCAAAGTAAGCAAACCGTACCGGACCGATGGTATTCGCGTTGAGATCATGGGGTAACAAAGGATAAGTGTATTGTATTCTCCCTTTAACGCCCTCTAACGTGATCTGAATTTCTTCATCCTTATCCGCTTGGAATTCTTGAAATTTACTGAGATCTGGAAGAATGGGGGACGGCACGTTACGGATATTTCCCTCGCCCCGCAATACCACTTTAAGGGTGATGGTATCTCCTTCATTAATCTCGGTGTTTTCCACCTGGCCTTCTAACTGGAAATTCCCCACTGCTCCCTGAAAGATATCTGGTTTTCCTTCATTTGGCAGAGGATCGACCTGGATGACTGCTTCGGTCGAAGCCACACTAATATGTTTCATTCTCCGTTGAAAAGGAAATGACGAGAGATTACCGCCTTCTGGAACCCGGCATACCAATGTCAAAGGTGGAATCGTGTATTTCCCTGGTTTTAATGGATAAAGAATATAGCGAATCAAAGGGAATTTTTTATAGATTGTGCCATCCTGTGTTCTCATGTTTTGAACGGGGCGGTTATCACCGTAGTCATAAATTTCAGTCCAAAAGCCTTGAAATTGGCCGCGCTGATCTTCGATTTTCGCTGGATCAATCCCTCGATTGGGAGGGATCCATGCATCATAAGTAAGAATAATCTCTTCGCCGACAACTGCATTTTCCTTGTTGAGTTCGGCTGTAACCAACACCCCATAGGAATTTTGCTTGGGAGTTGGTTTTGATTCACTCGTGGCCAGGACGGTGAGTTTTATCGGGTTGGCTTTAATGGGATTGCCTGACTCTCCTGGAATTTGTATGTTGTCCAGGGTATATTTTCCTTCTTTCAGTGCAATGACTTCATACTTCCATTGAACCACTTGAGACATGGTGGTTCGGCCATTTGAAAATGAGAATTGTGATTGTTGGGATTGGGATAAATATTGAAATTGCAATCCCTCCTGGTTGGGGATTTTAGGGGCGGAGAGTGACTCTCCTCCCGTTATGGTTGCAGTCACCAGCAAGGGAGTGGATTCATTCACTCGAATGACAGAACTCTCGAGCCTGGCTTGCAAACTGACATCGGCATAACCTGCTTGGATACATGTTATCGCCAAAGCAATTGTGCATGGGATAATTAATAATCGTATGTTACGATTTTTCATAATCACGGTTTGTAGGCCTCCTCTTACCAATCTTTTTCAACGTTGACAGGTCTGGAGGTTTTAAAACGTTTAAATTCTTTACGCCGCTCTTTTTCGTTTTCTTCAAGATTATCAAGTAGTTGCAAGGCTTGTGCTTTGCTCATTTGATCATCGGGTTGCTCATCACTGGGTTGGGCTTGATTGGATTGTTGTTCCTGCTGATCGTTTTGTTGCTGATTATTTTGAGGCTGTTGCTGGTTTTGTTGTTCCTGCTGTTGGTCTTGATTTTGAGATTGCTGTTGTTGCTGTTCGGTTTGATTTTGCTGCTGATCCTGTTGATCCTGCTGAGATTGTTGTTGATTTTGTTGCTGTTGCTGTTGCTGCTGTTGTTGATTTTCCATTTGATCTTTATTTTTATCCATTTGGTCTTTCAACTTGCGGCGAGCCACTTCGAGGTTGTATTTGGTGTCTTCATCATCCGGATTCAATTCCAGGGAACGGATATATGATTCAATGGCTTTGACGTAATCTTCCTGCCGGAAAAGGCAGTTGCCGATGGAATAATGGGCCTTGGCTGCCAGTTTCTCGTCAGGTGAACCAATAGCCTTGAGGTAGGCTTGGGTGGCTTTTTCGTAATCTTCAAGTTTGAAATAAGCGTTCCCCATATTGTAATGCAACTCTTCTGATTCAGGTGCAAGGGTGGCTTCAATATCGGTGTATTGTTGAATGGCTTTTTCATACTCGCCCTGATAGTATAGACGATTGGCTTCCACCGTTCGATCGCGTAATGGGTTGAATAATCCCAAGTGAAGCGACGCAATCAAAATGAGGAGAACAGAATTGAGTTGGGTTTTTATATATTTCTTCATATTTACCTCTCCTCGATAAAAAGTGGTTTAATTAGAGTGTAACTCATTTTTTTGGTAACCGCCCACTGTTCGTTTGGGAGCCCGCTTGCGGTCGGATAATAACATTTCCAACAACAAACAGATCAATGCGGGAAGCAGGAAATATTCAAACCGTTCCTCAAATTGAGTGACGAACCGGGTTTCCAATAGTTTTTGTTGGCGGCGTTGTTCCATATGTTCATAGATTTTGTTTAAGCCCAAATCGGCTGATTGCACATTGTAATAGGCACCATTGGTTGTTTGGCATATGTTTCTTAGTGTTTCTACATCCAATTTACTGTTAATCACATTTCCTTCACTATCTTGAACATATCCTTGCAGGTTTCCCGCTTCATCCCGGATGGGAATGGGTTGTCCCATTTGATTGCCTATTCCGATGGCGTAAATCATAACGCCTTCCTCCGCTGCCTTTTCTGCAGCAGAGATAGGATCCTGCACCGTATCTTCACCGTCGGTGATCAAAATAATCACCCGGGATTCACGTTCTCCAGGTGGAAAGGATTCAAGCGATTTTGTGATGGATTTTGATATGGCTGTACCCGGGATAGGAATGGAGCCGACTTCCACTTCTTCAAGTAATATTTTGGCGGCAGCATAATCCAGAGTGAGAGGGCATTGAGTAAACGCCTCCCCTGCAAAGATGACCAAGCCAATCCGGTTTCCCTGCATTCGATCGATCAAATTTGAAATCTCCAATTTAGCCCGTGCCAATCGGTTAGGTTTAATATCTTCGGCCAACATACTTTTTGATACGTCGAGAGCAATGATAATGTCATGCCCGCGTGATATAATCTCTTGCTCCTTTTGCCCCCACAATGGACGGGCCAATGCCAGTAAAGACAGTGCAAAGACAAGGAATATCAAAACTAATTTCAGTTTTTGGTTTCGCCGGCTTACGCCTTCCATCAACCGTTCCACCAATTCCAGATTACCAAAACGCTGCAGGGCCATAATCCGCTTTTTCCATGCCCAGCGCAGGAAAAGGTAGAGTGGAATCAGTAAAAGCAATGCATTTAATGTATTATATGACGCAAATCTCATGGTAATTTTCTAAACCTGGTTTGGGATAATATTGCTTCGATCAATAATAAAACCAATGCCGGGATAAGCGTATATGGGAATAATTCGCGAAAGCGGCGATGCGCTTCTGATCGAATCTTGGTTTTTTCCAATGCATCAATTTCTTCAAATATCTTGAAAAATCCTTTTGTGTCGGTGGCCCGGAAATATTTTCCATTGGTAATTTCTGCAATCCGAGTCAGGGAGTATTCATCCACCCGCTCCGCATCGGGGTAGGGAACCATTGTTTTGCCAAAGATCCCCTTTTTTATCATAAAGGGAGTGCCTCTTCCTCCAACCCCAATCGTATAGATCTTCACATCCAAGGCTTTCGCCATTTCCGCCGCGGTAAAGGGATCAATCTGGCCAGCATTATTGGCACCATCGGTAATGAGTACGACCACCTTGCTTTTTGCTTCTGTATAGCGTAAACGGTTCAGGGCGGAAGCGATGGCGTTACCAATTGCGGTGCTGCGTTCGTCAATCATCCCAATGCGCACATCGTCCAGAAAATTCTTCACAATGCCGTAATCAACCGTTAAGGGGCATTGCAAAAAGGCTTCTGATGCAAACACCAGCATGCCTATACGGTCATTCTGCCGTCCGTTGACGAATGTCTTGACCGCCTCTTTAGTAACTTCCAAACGCGTGCGTTTGTTTTGCACATCAAGATCGATGAAGTCCATACTGCCGGACACATCGACAGTCAAAATGATATCTACACCTTCTGTGTAAATTTCGCTGCTCACGATCTCTGCCTGCGGCCTGGCGATGGATAGAATAAATAGAGTTAAAACCACTAATCGCAGCCCAAAGAGGAGGTGCCTAAGCGTATGGGTTGCAGGGGGGCGGGAACTCGCCACACCAAATGCTTTTTTTACCCGGCCAATATCCGAGTATTTGAGCGGGGCGGTTCCTTTCCAATAGATATACCGCCAGATCAAGAACGGAATGATGATGATTAATGTTAAATACCAATAATAAGCAAAACGCATGGTTTTTTATCTTCGACTTAATGTAGTTCTTTCCAATTTAAATAAGCAAATACAATTGGGGTGATCATTAATACAATAATCACCGCGGTTAACAAATAGGCTTCAAATCGTAAACCGCTGACAAACAATAACACCAATCCACTACAAGCCAGGATGGTATCTTTTAAAGTGTAATAAACACAGATGCGATATCCAAAACAAAATCCCCGGGCAAACCAGAACAGGATCACCGAGGTTATGAGCTGAGTGACTGGCGCCCAATCCACATGCTGAATCATGTCATAAAGGCCATCCAGAAATAGCAAAACACAAAGTGCTTGGACCATCATCCCTCCAATGCGAACTTCCACAGGAACATCGGGATCGCCAAAGAAAGATGAGAAGAGCGATTTAGGCCGGTCTTCAAGCATTTTTTCCGGTTGTGTTTCAATCGCCTCTTCTTCAAGTTTGGTTTGATTGATGGCCTCTTTCGCGGTATCCACCAACTGATTCATTTCATCAGATGAGGGCTCGTATTTGGCAAATTTTATCAAATCACAGGTTTCAAAAAATGTTCGAAAATGGCCAAGAATGACGTCATCCAGATCCAATTGATTCAGAGCGTTCATGATTTCATCTGTGGTTAAATCCATGGCATGAATTTGCCATCTGCGGTTTATATAAACACGAATCACTTCGCTGATATGGCTAGAAAAGGCTTTATAGTTTTTATTTTCGAAATAGTCCTCATTCTGCCGAATTCCTGACAGGGCGTCCAATGCTCGTTCATGCGCCTGTCCCGGGGGGATGTATTCAACCTCTGCCCGGGGTGGATACAATTGCCGTAGAAAACGCCATATAAAAAATAGTGTGATAATCAGGTTAATAATTCCAAGAACAATTAATGTGATTTTCATTAACCGGCCGGGGGTTTCAATCACAACAGGCTCTTTGATATCACGGATATCCAGATCTTCAGATTCCTCGGGAGTCAAACTGCGGACATTTATGGTGATCGGAACTGTTTGAACTTCGCCAATTGCTCCATCTTCGGTTCTGAACTGAAAGGTAAATGCAGGGATTGTAAATTTACCGGTGAAATAAGTGGACAGGACATATTCAATCGTCTTTTTCTGTCTGCCGGATGGAAGGGTTTTGACAGGTTTCGGGTTGATCTCCTTCATTTCAAATTGGCCCAGATTAAGGGCCTCATTTCGTTCGATAATCGAAACGGAGGGATCATGGGTAATACTGACCGAAAGGTGAATCACATCGCCGATGAGTATCTCATTACGGTCAACATGGGTTTCCACTTCAGGATACAAAGATGGTTCTATCTCACCTGTGGCATTCATCGGTGAGGGAGAGGCCGCCATGCAAATCAATAAAGTACAATAAAGTAAACTTGTCGACATAATCCTTTTTAGATTGATTTCAGTTTATTGGTTTGGTCCGGATTGAGCTGATTTAAAATATGCCTCGTGAATTTTAACTTTCTCCGCGCTGAGCATCTCTTGAATCAGTTGCTGCTGTAATTCTCGTTGCTTCAACATCTGCACGCGGGATTCAACCTGTTGTCTAACCTGGTCCAATGGTTTAACCTGTTCGGGAATGCGCTGCATGATTTTGAATATGTGAATATGTTCAGGTCCTTCCAAGGGAGGGCTGATGGCTCCCTCTTCCAATTTCATCAGGGAAGCAATCATATCCGGGGCATTGCCGATGCCTGGGATGGTACTGGAGCCTTGGCGGATATCGGGAAGCATCCCATTGTTTTCTTTGGTTTCTGCATTGGTGGAAAAGGTTTTTACCGCTTCTTCAAAATCCATACCGTTGGATAAAGCTTGGGTTACTTCACTAACTTGATCCGCGCGTTCCAACTGGATGTGAGCGGTTTTTAGGGTTAAGGGTTGCGTAAACTCTTCCTTATGGGCTTTGTAATAGAGATCAATATCGCTGGGTGTAATGTTGATTTTATTCTGTACTTCCTCTTGCAGGATGGTTTGAGCAAGGATTTGTTTTTCATATTCCTTAATTTGTTCGCGTATTTCTTTTTTCTTGTGGTATTCCTTGCGAATGGCTTTGTCAAAAAGCAGTTCTCTAAAGACTTTATTTTTAAGATACTCCAGTTGTTGTTCGGGTGTTTTTAGATTTCGCCGCATGTATTCAGGCATTTCCGCAATCTCGTTCTGTATCTGGCTCATGGTAATGGTTTGATCGCCAATTTGCGCCACAACCGGTCCTGTGCCTTGTTCTTTCTCTTCTTTCTCCAGATCTGTCAGTTGCTCCAATTTTCGCTGGGCGTCAAATCCGCGGTTTAATTCCTCGTAACACTTCATCATGCGGCTTTCCGCTTTGGGAGCGATTCGGGATTGAGGATAATAGTTGCTTATACGTAAAAAAGTGGCCAGAGCATTTTCATAATCATGCAATTGATCGAGATATGTCGTTCCAATGGTATAAAGAATATTCGCCTGTTGTTCAGCAGGGATATCAGCATGTGCCAGGTAGCGTTCATATTCCTGAACGGCTTGTTTGTATAATTGCTGTTCAAGAAAGGTCGCGGCCAATTCACGGCTCAATTCCGGAGAATAAGGTAGTGTGGATTGCCCGCTCCCGCCTGCTGTAAGCAGCAGCATGAAAAGTACAAAGATCAACAGAACAAGATTGATCGCCGGTATGATATAGTCACGCATTGTTCCATCTCTCCACAATGTAAATTATTAGTAACCCGGTTAATAGCGGCTGGCCCGCAAATGGAAAAAACGAACCAACGGTTCGATATAAGATTGATCCGTACGCACTGGAACATGATCAATTTGCATTCGCTTGAATTCCTGGGTTAAGCGGTCGATCTCTTCGTGAGCAGAGTCTGTAAAACGCTTACGAATTCCCTTGTCATAGGTATCGATGATAACAATCTCTCCTGTTTCAGCATCCTCCAACTCGAGAAAACCAATCGGAGGTAATTCGATTTCTCGAGGATCGGTGATGCTAATCGTGATTAAATCGTGTTTTTTATTGGTTATACGTAAAGCCTCTGTGTAATCGCTGCTCATGAAATCGGATAAAAGAAAGACTACACTTTTGCGGGTTAATAAATTCCCCATGAAATCCAGGGCTTCCTTAATATCCGTTTGTCCCCCCGTGGGTTCGAACAACAACAATTCACGTATCAAACGCAAGACATGTTTTTTCCCTTTTTTAGGAGGAATGAATTTTTCTACATGATCAGTAAAAAGCAAAAGCCCCACACGGTCATTATTCTTAATGGCGGAAAAAGCTAGCACCGCACTCAGTTCAACCGCCAGTTCGCCTTTCATTTTTTCCGCGGTGCCAAAGATGCTGGAAGACGAGGCGTCGACCAAGAGCATCACCGTCAATTCGCGCTCCTCACGGTAACGCTTGACAAAGGGTTCGCCCATGCGTGCGGTGACGTTCCAATCGATAGTTCGAATGTCATCGCCATGTTGGTATTCACGCACTTCTTCAAATTCCACACCCTGGCCTTTGAATACCGAATGGTATTCACCGGCCAGCACATCATTGACCATGCGGTTGGTTCGTATTTCGATTCGCCGGATTTGCCGCAGCAATTCCTTTGGGATCATTGCATCCGCTCCATTTTGAGTTGGTTATTCTCCCGGCGGAGTTGAAGAATGGTTTTTTGTGCTTCCGCCAATTGGGTTTGAAGCTGATTTGCCTGGCGCATCAGTTGATCAAACTGTGCGGCACGCTGGCGTATTTCACGTTTCAACTGGAATGTACGTTTGAATATATCATCAAAACGGCCATCACGTTCCATTCGATATCGCCGTTTCACAGTCCGTTCGTTGTTGGGATATAACTCTTGTTCCAGGATATTTGAATTATCATCCCGCCGTCGGTATTCGCCTGTAATCGTCCGGACATGCTGGAAAGGAAAGCGCCGTGAAAGACGAATCAGAAATTCCCAATCCTCATAGATTAATAGCGACTCGTCAAATGGCCCTACGGCTTCAAAACAATCACGCCGGATCAGCAGACAATTTATAGGAATATAATTGGCCAAGAGAAAATTGTCACTTTCAAAGTCGAACGAGTAAATCAGTTGTTCTTTCACCCGTTTCCATTCACCGGTGATTTGATCTTGCTCAAAAGTGACATTCAACACATCGCTGTAAACCACGGGAAGATTTTGTGGCTTTGCGGCGTTGATTAGTGTTTGGATATGATTGTAATAAACAAAATCATCGTCATCCAAAAAAGCGGTATAATCTCCCTTGGCAGCCTCTATGCCGATATTCAATGCGGCTGTGCGGCCTAAATTCTCTTGATTGTAAATATACTGATAAGGAATATCACCCAGCTCGACGGGGATTAAATGGCTGACATCTTCACCCGCGTCATTTACAATGACAATCTCCAGCGGCCGATAGGTCTGTCTTTGCAAACTCTGCAAGCATTCCTGCAGCCGTTGAGGCCGGTTATAGGTTCGAACTATGACTGAAACCAAGGGGTTATCGTTCATATCAACTCGCTGGACTTAAGTAATTTAATCAGATTCGTGTTAAACAACGGACAAAATGTTCCATCCACAGGGTTGGTTGATCATGGAACTTCGATATGATCAAATACCTGTTGTATGACTTGCTCAGGCGTCATTTCTTCCGCTTCCGCTTCGTAGCTCAAAATAACTCGGTGTCTCAAAACGTCCATACCAATGGATTTCACATCTTCAGGGGTGACATAGCCACGTCCTCGTAAAAAGGCATGGGCTTTGGCGGCGATAGTCAAGAAAATCGTAGCACGGGGTGAAGCGCCGAATTCGATCAGTTCTTCGATTTCCAGCCCGTAAATCCTTGGTTCTCGTGTGGCAAATACGAGGTCAACGATATAGTCACGGACCTTGCTGTCAATATAAACCTGACGCACAACTTTTTGGGCTTGCAGGATTTTTTCCTGCTCCAAAACCGGCTCCGGTTGGACCACTTCCTCACCGGTCATGCGGTCAAGAATTTGCCGCTCTTCCGACTTGGTTGGATAGTTTATCTTGAGTTTAAGCATAAATCGGTCGACTTGCGCTTCGGGGAGTGGATAGGTGCCTTCCTGCTCAATGGGGTTTTGTGTGGCTAGCACCAAAAAAGGTTCGACCAATGGATAAGTGTCATTCCCAATGGTGACCTGTTTTTCTTGCATGGCCTCCAGCAAAGCACTTTGCACTTTGGCAGGTGCACGGTTTATCTCATCCGCTAATATAATGTGAGCAAAGATAGGGCCTTTTTTCGGAACAAACTCACCTGTCTGCTGGTTAAAGATCATGGTTCCGATCAAGTCGGCGGGCAAAAGGTCAGGAGTGAACTGGATACGCTGAAACGAGGCTTTGATGGTTTTGGCTAGTGAGGAAACGGTTAAGGTTTTGGCCAAACCAGGAACGCCCTCCAGTAAAACATGCCCACCGGTCAATATGCCGATCAATAGGCGTTCAACCATATAACGTTGGCCCACAATGACTTTTTCAATCTGATCCAAAAGCGGGGTGATGAATGCGCTCTCTTCTCGAATACGTTCTGAAATCGCGCGAATATCCTGGCTGGGAGTGACTGCCTCGTTCACGAATTCAAACCTCCTTCTTAAGTTTCCAATTTTATATCTGTGTCAACCGTTTTGTATCATTCCAAAGCTGATCCCATACGTCCGGTGATGGACGATCGGGAGCGTATTTGCATTCTTCTCCTGTATGTAAAAAACGTTTTAAAACAGGTTTTAGTTCTGAATCCACTTCGTCAATATAACCTGATAACTGAGCTTGATGATATTGAGGAAAACGTTGATCCAAATGATATTTTACTGCTTGTTCCAAGTGGCGTATGTATCCACTCATGTCGCCTTCCACGCGGTCGCGATGTGCGTGTTCCAGCATCTCGTCGAGTGGATCCGCGGTTGTGTCCTCATCGGTTTGTGTTTGTGATGAGTGCGAACGCCTGCGAATAAAAATAGTAACGGCAATGATGATCAATAGAAAGATAACCGTAACCCAAAAAAACAGCGACGTCACCATCCCTTGAAAAAATTCACCCCAATCAAATGGCGCTTTTCCAACATTAATTGTCGTGGATGGTGTTGTAAGGTAAGCCAGGTCATCTTCATCCTCACCGGTTTGATAAGCAATCGCTGTTGAGCCAATGCGTGCTTCACCTTCAACTTCTGGCATTAGTTTGTAATTAAAACGCATTTCGGTATATCGGCCGATATCATCATGGCCTGTTTTAAGGGTTGTAGAGGGTTCAATCACTTCCAACTGATCGAAGGATGGTTCTTTTTTGATAAAAGGTTGTATGGCTGTTGAATCACCATGCCATCGAATAATAATTCGCCATTCAAAAGGGCGTTGTGCCACCACATGCTCAGGCATAGGGCCTTCTGTTTTAAGTGTGATTTCCAACTCGGGTGATGCGGAAGGAAGAGAGGCTTGCGATTGGCTGAATGCTTGGATTGGGAATACCAGGCATAAAAAAAGTATAGCGAAGCCTGTTATGTCAACAATAGGTTGACTAATTCTCAAAATAAAATTTCCCTTCCCACTATATATAGCTGCCGGTTGAGTCATGATTATGCTTTTCCACATTTATGGATTAACGTTTTATATCGTTATGCATAGAATATACACTGCAAACTACCCTCTTTCATGAATGAGCGTAAAGCATGAATACTTGACGCACTGTTATTGGATTAGGCTGCTGCTTCTTTATTTGAGGAGGATTTAGAATCAGATTTGTTCTCTTGCTTCTTTTCTCCTCCACTCGATGTTTCCTGCTTTGAATCCGATTTTGAATCACTCTTGGATTCCTGTTTGGATTCTTGTTTGGATTTATCCCGTTCCGGCTGGCGTTTGTAATCTGTTTCGTAAAAGCCCGATCCCTTAAAGATAATCCCCGCCCCGGTTCCTAACAGGCGTCTTACACCATTGGCATTGCATTCTGGGCAGATTTTAATTGGATCTTCCGTCATGGATTGAAAGCGTTCAAATTCATATCCACATTTGTCACATTCATAATCATAAGTCGGCATGCTATTTGTTCCTCCAATTCGATACAAATAAAATAAGGAGAAGATAGGTTATCTTCTCCGTTTTCAAGCGTCAATTTATCCGAAACGGATTTAGTGCATATGATTTGGAATCATTCACAACATACGATCCCATCATTCAACCTCACTTTATTATTCTTTTTCCACAGTATATTCGGCATCGACGACATCTTCATCGCTTCCAGCCTTCTTTGAACTATCGGTTTGCTGTGAGGTATCACCTGTGGCGTCACCCATATCCGCTTGGGTGGATTCACCAGCTTCACCGGCTTGTTGTTGGGCAGCCTGTTGTTTGGCCATCTCTTCGTAAATGACCTGACCAATCTTCTGGCTGGCTTGCTCCAGCGCCTGTTTCTTTGTCCGAATATCTTCAATATCGCTGCCTTCCAAAGCGGTTTTCATATTCTGGATGGCATCTTCAACCTGTGCTTTATCTTCAGCGGATATTTTATCTCCATGTTCCTGAAGCGACTTTTCAGTGGTATAAACCATGGAATCCGCTTCATTTCGCAGTGTGGATTCCTCTTTTTTCTTCTTATCTTCTTCCGCATGCAATTCGGCATCTTTCACCATGCGATTGATGTCATCCTCTGAAAGGCCGCTGGAGGATTCGATGCGGATTTTTTGTTCTTTCCCTGTTCCCAGGTCTTTGGCGGAAACGTGAAGAATACCGTTGGCATCAATGTCAAACGTCACTTCGATTTGAGGTACACCGCGCGGTGCGGGTGGAATCCCTACCAGATCAAAGCGGCCAATGGTCCGGTTTTGAGAGGCGATTTCCCGCTCACCTTGCAACACGTGAATGGAAACCGCTGGTTGATTATCCGCCGCCGTCGAAAAGATTTGGCTCTTCTTGGTGGGAATGGTAGTATTCCGCTCAATCAAACGGGTAAACACGTCACCCAGCGTTTCAATCCCCAGTGAAAGTGGCGTTACGTCGAGCAGCAGGACGTCCTTCACTTCTTTGCTTAGCACGCCAGCCTGAATCGCTGCACCGATCGCCACCACTTCGTCCGGATTAACGCCTTTATGAGGCTCCTTCTGGAACAAGTCTTTGACGATCTTTTGGACCATGGGGATACGGGTCGAACCACCCACCAGAATGACTTCATCGATATCTGCCGCCTGCAAACCTGCATCAGAAAGGGCTTTCTTGCATGGCTCGATCGTGCGTTCGATAATGGGACCCGCCAGCTGTTCGAATTTTGATCGGGTCAGCTTCATCTGTAAGTGCTTTGGACCGGTTGAATCAGCGGTGATAAAGGGAATATCTATCGATGTTTCTGTCGTTGATGATAACTCGCATTTGGCCTTTTCTGCTGCATCTTTAAGCCGCTGCAAAGCCATTGGATCATTACGAATATCAATCCCCGAATCCTTTTGAAATTCGGTGGCAATAGAATCAATAATCACCTGATCAATATCGTCACCGCCCAAGTGAGTATCTCCATTGGTGGAACGCACTTCAAAGACACCTTCACCCAATTCCAGGATGGAGATGTCAAAGGTTCCTCCACCAAAGTCAAAAACAGCGATTTTTTCATCCTTCTTCTTATCCAGGCCATAAGCCAATGCCGCGGCGGTTGGTTCGTTGATAATTCTCAACACTTCCAATCCGGCGATCTTCCCTGCATCCTTGGTGGACTGGCGCTGGCTGTCGTTAAAGTATGCCGGGACTGTAATAACCGCTTGGGTGATTTCCTGCCCGAGATAATCTTCCGCCGTCTGTTTCATCTTTTGAAGCACACGTGCTGATATTTCCTCGGGTTTATAGTTCTTTCCATCAATGACGAAATAAGCCTTCCCCTCATTATCCGCTTTCACTTCGTAAGGGACTTTGGATTTTTCTTTACCCACTTCGTCCAATTTGCACCCAATAAATCGTTTGGATGAAAAGACAGTTCGCCGTGAATTGGTAATGGCCTGCCGTTTGGCCACCTGGCCCACCAGGCGCTCTCCACTATCAGTAAACGCAACAACCGACGGAGTCGTTCGTGCGCCTTCGGAGTTGGTGATTACCACGGGTTCTCCGCCTTCAATAACAGCAACGACGGAGTTTGTTGTTCCTAAATCAATTCCAATTACTTTTCCCATGATTCTATCTCCTATTTCAATGGTTTTTCTTTATTTAAACTAATTATTCCGTTTTCTTTTCTGACTCCGAGGTATCCTCAACAGCCACTTGTACTTTGGGAGCGCGCAAAACTCGATCTTTCAACAAGTAACCGGGAGAAATTTCGTTGATAATCGTTCCGGGTTCATGCTCCTTTGAAGGTTGTTGGGCAATGGCCTCGTGGTACTGGGGATCAAACTTTTCCCCCACACATTCAATACGGCTTAAACCATAATCGCCAAGCACAGACATGAATTGGTTATACACCATTTGCACACCGGCATGATATGATTCAATATCATCCGTTTTATTATGGGGATGCAGCGCACGATCCATGTTGTCCGCCACATCCAATAAACGTGATAGGATTTCCTGCAATAAATATTCTCTTAAATCAACTCGTTCTTTTTGCACACGTTTTCTGAAATTGTCAAATTCGGCTTGTAACCGTTTTAAGTGGCTAAGATAGTCATCGCGTTCTTGAATAATTTTTTGAATATCCTCCTCTTCGGGCTGTTCCGTTTGAGCCGGTTCCGCCGGTTCGGCTTTTTCATCCAGCGGTTCGGATGGTTCAGCCGATTCGCCTGCATTGGTTTTATTCCATTCGTCTTCCAATGCAAATTTGACTTCTTTTTTCTTGTCATCTTCCGGTTCTTTAAAATGCTGAAGTGTGATATCTTCCACTTTGTGTTCTGCCGGTTTTCTCACTTTTATCACCTCAAACAAAGGTTTGTGTTTTGTTTTTTTTAATTTTTTATAAGATTGAATCCAAAGGTAACTGGATTCGACGGGCTTCATTTTCACTCCGTTTATAGACATCCAGGATGACTTCATCTTGATTCTTTAACTCATCCCTGGCTGCTTTTAAATCTTCAAGGTTTACCAAAGGTTTTGCATCAATGGCCAGTAAGATATCCCCTCGCTTGATGCCCATCTCAGCAGCGTGGCTATTAGGAGAAACGGAAAGCACTACCAGCCCGTGCTGCCGTTTATCGATGCCATACCATCGCCGCCACGGGCTGTCCAGTTTTTGCATCTCCATACCCAGCCACTGGGTGGTTTGTATTCGTTCATCGGGTACTTTTATCTGGAGCGTCTCTTTTTGGCCTTCACGAATAATGCTTAGCTGCAAACTCTTTCCACGGTGTTCTTCCAAATGGTTAATAAACTCCCTGGAATTAGTGACTGTCTTCCCATCCACTCCGATGATAATGTCACGCCGTAGCAATGCATCTGCGCAAAAACCATCATCATCAACATTCAGTACTACAATTCCACTGAGAGGTTTATCTTTTAATTCTTCATAGTTGGATTGAAAGAATAGGCGTAAATCAGGTGTTATATCCTGATATTCAATCCCCATTCGATCCTCCATAGCGGGAATGTGATTGACCCAATAATCGTAGACTTGTTTAACTCGCGAGATCGGTATGGCAAATCCCAAACCCACTGAGCCGCCAGATGGTGAAAGAATCGCGGTATTCAATCCGATGAATTCTCCATTAATATTAACCAATGGGCCTCCACTATTTCCACGATTGATATCGGCATTCGTTTGAATAAGCGTATGAAGCTCTCGGCCGCTTTCATCGCTAATACTCCGATTTAATGCGCTAATGATGCCATTCGTCACAGTGAAGGATTGTCCCAACGCATTGCCTATCGCAATCACCGTCTCTCCGATCATCAAATCATCCGAACGCCCCCAGGGAAGATGATCGACCGGAGGTTCATCCTTTATCTTTAAAATGGCCACATCGGCTCTTGAATCAACACCAATAATAGTTGCTTCCTTTTGAACCTTGTTCTCATAAAACGTGATAACGATTTTGTCCGCATAGCCATATTCGTATTTCACGACATGATCGTTGGTGATGACATAACCACCTTCTACCACAACACCCGATCCAAGCCCTTCCAATTGGTAAGTACGCTCAAATCTTTTATAAAATCGCTCCAATTGATCATCAAACGGTGTTGAAAAGAACGAGGGAAAGGGGGATACCTTAATACTCTTTGTGGTGCTAATATCGACAACAGCCGGAAGCACCTTCTCCACAGCTTCCACGATTGGAGTGCGTCTGTCATACCCATAAAGTTGTCCATTAAAGATTGAAAAAACGAGTGTAACTAATAGTATTTTTAAGCCGTTATGGATCATGTTCCGTTTCATTTTCATAACGCCTTCCCTATTTGCGGCCGATACAAATGAGTTATAGGTTAAACTTCCAGTATGAATAGAAGACCAAAAATCGCCTTTATTTTTTGGTAAGTAGCATCACGCAAGTTGTATTCCATATCGTGATATATAATATAAGTTTATATTTATGAGTTGTTTAAACGATGGAATCTAGGAAGGTAAGATTTACGGTTTTTATCCATTCTTGCGCCATATTGGCGCGGGGGGAGTGAGTTATCATAAAGTAGGTGTGCCAAAAAAACATTTACACTTTATTTGAATTTAATTTGGCGAAGGTATTGTATTACTTCATCATAAATACCCCCTTCGTTGGCATAAGTGGCATAATTCTTTGCAGTCGAGAGCCATTCTCGTGTGGTTGGTTTCAACAATGAAAGCGCTTTAGTGAATTCTTTCATGGTTACCGGTTCGATATGGCCGGATTCCAGGCTTAATTGCATGGCCTCCTCACAGGCTTTTTCAACCAGTTCATTTAAATCAGCCCCTGAAAATCCCTCACATTTCTTCGCAAGTTTAGCAAAATCAACTTCTTTTATGGGCCGGTTTTTGGAGTGAATATTCAATATTTCCGAGCGGGCTTGCAGGTCAGGAGGTGCCACAAAAATAACCTGATCAAATCGCCCTGGCCGGCGCAAGGCAGGATCGACATGCCACGGAGCGTTTGTAGCTCCAATGACGAGTATATTTTCATTTTCAGTTTGATATCCATCCATTTCCGCCAAAAGCTGACTCACCAACGTCTTTCCCGGTGTTTCCCGCATCCGATTGCGAATCCCCCCAATTGCGTCAATCTCATCAAAAAAGATAATGGAGGGTTTACGCTGGCGTGCCTCTTGAAACAGGGCATTAAGCCGCTTTTCGCTCTCCCCAAACCACATGTCCAATACATCACTGATTTCCACACATATAAAATGAGCATCACACTCACCCGCTGTTGCACGGGCAATATGCGTTTTACCACACCCGGGAGGACCGTAAAGCAGAATCCCTCCACCAGTTTTTTTTCCATAGGCTTTGAAAATGTCGGGATTTTGAAAGGGAAGGATAATTTTGCGCCGAATGGTCTCTTTTAATGACTCTAATCCACCGACATCATTGAAGTTAATCGACGGTTTCTCGAATTCAAATTCAGATTCATCCGGCTCTTCCCGCCGGTGAATGCGTAATATGCTCTTCGGTTGTTCACCGTCGGGAAAATGTTTATCGCGTTCTTCTTTTTCTTCCAATGAGGGATCCTGGTCAATGGAAATCTCATAATGTTTACGCGCCGTTTCCACATCCCCTATTTCATATAAAGCTCTGGATAATATTAGATTGGCCCTGGCATGCCGAAGATTCTTATCCAACGCTGCCCGACACGCGGCCGCCGCTTTTTCCCATCGCGCCAGTGCCATCGCACAACGCGCAAGCCCGATAAAGTGGTCAATCACCCCTGGTTTTTCAGTGCACAGCTGTGAATAATGCATATAGGCTTCATCCCAACGCAGCATCTCTTCGCATAATTCCGCGACTTCCTGCCGAAGCGGGATGTTTTCAGGACTGTATTCAAGCGCATCTGTGAGAGCTTTTAAACGTTCAATATCCTGTTTACTCATAAGAATGGAAACCTTTATTTAATCCAACCGCGCCGGGCAAGGAAATTGAATATGGGATCGGCAACCCAGGTATAAATGCAAAAAATAACATAGATAATAAGCAATCCCGAAACGGCATAATTTGCAATGGGATAATTAGCGAAAAACTCAGCATTGTGCACCTTCACCTGATGAATAATATTCACCAGTAACCATAAACCCAAAATCAAAAATAACGCTTGCACTCGTCCTAACCGTTTTAATGAAAGCGACCAGCGCCAGAACAGGGAATACAAAGGATGGCGTGTTTTCACCGCTTGGAAATACAATTCCTGCGCATACTCATTGTTTGGATCAAGCCGCAATGATTCTCTCAATTCATCCCGTGCCTTGTCTGATTGATTATTATGTAAATGGGTAAGCCCCATTCCGGCATGTGTCTCGGATGATTCCGGATCGATCGCCAAAGCCCTCTGAAATGTGCTTTGGGCTATATCCACATCCCATTCATCCATATTGGCATGCCCCAATATTTGCAGGGCTTCAACATTTTCCGGATCAAATCTTAGCGCATTTTTAGCAATTTTTTTAGCTTTCTCCACCTGCCCATTTCGATAAAGCAACAAGGCATATCTCGCATGGCAGTCTGGTAAGATGGGATTGAGATAGATGGCGTTTAGATACTCTCGCTCTGCTTCCGCATCCCGTTGCATGTCATGTAAAATCAAACCATAAACAAAATGGCTGAAGGGATCTTGCGGGTCAAGCGTCAATGCATGGCAGATATGCTGCTCTGCAGCCTGATGTTTATCCAATGCCGATAGGGCAGCGGCCATCAAGGCTTCGGCTTCACTGGATTGGGGATTTTCCGATAAGGCTGCTTGAAACTCTTCCAAAGCCTCTCTGGGGCGGCCAATATTCAATAAAGTACGGCCCCGCTCTAAATGTTCACTGGGACGTTCATAATATACGGCGTCCATCTCAAAATTTCCCTGCCTATAAATTTTGTAAAGAATAAATGATAGCAACCATTAAAATGATGAGCGCAATGACTAACTTCCAAGTTGATCTTTCTTCACCACCCGCCATAATAAACCATTCATAATCCTTGCGCTGGATGCCATAGGCAAGGATTCCGGATAAGGTGAAACATATTCTGTACAAGTAACCGGCAGCCTCTCTTGGAGTTAGACCGATCCATGCAGCGGTGGAATAGGTCATCATTATAACGCTGATCATAATAACCGGCAATAAAACAATGAAAGTGGTCAGCCAAAACCAGCGGCGCAGCTGAAAGAAATTGTATATCATCGGTAGAAAGGCACAAAACGACAGAAAAAATCCCAAAAAAGGAAAAATCCAGGGATTATAAATCCGCCGCTTTATGCTCAAACGGCTTTTTTGCAAAAGGGAAGGGGAATAGAGATCAACATCCAGTTCAAAGATTTGATCCTCATTGAAGAAGGACGTTGGTGTTGAATCATCAGCCATTTTAAGATTGTCCCATGACGATAGAGTATCAAACGTAAATATGATGATACTATTCTTTTTAAAGAGGAAAAAGCGCTATCCTATAAATTTCAGTTAATGTGAGACAAAATAGTACTTAATTATGAAGAAAAAAGTGATTCGTATTATTGCCCGCTTGAATGTTGGTGGACCTGCCATTCATGTGATTCTATTAACCGCTGGCTTGGATTCAGAGCAATATGAATCCCATTTGGTCTCTGGTGTTGAAGCGCCCGAAGAAGGAAATATGCATGCCCTGGCGGATGAAAAAGGCATTAAGCCCTTCATTATTCCAAGCTTAGGCCGTGAACTTAATCCGCTCTACGACCTTAAAACATTCTGGCAACTATTTCGATTAATTCGCAAGGAAAAACCAGATATCGTCCATACTCATACCGCCAAAGCGGGTACCGTGGGCCGCTTGGCTGCCTGGCTGGCAGGTGTGCCGGTTATCGTTCATACCTTTCATGGCCATGTGTTGCACGGCTACTTCAGCCCGGTGAAAAGTGTTTTTTTTCAATGGGTAGAGCGCTTTCTGGCCAAACGGTGCAACACCATCATCGCCGTTAGTGAAAGTTGCCGTGATGATTTACTCAAATATAAAATTAGTTTCCCAGAACATATCATAACTATTCCCTTAGGTTTGGAATTGAATCGATTTAGCGAGCAGCCAGACCATGTACGCACAGCGGTACGCCAGGAATTAAGCATCCCTAATGGAGCTTTTACCGTGGGGATGGTGGCACGTATGGTTCCCATCAAACGCCATGAAGATTTGTTTCAGGCCATTGCCAAAGTCTTGGAAAGCTATCCAGATACCTATTTCGTAAACGCAGGAGATGGAGAACTTAAACCGCATTTATTGGAACTCGCCGAGGAACTGCAAATAACTCATCGATGTCTGTTCCCCGGTTTTTGTGATGATCAGGAACGCCTCTACCAGGCTTTTGATGCCACTGTTCTTACATCCGCGAATGAGGGACTCCCTGTGGCCGTTATTGAATCGCTTGCTGCCGGAAAAACCGTAATAGCCACTCGAGTAGGTGGTGTTCCTGAACTCATTGAAGATAACCGAACCGGCTATATTGTTGAACCAGGGGATATTGATTCTATCGCTGATGGATTAATAAAAGCCATCAGCCATCCAGCCAAAACCGCTGAAATGGGCCGTCTTGCCCAAGAAGAAACCATCCGAAAATATTCCAGCCAACGCCTCTTCAACGACATCCAAAATCTTTACCAACGCCTCTCCAAATAAACCTAAAAAAGGCCTGAAACCCCATAGGATTTCAGGCCTGTTATTATCTGTGGAGCACAAGGGATTCGAACCCTCGACCCCTACCTTGCGAAGGTAGTGCTCTCCCAGCTGAGCTAGTGCCCCTTACTGATGATATTCAGTATAATTCGTTTCATCTTAACCGAAAAGGCCCTAAACAACGAACCGGCCGCAAACATGAAGCATGTGCAGCCGGTTTCGACTTAAAACAATCAATCGTTATTCAGCGATGGTATACAGGTTACCCGTGGTTCCTTCCGAACGAGTCTGAACCATTGAAGCCCGATTATACCAAAGATGTTTCAAAAGCGTATTTACTAGCGCCGGGAGTTCCGGACGTAATTCGATTACATCAATCATGCCGTGCTTCAACAAAAACTCAGCGCGTTGAAAGCCTTCCGGCAATTGCTGGCCGATGGTCTGTTCTATCACACGTGGTCCCGCAAAGCCAATCAACGCATTGGGTTCAGCAATAATCACATCTCCCAGGGCGGCATAGCTTGCTGCCACTCCACCCATGGTGGGATTGGCAATGATCGAGATATACGGGATCCCAAATTGCTTAAGCTTTCCCACCGCCGCACTGGTTTTGGCCATCTGCATCAGCGACAGCATACCTTCGTGCATGCGTGCTCCGCCTCCACCAGTGGAAACGATAACTAATGGAAGTTCATCATTCAATGAGCGTTCCGCGGCGCGGGTTAGTTTTTCGCCCACTACTGAACCCATACTGCCGCCCATAAACGAGAAATCCAATATCCCGGCAATCATCGGGCATCCATTCATCCGCCCATAACCAGTCACAGCCGCTTCATAGCGTCCTGTTTTTTGTTGGGCACGTTGCAATTTCTGATCATACCCGTCGAAATCCAATGGATTTTTCGACGCCAGATTGGATTCAAATTCTTCAAAACTCCCTTCATCCAATAAATGGTTTAACCGATCCTCCACCGGAAAGGTATAATAATGGTCGCATTTGGGGCAAATAAACAGGTTGCGTTTAATTTCCTCATTGGTTACATATTCACCGCAACCGTCACAAACGCGCCAGATTCCGCTGGGAAGATCCTTCTTCTTCTCATTTTTGGTAAGGGGCGTGAATCTTCTTTTCTTACGAAACCAAGCCACTTTCCTTCTCCTATCTCAACACCAAGATTTGAAAGACTGACTTCATCAACAAAGATGAATATTATCAGATAGATCCTCACCCGAACACTTGGATGGCTATTAATGAACAATACATTTAACAGATAAATACGATTAAATTACATCATTTCACTTTTCACTACTTAACTTACTAACACAATTTGAACAGTAGTGATAGGTATATTAAACAAAAAAACCTACCAAAAATCAACAGCTTCGATAGATTATTTTTTAGCTTATTCCAATTGAGTCCCATGCAAGGCATCAATAATGGGTTTTAAAAAGCGGGTGGCTGCCCGTTCTTGCATTTCTTTAGTCTCTTCAATCAGGCGAACAATCGCGCTCCCCATTACCACACCATCTGCAAACGAGGCAATGGTCGAGGCCTGTTCGGGGGTGGAGATGCCGAATCCCACGGCAACAGGCAGGTTGGAATAGGTTCGAATCCGCTCGATATTCTGTTTGATATCCTCGGCAATATCCTTTTGTTCACCGGTCACGCCGGTGCGTGAAACATAATATATAAAGCCACGGGCTTGTTTGGCAATGGCTTCAATACGCTCATTGGGGCTGGTAGGCGCGACCAGGTAAATCATGGCCAATCCATGCCGGTCTAAAATCTCGCCAAATTCCGCCGCCTCTTCCACGGGGAGATCAGGAATTATAACGCCGTCCACCCCTGCATCCGCAGCATCACGAGCAAACGCCTCCAAGCCATAGCGGTAAAACAAATTGTAATAGGTCATGATCACAATCGGTGTCAGAAGGTCAAGCCGAAGTTCGCGGATGGAGGTCAGCAGTTTTTTCATGGTCATGTTCTGCTTGAGTGATCGTATAGCAGCACGCTGAATCACGGGGCCATCCGCCAGAGGATCGGAAAAGGGCATGCCCAACTCAATCAAATCCACGCCAATACCGGCAATACTCCTTACAATCTTTTCTGTGGTTCCCAAGTCAGGATCACCCGCCATCAGGTAGGTAATCAGGGCTTTTCCCCCATTTTTCTTGCGATTTTCAAACGTATGCTGAATGGCGGCGGCACCCCGCTCAGTGGTATATCCGGTTTGGCTCATTCGACAACCCCTTTCAAATGTTTCGCCGCTGATTCCACATCTTTGTCACCCCGTCCGGATAAGTTAACCACGATGGTTTGATCTTTAGCCATCTTTGGGGCAATTTTAAATACATGAGCAATCGCGTGTGATGTTTCCAGTGCGGGGATAATTCCCTCAAGTTTTGATAGTTGAACAAAGGCTTCCAGGGCTTCATCATCCGTAACAGAAACATACTCCGCACGTCCGCTGTCCTTATAATAACAATGCTCAGGCCCCACGCCTGGGTAATCCAATCCGGCTGAGACCGAATGAGCCAGCGAAATCTGCCCCTCATGATTTTGTAATAAATACCCCATCGAACCGTGCAATACACCCAAATCACCGGCTGAAAGTGGGGCGGAATGCTGGTTGGTATTTAATCCCAAACCGGCGGCTTCAACGCCAATGAACTTTACGCTTTGGTCTTCATAAAAGGGATGAAACAATCCCATGGCGTTGCTGCCCCCGCCAACACATGCGATCAGAACATCAGGTAATTTCCCAGTTTCTTGTTTAAACTGCTCTTTGGTTTCCTGACCGATTACCGATTGGAATTCACGCACCATTTTGGGGAAAGGATGCGGCCCGGCAACCGAACCGATCACATAATGAGTATTGCGGACATTGGTGACCCAATCACGCATTGCTTCATTCATGGCGTCTTTCAGGGTTTTCGCACCACTTGTAACCGGAATAACTTCGCTGCCGAGTAGTTTCATCCTAAATACATTCAAGCGCTGGCGTTCGGTATCTTCTTCACCCATGTACACATGGCATTCGAGGCCAAACAGAGCTGCCGCGGTGGCGGTTGCCACTCCATGCTGGCCAGCACCGGTCTCGGCAATAATGCGTGATTTTCCCATACGCACGGCTAATAAAATCTGGCCGATAGTGTTATTGATTTTATGGGCGCCGGTATGGGCCAAATCTTCACGTTTCAGATAGATTTGCGCTCCACCTAAATGTTCGGTCAAGCGTTGGGCATAATATAAATTGGTGGGCCTGCCCACATATTCTTTAAGCAGCCGGTGAAAATCACGTTTAAAGTCAGCATCGCTGATGGCATCTTCGAACGCATTTTCCAATTCAAATAAGGCTGGCATTAACGTTTCGGGGACATAACGGCCCCCGAAGATGCCAAAACGCCCCCGCTTATCCGGCAAAACCTGGGGATCCATGTATGGTTCAGTTTGTTTTAAAGCCATAGGGCAAATACTTCCCTTTATTGAAGATATAATTTAATCAAAGCAATATATTGTAGCGCCTCACAAAAAAACCAGAAAGTGACCTCTTTTAGGTTTAAAAAGACTGGGTGGCAAGGGCAAGGCGACGAAGGAGTCAGCCCTTGAGTCAACATTAGCATCCAAAACAAATCAAGGTTTCATTGGCTTGTCCCGTTGATGGTCGACAATACAGTAGAACCCAAAGGGAGTATCCGAATCATTGCGCAGTTGGTGTACTTCCATCGGTTGAACATAAGCAATGTCGTTTGGTTTTAGGCTGATTTGCGTTCCATTTTTATCCAACAATCCCTCGCCACGGACCGCGATGATGGTGTGGGTGTGCTGGTGTTTTTCCAGGCTGCTGTACCCACCAGGGGCAATTTCAAAGTAACGCAGGTCAAAGGCAGTCTGCTCCCCAAAGGGGCCAATTAATTCATGACGGGTGATATTTTTAAACGGCAGGTCTTCTGAAGATTTGTAGTCAGATGGGGTTCTTCCCTCCCAGGTGAAATCATCCTTAAAAATTAAATGATCCAAAATATCACTTTTAGATTGCCGGCAAGAGGCATCACATGATGAGTTTTGCACTTCACAGGCGGATAAATCCTGCACGGCGGGAGAGGTGAATTTTTCCTCATAAAATTCCTTGATTTTATTCAAAAACGCTTCAGTACTTTCGGCAAGGTTGGATGAATAGGTAAGCAGCGCACCACCGATCAGAAAAATAGTATCCGGCCCATATTCTTCCGCCATCGAAGGGATATTCTCATATTTCATGCCACCTGCGGGAGCGGGAAAAACGGGTTCCATTTTGCCCAGGGGAGAGCGTAAATGACGGCATATGGAATGGCAATCCTCTTGCGAAAAGACAAACCGTCCCCCGTAATTGGGGAAAATGGAAACATCCATCCCCAACATACGGAATAACTTGCCCAAAAACAATCCATGCTCAATGCCATGCGTGGAATCATGAAAGAAGGTGCCCGTAAATGTTGGATGAGCCATAAAAACCAGTGGATATTTTTCCGCCAGATAACGTGTATGGTCCATTCCAACCACGAATGGTGAAATAAGAATTCCCTTAATTCCCAATGAGAGCACATACTGTATTTGAGGTTCAATTTGCTCGACCGGCGCCATGATATTGGGGAAATAAAGCGTGCGGCGGCCTGTTTCATTTGACGCGTCCATAACCGCTTTTTGGCAGAGGGAAACACGATGCTGGAACGCCTCGAACGACTCATCAATCAGGTTATGGTCATCTTTGATGATATCCCCTTTTCCCAAGGCGAAGGCTTTGGTAATCGCTGCCAGTTCTTCCGCGGACGAACCCCGCGGTTTCAATGCCGTTGAAAGCAGGGGACGGTTGTAAATCCCCAACAGGTTGCGTATCCCGGATATACCAAAACGCGGACCTTTGAAATGATTGAGGAACTCATCTGAAAACTCGATATCAACAAGGCGCAGATTACGCTTGAGCGAGATATTTCCATAAATCAGGTTCAAAAACTGAGGGATTTGATAACCGGATATATCGGCTTGATAATCGATAACCACTGTAAACCGGTTGGGATGTTGGGCATCCTCTTCAATATGCTCGACATGCCCGACAATATTTTGCAAAATCTCTTCCGACTGAATCATCGATTCGGGAAATTCGACAGTCTGTTCAATTGCGATATCACGGCTTAAAGCGGCGGCTTCATTTTTATCACAAGTAATTTGAAAGACAGTTCGTATCATGTTTCCTCATAGTTAATCAGTTCTATTAAAAATTGATTGGATTAATCAACAATAGTAATTATAAACTGAAACTCTAAAAATTTAAAATCAATTAAAATCTGAATGAAAAAACGGGCGGCTAATGTTAGCCGCCCGTTCTCGGTTAGCTGTTCGGATTGGAGAGTCAGGAGAGCAGTTCCTGAACTATGTGACTGTTTTGAAGAACAAAACGGCCACGTTTCCCAATCAGGAAGGAAGGTCAAGAGCGCTTAGCTCTCCTCACCTCCGCAGCCACCTGCGCTATGAGCCGTATCGGGCTTACAATCTTCTAGCATAAGTGGACCACCTCCTTTCTGCGCTAAACACAATTTAGTCTGAACCGCTAAAATGTCAAGCAAGAAAGTGGTTCTAAAGCAAACTTTTTTTGGGGAAAGTTTATTCTGATTCACCCAATTCACAGACAAGTAGCAAGTCTTTGCTTTTTTCGGGATTAAAATCAGAAAAATCATAGCCACCGTAGCACATGATATGGGTGAATCCCGCCTCTTTGGCGGTTTCCAGCAGTTCTTCTTGTGTCCAGGGGTGATGCAACAACTGGTGGCTGCGTGATTGCCAGCCGTTTTCGTCTTTTACGCCGACCACCATGTTAAATTCGAGATGGTGGGGAAGATAATCATAAAAGCGAAAAAACACATGTTCCTTGCCCTCTTCATCAATGTGGGATTTGACCGGTAAATCACGGCTTTTATGTTCCATAATGGGTTGATAATTGAGGATGTGAAAAATAGCCACTCCCGTTAATTTTAGGGCTTTAACCGATTCTTTAAACATCGCTAGCAGCGCATCCTTATCCAAAAGGTGAGACACCGTGTTTCCCACACAGATCACGGCATCGAATTTTTGTTGGATTTTTTTGGCAAAATCGGTGATTTTCATGCATTGGAATTCGATGTCAACTTCTTCATCTTCCGCGATCTGCTGGGCTTGTTTGACCATTTTGCTTGAACTATCGATGCCAACCACGTTGTAGCCCATTTTTCCCCAATGAATGGAGTGGCCGCCCGTCCCACAGCCCAGATCAAGAAGAGAGATCGCCATCCGCTCCTGGAAGAGGTGTTGAAAAAACGGATCTTCCACTTTGATCCGATCCTGCCAGTTGATGAAATAATCATACGATTGCGAAAGTTGGTCGTAGAACTTCATTGTCGCTATCCTTCATCCATGTTTGTGTCCATCACTCTAAATGAAAGTACACGATTCATGAGAATATCAAAGGGTTTTACCCGAAAGGCTGGTGGGTTGTAAACAGGGCAGGGTAGAGGGCGGGTTGTAAACCCACCCCTATCAACTCCACACCCTAAGGGTATCAAAAATGTAGGGGCGGGTTTATAACATGCCCGTTTGCCGCTTCACGTATACATTATGTAAAGAGGTTAAAAATTAATAACAAATGGTTTAACCTGTAGGACGGTATTTATGGAACGATTTGATTTTGGCATTCAAGTCGAAAAGATGAACGATAAGAATCTGCTTTATGAGGTTGTGATGGCGTTTGCTAATGTCGATTTAAATCCAATCGGTATCGACAACA
>CAZFER010000006.1:61056-139006 GCA_964517495.1 uncultured bacterium | reverse complement strand
ATGATAGTCCCCGATCATTGGGGACAAGGCACACCGGGTGAACCATTCGGCACCTATTATTGGACTGGCCCCCAAGAGCGCGTAACGGAAAATCTGGAGGGTGATAATTCACGTGTCATTATGGATCGAGTCATCCCCTTTATTCAAAATGCGGCTCAATCGCAAACGCCATTCTTTACTGTGATATGGTTCCATACTCCCCATTCACCCGTTGTGGCGGGTGAAAAGCACCGGGCCATGTATAAGGATCATGATATTAACAAACAGCATTATTACGGCTGTATTAGTTCGATGGATGAACAGGTTGGCCGCCTGCAGGATGAATTGAAAAAACTGGGCGTGAATGGAAATACGCTGTTTTGGTTCTGCTCGGATAACGGCCCGGCAGGAAGAGGAGGTGGAACCAACCAACAGGCAGGGAACCGCCAGCAAGGTTCTTCAGGCCCTTATCGTGGCCGCAAAGGAAGCCTGTATGAAGGCGGTGTACGCGTACCAGCCTTTGTGGTGTGGCCTGACAAAATAAAAACACCACGCACGGTTGATATGCCATGCTGCACCAGTGATTATTACCCCACCATCCTTGACCTGGTGGGTATTAAGATGGCCGAGCAGCCTGAGCCGATTGATGGAATCCGATTAACCAATGTATTGCTTGATAAGCAAAACTGCCGCCCAAAACCCATCGCCTTTGAATTCCGCAACCAGCTTTCCATGACAAACAATAAGTACAAAATTATTAGCAACGATAGAGGCAAATCATTTGAATTATATGATTTACTCGAAGATCCCAGCGAAGAGCACGATCTCGCCCAAGAGCATCCAGATGTGCTTCGAAGAATGAAACACCTCCTCCTCCGATGGCAAAAATCATGCACGGAATCCCGGGAATCATAAATCAAACTTAATCCTTACCGATATTGTAGATACCAAAAATGTAGGGGCAGGTTTCAAACCTGCCCCTTCTTCATTATCCCCACCCTGCCAACTTTCTCCTTCAAGCCAATTGGCAATGCACCATCCCGGGGTGAGGGCATCCTTGCCCGCTCGTCACACCCATATACTCAAATTCTTCTCACGAATCTAAAGGCAACGCTCTAACCCACTCCTCTCCCCGCACCCGCTTGCGGGCAGGATGCCCGCGCCCCGAAAATCCTCTCATCCTTACCAATTCCGGTAAAGCCGCTATTTCCAAAAATTAACTCCAATCAAATCAACGCTTAATGATCAAATGTTCACGATGGCACAAATTTTGCAGTATAACGTTCCAGAACGTTAATTTTCCCAAGGAGGAAACACCAAAAATGTTAAACAAAACCGATCTCAACAAAATCACCCAATTCGAAGAATCCGCCCTCAATAAATTGATGGATATTCTCGAAAACATGAGCCAGGAACTACTCAAAACCGAGGATTATCTATCTTCCAAAACCCAATCCCTGCACCGTTTATATCTATCCTATCTCAGCAAATTCTTGTACTTAAAAAACAACCGCCTGGCCGACACGTTGAACGAACTAGCCGGTGACGAAGACTTTATTGATCTATTTGCATCTCCGATGGAAGACCAACAATCATCAAACAAATCAAAATCTAAACGAAACAGAAAAAACAAAGCCAAGAAAAATACCAAACAACCCGATCTTTCCTTCCCCCAACCAGAAGAACAACCTTCAGGCCTGTTATGTCCACCGGTGAGCATCAGCCGGGGAGCATCAGCCGGGGAGCATCGGCTTCCAGCCGGTGAGTCATATCTGAAACGGGAGGGTGAGGCTTCCGCCGAGCCGTTTCCCCCGGTGAGCATAAGCCTGGGAGGGGCAGGGGAGGGTTGAAGGATTAGCGCAAAATCTCGAAACTCGCCTCAAAACGATATAGGCCAGAATACTTGATATTATTCTATACGGTATACCTGTACCGGCCCGAACAAACCGGTGGGCAAATGCTCGGGATTCCTATGCCTGTTACACCACAACTGGACAGCAGCATTATCCTTAAGGGAAAGGCAGTAGTTATTAATCAACGTGGTGACAACAATTTTTAATTCGTTTGTGCCAGCTTTTAGTTCTTTGGCTATCTCGAATTGCCGTTGTCCCCACCAGCGAATACCTAAGGCGATACCGTTTATATAGGCTTCAGCCGTTTCGTGGACTGTCCCGGCATCCAATAGGGCTTTGATGTCTTTGTCCATTTCAAATGTGGTCGTATACGTCAAAGTGCCCGAAAAGGTTTTTAACGTTTCGTCTTTACTCAGGTCGATCAGCGTTGGTAAGGTTCGGGTGAACGGTTCACCTGCGACAGGATTGAACTCTACGTCCCAGGGACCTTCAATAGTAAGAAGGGGGGTATCTTCTATCTCGATGGAATTTAAGGTTGGACCTTCCATTTCCGCTTCGAATACGAGGAGTAGAGATTCAATTGGTTCAAGGTTGATGGATAATTGATTTTTCCAAGTTCCATGAGGATACACAGTACGTTCACCAGTCTCAGCGTTCCATACCCACGGTGTTTTTTCACCGGTTGGAAAGATCGTTTCGAATTTTATGGTCCGCTCACGGTCCATATTGGAGAAGAAATAAACATCACGATCCTGATATTGCTGATGAATAAAGAAAAGTTTTGGATCGGGATTGGAAATTTGGACGGCTGGTTTTATACCTTCCCGGCGTAAAAGTAGTCCGGCCCATTGAACAATCGTGTCCCCTTTGGGTTCACTGACCATGCGGGTATGAAGATCAAAATCATTGATGATTTCTTCGATGGACTGTTTGACGATTGCGTCGTTTGTTTCTTTGTTTGTCAAACCAGGAGAACGACTTGGCATAGTTCCAATGAAGACGACTTGAAGGCCTTTTTTAGCCAATTGCGCTATAGCCTTGGCCGTGGCAGGTGAAAGAGATTCAACATTGGCAACCAGTAATATCTGGTAACGCATATCTCCAACGCGTAATTCACCTTGTTCACATCTGCCTTTTTGAAGGATGGTGGCATTCACATAATCGGCAAAGTAACCATGATGATTGATTGCTTGCCAGAGTTCATGCACATACCAGGGAGTGGTATTCCAGGGATTGCGGTTTAAGCCATGTTCACTCCACACATCGGGGGTGGGCCCAAGTATGGCAACCTGTGAAACCGGCTTGGATTGCTGAAACACCCAGCTGAGCCGGGCGGCGTAATCCGCCCATAATTTGGTATGCGGCCACCAGGGATTATGTTCATTGAAATAGGTGCCATAACGAATCCAGCCGGGAAAAGCCGCTTCAGGAGGCGAATAGTTAAAGCCATGCAGCACCAAATGGTTGATTCCAGTAGCGATGTTGATATCGGTGGCTTGCTTAATATATTCAAGCGAAGCCTTAAACACACCGCGGGTGTTGGTCATTGCTTCGCTGCTGGCGATCGGACGCCCCATCAAGTGAGCTGCTGAGGAGGTGTATTTATTCCATATACCATAGCGAATGTCATCCAGAACCGCACCTCTTACCCAGCCTCGGTTAAAGAGCCATTGATCACCTTCTGGGATATCGGGGATCAGGTAACCCTCAAGCAGATCAGTGTAAAGCCAGGGGTGGCCATAAGCTTGATAGCGGCTTTGGGTGCCATTTTTATTGCACCACTGATGGTAAGGAATGATAAAGCGTTCCATAAACAATTCAGCCAGGGTGAGAGCATGATCATAACGTACTCGCCTGAGGGTATCCCGCATTTCGCCTGCTACCTTAAGGTTGGTATTCATGATCATGGGAAGGTAAGGTTCCACGGCGTAACCACGGCGTTGGTTAAACACGTCTGAAAAATCGTTGGTCCAGTTGGCGCCTTCCAACTCAATGCTGTCACAGAAGAGCGAGCGGATTTGATTGCCCATCTTACCGCCAAAGACGGGATTGAGTCTGCTTGACATGCGGTTGAGGTATTTCAACACAGCGTTTTTGTTGAAATGATCCAACACCGGTCCGTCTCCACCCGGCGCACCATGCATCACGTCACGAAAGCGATTACGCCAAGTGACGATATGGAGGATGCTTTTAGCGGCTGAAGATGGTAATTTCACCTCGCCTTTATCGCTAATGGAATGGGTGAGGTCGGTGATGTCATCCAACGAATGAAGTGGTTGAGGAATCAGTTTAAGTTGAATGAGTTTTTTATCTTGATTTTCAAAAATGTCATTGATGTTGATGGATTGTTCGGAATCTTTAACTGGCCGCGTTTCTAACTCAAGCCCTTGGATAGTCTCTTCTGGATCGAGAAAGCGACCTCCAAAAGGCCAACCGGTACCAACGATCAGGTCGGTCAGCATGCCGCGCTTTTGGCCTTCATCGGCAGCGGTTTTTACCATTTGGTTCCACTCATCGCTAAGCCAGTCCAATGGTTTGCCGGGGGCATCAGGGTATATCTCCTTATCCAAACGGATGGGATTAATTTCCACCCCTCCCGCACCGGATTCAGCCATGAGTTGGAGTTCACGCTTGATTTCCTCAGCGGTAACGCGGTTGCCATTCCACCACCATCGATAAAAAGGCCGTGCCTGCGCAGGTGGATCAGTAAAACCCTGATAGAGAGGATCATCATTCGAATCAGCCAAGGAGGATTGAATCAACGAACCATGTGTATTGCTACTCAACAAAACACCACCAGCCACGGTACGTTTAACAAATTCTCGACGGTCAAGTTTGGAAGACATAGGCAAAACCTTTCACAAAAGGAATTCAGTAAAATCAAACTAATAAAATCATCGCACAAATGGAGAGGGTTGGTCAATAAGGGGAAATATCAAATAATTTCTTGATGTTTGAATAACCAAAAAAGGTTTGAATATCTAAAAAGGGAGGGCGACGCTCCCGCGGAGCCGAATCAAACCAGGGAGGGCAACGCTCCCGCGGAGCAATTGACTCATCAATGCACTTTACTTAAAAGTTGTATTTTTACCCCAAAGGGGTTACATAAGGTAGCCAGTGGGCAACGCCCCTGGAAAGGGGTTATAAATTAGTTTTCACTCTGTAAGAGTGACAGAAGGAAAGAATGAATATAATAAGCAAATACTTATTGTTCATTAGGATTTGATATAATGTGGGACCTTGAAGTGATTCCTTAAAATAAAGTTGATATTCTTTTCTCATTGATTAAAATTGAATGAGAGGTATACGATAAATATTACAGAATTAGTAAGGAACCCACATGAGAAAGAATATGAAAGGCTTTACCTTGATTGAACTATTGATTGTTGTAGCCATTATCGGCATTTTGGCCGCCATTGCTGTGCCCAATTTCCTCAATGCCCAAGTACGCGCCAAAGTAGCTCGAGTACGGGCGGATGTCAAATCACTTAGTTCAGCGTTGGAAATGTACCGGCTTGATAACAACAGCTACATTATCGATTTTGGCGGTCCAGACGTTGAAGACCGTTCATGGAAACAATTGACCACTCCCATTTCCTATATCAGTGGAGTCGAAATCACACGCGATCCATTTACCGATTCCGGCGCAGGTGCTCAGGGAGGTAATTTCAGCAATCGCCGGGTGTTTTATGATTACGGCGGTGGAGCATGGTATAATGATTTGTCGAATGGAAAGACCCGCGAGCGTTTCTATGAAGAATCAGGAGCAGGCTTTATTATATTGAGCTTCGGCCCCAATCAATCTCGTGAATTTCCCTGGAACGATGCCTCGATTATCGGTGTTGGAAAACGCCGTGAAGAAGGTTTGCGATATATCTATCAACCATCCAATGGATTGAATTCACAAGGTGATATTATCGCCACCCGAAGTGGACCGATTCAATAACTATACAAAAATTAAATATACAAATTTGATAAATTTGCTTCACTTAATTTCATTATTCTGCTAATGTGTGCTTTATCGACATATGCTCTTTCCATCCAATGTTAATATTTTTTTTAAAGAAGAGGTGGAATAATGTTTAACAAACCAGTGAGAATGATTACAGTTATGGCTTTAGCTGTAATCGGTGGGGTAATTTGCAGCGGACTGATGCCTATCGCCTCGGAATATGAGAGCAAGGCAGTTGTTGTGCCGATGCTTGAGCCTGATGATAGCATCAAGGTTGAGCCTATTCGTGCTAAATTTTTCCCCACGGCGAAAAAAACCATCAACTCTTGGATACATGCTCCCGGTGGGCCGGATATGCACAAAATCCGTAAACATGGCTGGGATCTTTGGGCTGCTTTGAATGAACCTTCCAGTCAGAAAGTGGATGGGCAACTATTACCGATTTGGGAAACATGGTATTCGCGTTATGAGGTATTTGAGCACGGTGAAAAGTTAAAAGGCGCTGGTGCTCGATCTTTGCATCGTGGCTTGGAATCGCCTAACCAGCTTGATCATGGTGCACTCTTACGGTCGGTGGATAAGGAAGACCTGGTTCCTCAAACACGCTTGTTATCTGGGGTTAAATATAATGAAACTGCTGCGCAGCATGTATGGGAACATAAGTATATTGATCCGAGTACCCTTGATGATTTGAACCAGAAATTTAATAAAGATAAAACGCCGGTTGTTGATCGGAAGATCATCGATTTTCCCCCTCGTGCGGTGACCTTGAAACCCACCTATTGGATAATCAAGCAAAAAGGAATCACCCTGGTTCCCATTTGGGATGGAAACTTTGCCAGTGTCACACCTGATACACCAGCACCTGACACTTGGACAACCTTTGTGGGAGTGGATCCAAGCGGCCAAAAAGTGGGGCAGACCGTCACCGGTAAGATTCAACGCACCAAGGGGAAAGATAAAGTTACGATCGACTATAAAGCCAAAGTTGTTTCATTACATCAATTTTATGCGTTCCAATTAAATGCAGATGAAGTTGAATATTTGAAAGAAGCAAGTCAATCAGGATCGGAATTCAATCCAATCGTGGATACCACCGATGGTGAAAAATCACCTGCTGCCGGTGATTATGCCGTTTTGGTTGGAATGCATACCACTACCAAAGAGATCGATAATTGGACCTGGCAAACTTTCTGGTGGATTCCCGACTGGAAAAAGGATCCATTAG
This sequence comes from uncultured bacterium, assembly GCA_964517495.1. GTDB lineage: Bacteria > Hinthialibacterota > Hinthialibacteria > Hinthialibacterales > Hinthialibacteraceae > CAZFER01. The sequence continues at coordinate 131,994 of CAZFER010000006.1, read as the reverse complement.
CCAATGATCAAACCAAAAAGGTAAAAGGGGTATGGAAAAATTACGCCATGCGCACGGCTTATTTTATGGTGAATCCAGTTGAGTATGCGGCTAGCCAGCCTCATATAGGATTTAATCCATACTTGGAAACCGACCTGGGTCCGGAGGGTAAAGTGTCCAACTGCATGTCTTGCCATCGCGGTGCCGTGTGGCCTCCGGATAAGGGAGATTATAATTTCAGTGGATTTTTGGATCCTGCGTATAAGCCCTATTTTGGAGAGGCGACCAAATTGGATTTCCTCTGGAGTATCGAAGTGGCAGTCAGTGCAAAACAAAAGAAGAATTAAGTTAGCTATATCCTTCTATGATTCATGGTATAATCGGCGAATCGTTTGAGCAGACGGTTCGCCGATAGGTTTCTTGTGTGATATATATCGGCATGATAATCTTATTGAACTGATTAAACAATAATAAGGATAGAGACCATGTATCGTAATTTATGCTTTCTTATCTCCCTGCACTTTATACTCACTTTTAATGTTCAAGCGGATATGCAATTGATTCAACAGGATGATTCGGTATCGATACATATTGATGGAAAGGCATTTGCGACTTATGTTTATAAGGACGATCAAATTCCCCGTCCTTATTTTCATTCGATCCACACATTAAGCGGAATCCAAGTTACACGGCATCATCCTCCTATAAAGGGGAAGGAACCGATGGATCATGCCACCTATCATCCGGGATTGTGGTTGACGTTTGGTGATATTCGTGGACATGACTATTGGCGCAACAAGGCGGAAACCAGGCATATCCGGTTTTTACAATCACCACAATTTATGGATGATAAGGGTATTTTTACTGTACTTAATCATTACATGAATGGTGATGAGCCGGTATGTGAAGAACGATGTTCCTATCAGATCATACCGGATTCATCAGGTATTTTGTTATGCTGGAATTCTGAATTTTATTCAGCAGAGCACGATTTTTACTTTGGTGATCAAGAAGAGATGGGATTGGGAGTACGGGTGGCGGCTTCGATTATGGCTGAAAATGGAGGAACGATTTTAAACCATTCAGGGGATGAAAATGAAAAAGAAGTATGGGGCAAGCAGTCCCGTTGGTGTGCTTATTATTCAAAGGATACCGGAGACGGGCAAGTGGGAATTCTTCTGATGCCTTCTCCGGATAATTTTCGTGACTCATGGTTTCATGCTCGCGATTATGGATTGTTAACGGCAAATCCTTTTGGTCGTAAAGCGTTTACGGATGGCCCAGAAAGCAAGGTCGCCGTAAAATCTGGCGAAAAATTCAAACTACGGTTTGGTGTGTATATCTTTCATGTGGATAAGGTATCGCCTGGATTTTTGAATGAGAAGTATAAGGACTATGTTTCGCGGATGAGATAGTAGTAACCAAGAGTGTCTGGAAACTAATCCCGATTTTTGTATTACGGCATAAAAAATAATACACATGGGTTTGCCTCCCTATTCAACGATCCAACTTGATCTTAACTTAATGACATTGGGGGTTCATCTATGTGTCAACCCAGTTTTTGGGCAATCTGGTAAATATTCACACTATATATATTACCTTGCAAGGGGGATATAAAATGGTTGCAGCATTTTATTTTCCTTTGCCTTGCATTTTTTTCCATGAGTCTTTAAGTGATACCGTACGGTTGAAGACTGGTTTTTCTGGTGTGCTGTCAAGGTCTTTGCAGAAGTACCCAAGCCGCTCAAATTGGCAGCGGTATCCCGGTTCAACATCGGCTAGGGATGGTTCGAGATAGCACTCGTTTAAAACCTGAAGTGAATCTTTGTTGAGATTTGCTTTCCAATCTTCGCCCTCTTCCATATCCAAGGGCGATTCTTTAGTAAATAGATAATCATATAATCTGACTTCGGCTTTTACGGCATGTTTTGCGGAGACCCAATGAAGCGTACCTTTGACTTTGCGGCCATCGGGCGCGTCTCCCCCACGGGTGGCTGGATCATACGTGCAACGCAGTTCGGTGATGTTTCCCTGCTCATTTTTTATGACTTCCTGGCAGGTGATAAAGAAGGCATAACGCAAACGCACTTCGCGCCCAGGCGCCAGGCGGAAAAATTTGCGGGGGGGATCTTCCATAAAGTCGTCCCGTTCGATGTACAGTTCCCGCGAAAAAGGCACGTGCCGGGTTCCGGCCTGGGGATTTTCCGGATTATTGATGGCTTCCAGAGAATCCGTCTGATCCTCGGGGATATTGGTAATCACCACTTTTAAAGGATTGAGTACCGCCATAACACGAGGGGAGGTTTTATTTAGGTGTTCTCGCACACAATGTTCGAGATTCTGAATTTCCACCACGCCTTCGCTTTTGCTGATTCCGATACGCCGGCAAAATTCGCGGATGGCTTCGGGGGTAAAACCTCTTCGCCGCATGGCACAAAGGGTTGGCAGGCGGGGATCATCCCAACCGGAGACAAAACCTTCATCGACCAGTTCCCTTAAATACCGTTTGCTGAGAACTGTATAGGTTATATTGAGGCGGCCAAACTCAATTTGCCGGGAATGAAACACCTCCAATTCTTCAAGATACCAATCATATAGCGGGCGATGGTTTTCAAAACCGACATCACAAATGGAGTGAGTGATTTTTTCAATGGAGTCGGATTGTCCATGTGTCCAATCGTAGGTCGGGTAAATGCACCATTTATCACCTGTCCGGTAGTGGCTGGCGTGGAGGATGCGGTACATTACTGGATCACGCATATTAAGGTTGGGGTGAGCCATGTCAATTTTGGCGCGCAATGTTTTGGTCCCATCGGGGAACTCGCCATTTCGCATACGTTCAAACAAGTCCAGATTCTCTTCCACACTGCGGTCCCGGTAGGGGCTATTCTTACCAGGGGGTGTTTCACGGCTGCCATCCACGCCGTATCCTGCGGTTCCGCGGTATTCGCGGATTTGCTCGTCGTTGAGGTCGCAAACGTAGGCTTTGCCTTTTTTGATCAGTTTGATGGCCCATTCATATAATTGGTTAAAATAGTCTGAAGCAAAAAACAACCGATCCTCCCAATCAAAACCAAGCCAGCGAACATCTTTTTGAATGGCATCGACATATTCCATCTTTTCTTTGGCGGGATTGGTGTCGTCAAAACGAAGGTTGTATTTGCCACCAAAATCTTCGGCGATGCCGTAGGAGATACAAATGGCTTTTGCATGTCCGATATGCAAATATCCGTTTGGTTCCGGAGGGAAGCGAGTGTGAACGTAGTCAAAGCGCCCGGTTTGCAAATCCTCTTTTATGGCCTCACGGATAAAATCTGTGGCTTTTGGTGTATCAGTATTTGGCATAAAATTCTCCCTTACCATGTGGGATTTATTATAAGGTTATTCTGGATTATAGGGTTGAATCCGCAATTTGAAATTGAACAAAAGAACATTTTATCCTGCAAGCGTATTTAACAAAAGCCGATACCACCTTGCTTGAGGCAAAATTTTCAAACATAAACTCAATACTATTCCTAAAGGTAAAGGTATAATGATACTATTCTAATAATGAAATGAGGTATTTGATGTTGCCATTTGAATGGTCTTTATCTTTTTTTATGCAGGTTGGGATAATTTTGTTGGCTCTGATTGGCCTTGCGACTGTTTTAAACGGTTGCTGGAGGTTGGGGCGATTTATTTATTTGTTTTCCACCCAACAGCGATTATTAAGTGAAGAAGAGATTAGCAAACATAAGGATAAAGTGATCGGCGTTGCGGATCAAAAAGCGAAAGAACTGGTCAATTCGAGGATGCAAAACATTTGGTTTTCTCTTTCTTCCGTTGCCTGGACCGATCCCGCCTATCTAAAAAAGGAGGGATTTCAACTCATACGGGATATTGCCGCCGTTTATTATCCTTCATCCAACACGCCAGAGATGGAAGTGACGATTATTGAGTTGCTTCATCTCAACGAACGCATATCGCAAAAATTGCGTGTTTTGTTTGATCCATTTAAACCGCTTCATCAAATCTCGGTGGCGGATATTTTCAGTGCGAGAGATTTATTCGAACGCACGAAATCAGTCATGGAGATGAAGGGATTAAAAAGAGGCAGGCGGCTTGCCGGGCGAGTTTGGCAGGGATTGAATGTGTTGCGGCCTCAGTATTGGGTGGGACGATTGCTTTATAAAGGGGCTTCGGAAATGATTGGGCGAAAACTGCTGGTTTCTGCGTTTCGTATTATTGGGGCGGAATCTATTCAGGTTTACCGGGCATCATCGATGGCTAATCGTGATTTTGATTTTGATGACATTGATGCAGACGAAACATCACAAGAGAAAAAAGTGGAAGATGCAGAAGAATCATTCAAAAATATTAATGATCCTTTGGTTGAGCAGGAATTAAAAGGAGAAGAAGAGATGGCGCAGCAAGCAGGCGGAAGTGAAGTGGAAAAACGAGGCCGCCTTAATGAAATGTTGACTCAAACGTTGAACCGATTTTTTGAAGGTTCGTTGAATGTATGGGATCGATTATCGAAACCTGATCCGATTATTGCCTCTTATCAAAAGCAAGGGAACGATGTAAAAACCCTTAAAGATATCCAAACGCTGCCAGTTGAGGTCATGGATAAAACCTGTGATGGTTATATCAAAAAAGGCTCATGGTATTCAGCGGCGGAAGGTGCTGCCACTGGCCTGGGGGGAGCGTTAACCATGGCGGCGGATGCGGTTTCGCTATTGGCGCTTCAGCTAAGAACGATTCAGCAAATTGGGTATTGTTTTGGTTTTGATGTCCGCAAGCCGGATGAACGGATGTTCGCCGCCAAACTATTGGCGGAAGCCTATAACCATCCCAGTAAAAAAGAGAAAGAAGCAGTGATAAAAGAGATGCGTCTTGCCGCTAATCTGATCAGAGGCAAGACGCCGTTAGGATTATTGCAACGGCGCTTGTTTGTTCAAGGCACGTCACGGATCGCTCAAAAAATCGGCCTGCGGCTTGGCGGGCGAAAAACCGCCCAGTTAATCCCCATCATCGGCATGGTGGCCGGGGGTGTCATCAACAAAAAAGTGACTCACGATATCGCTGTCATTGCCAAAGAGGTTTACCATGATCGCCTGATCAATCAACGCGGGGAACAAACAGATAATCCTTAGGTCGTACAGAGGCGTGGAAAAAATTACACGACGGCAAATAAGTTTTCGTCTGGTTGTCGTGGCTGGAAGGTGCGTTATACTCAAACTAGCATGGTGTATTTTATGTGAGATGGGAGAAAAATATGAGGATTTATCCATTAGCTATTCTCGCCTTTTTTTTATTATCCTGGAATCATAATATTATTGCCAATGAGAACACGAATGATGAAACAGGTATGCTAACCTCACATTCACGAGGTTTGCATGGCTACATTAGTTTTAGTGCGACACAGCCGCCTGATCGGTCCAAATATAGCGCGGGGATGGGTTTTTATTCCGCGGTGTGGCCGCTGATAAAGAAGCCGATTGCTCATTTTCAGATTGGTTTGGCTGGATCGTGGATCATACCGGATAATTCTGATAACAAAGATAAACCGCTCGCGCCGGTTGGTACCCTCGCTCGGGATAATTGGCCGAAGCGTGGCCCAACCTGGAGCAGTGTTTTTCAAACGTTGGAGGGAGGCCTGGGCTATTGGGCACGTAATCGGTTTCGGTATGGCCCGCCGAAATTCAGCATGAATGCGACGCCTCAGTGTTATGATTATGAGATTGGATCGCCTGGGTGGTCGTTTTTTTACAGCAGCACTGCTCTGCCGGATGACCGTTTGGGGATTGCCCAATTGAGCAATCGTTTGCTTATCCCACCGGATGCGCTTCCTTTCAAAGGGGAACCCAATGGGGAGTATTTGGGCTATACGTACATGGCTTTGCCCTTCACCAAGCCAACGCCAGGAGAACCGCCTACGGGTGACCAGAGTTGGACTTGCTTTTTAAATGCATCCAATTTTAAAGGCCCCATCGCTTTTTATATTCCCGAAACCTGGAGCAAAATCGGCAAGCTATTCGATTATCCCTTCATCTATGGGCGTGGGCTGGATGCCAGGCCAGGACGCATGGGAGGGGGGGCGATGGAAGTCAACACGGTTCCACGTTTTGATTTTAAAGATGAAGACAGTGTGATTTATTCGAAAATTCCTCAACTGTATTTTCCTGTAGATGATCAGGGAAAAGCGCGGTTGGTTCAGGATGTGATTTATTACTCGAAAGAAGCCTTGTATGATTCGTTCAAAGCATGGAGGGATGGAGGGCCGGTGTGTACCGGTCGGTTTGATGAGAAGGGGGCGTGGAAAGCAACTTTAAGCACTCGTACCCCCCGATTTGATCAGGCCGGTAAAACGATATCAGGTGTCGATAAGGTTTTTGACACCACTGTGCATGAAGACAATGTGTGGGGTTTGGAATGGTACGATAGTGATATCAGCCCGAAAGGTGAATTTCCGCAATATTTCAAAGAGGTTGGGGAAGAAAGAGTGGTGGTTTCAGGGGATGACGTTCCCGCAAAACTTCGAGAAAAAGAGTTCAAATTAGCTGAACCCGGCCGCCCTTACACTTCGCCTAAAGATGGCGCCTGGGTAAATCCTGATCCACGATGTGGACCGTATACCGTACGTCTTATTGATGAATCGAGGGTTACTTATTACTGGTATCGTTTTATCGATCAGCCATCCTTTCAGCAGTATGATTGGAGTGGCGAAAAGAAAGCGAACTTGCAAGCCCTGGTGGAAAAAATACACAAGCATTGGCTTATCGATCGCAATTACATGGCTCCACCCAGCAGTGGGAGGCTAGTGACGCTCGATCCGGCATTGTTGGTGACACCTCCTGAAGGTTTGGAGGTAGGTTATGTTCCCATTGTCACACGCCAGGAAGCGGTGTCTGACTAAGGCAGGTTCAGTTTGGAATAAGCGGATGACATTCTTCTACCCTCAAGCCTGATAATCATTTATAATGGTTCAGCCATGTATGATTATTTTATTACGCCTTGATTGTGTGGGGATGTTTTCAATGTTTGAATTCGTGTGTTCGATTGATTTTATTCCCGGCATCTTCATGACAGCAGCGTGGATCCATTACATCTTTTGTTTTGAATGCGGATGCCTTTATGATGCATAAAAGCCAATATTTTTGTTTACGCACTTTCTATCTCTTTCTTACACTTGTGATGTTTTGTCAGGTGTATGCCTTGAGCCATGATGATCCGGAAGCCGTGGTTCCCTCCGTGGCTGCGTTGCAGACTGAGCAACCTATCAATGTGGATGGGAAACTGGATGAGCCTTTTTGGCAGGAATGTGAAGTTGCTACGGGTTTTATTAATATCCGCACTCAACAACCTGCCGAGCAACAAACGTTGATTCGGGTGGCTTATACGTCGTCTCATCTCTATATTTCAGGTGAGTGTTTGGATGATAATATGGCCGATATTCGGGCCACTGAACGGCGGGAAGACCGGTCGTTCAGTGCGGATGATTTTATTGAGATCCACCTTGATCCTACACATAACCATCGATCAAAATATGCTTTCTTTAGCAATCCTCTTGGAACCCCTTATGATGCCAATGAAGGGCCTTCAGGACGGTTTAATCCCGGCTGGACGGCTGAATGGGATTTGGAAGCCAAAATGCTTGAAGACCGCTGGATTTTTGAAATGAGCATTCCCTTTTCCATTATGAATTTTTTTCAAACGGATGATCAAACCTGGGGTTTAAATATTACCCGAGTGCGGCGTAGCAACGACGTGACCAGTTTTTGGAGTTATAATCCCACCGATTATTTTAAGCCCCGGCATTTTGGGCACCTTACCGGATTGAATTTATCCGATAGCCAATTTGATCGAAATTGGGAAATCACACCGTATATTAGTACTCAAACTGATTTCAATGGCGATACCGATACGTATTTCCGTTCTGGAATGGATGTCAGTTTTCGCGTCACGCCTTCCATCACCACGGCCTGGACGTTGAATCCCGATTTTGGTCAGGTGGAGGCGGATGCCGATACGATTGAACTTCGGGATACGGAGCGTTTTCTGCCGGAAAAACGGCTTTTTTTCCGGGAAGGCAACGAGTTGCTCAGCATGCGCAAACAATTGTATTACAGCCGGCGTTTCACTGATATTGAAGCGGGGGCCAAGGCCAGTGGGGAGTGGGATAATTACAAGTTTTCTTTCCTCAATATTCAAGGGGATGCGGTTCATGGCAATCGGTTTTATGGTAATTCCACGGTATTTCGCACCATTCAAAATGTGGGTGAACGTTCCACCCTGGGGTATTATCTCAATGCTTCGGAATTTGATGAAAGCCACTCGCGGGTGGCGAGTTTTGATGGCAATATCTTCTTGAATGATGATTGGCAATATCGTTATCAGGCTTCGCTGGCCTATGACCGCTATGTCGACGAAACGGGAACAGTGGAAAAGGACCGGTTGGACTATTTGGGCTATAACTCGATACAGTATGAGAGTTATCCCTGGGATATTGATATTGGTTATCAGGGAATATCAGAAGAGTTTAATCCTGTATTGGGATTTATTCCCCGTCGTGATATATATGGTCCCTTTTTTGAAGTGAATTACTACCATGAATCGGATACACTCTGGTATAAAGAGTGGTTCGCTTTGTTTGAAACCCAACTTTATGAAAACGAAGACGATGAAACCGTGCTGCGTGATTATACCTTCTATTCACGCCTGGTGTTTCCTAATGATTTGGGATTGCGGCTGGGGCAAAATTTTGATTACCACGCGCCTTATGACAATACTCGAACCCGGGCTGGATTTTCAGTATTTAGTTCCGATTATTGGAAACGCATTGAATTGATGTGGGGAGGGGGGGAATTTGAAAATGTGGAATATAACGAATTCAGCCTGGAAAAGAATTTCAAACCGTTTGACCGCTGGCCTATCCGCTATGAATTTACCATTCGATTTGAAGACGAACCGACTGGTGAGAAAAATACCATCTGGTTGAATCGCATTGTATTTGACTATTATTTCACCGATGAGATGTGGCTTAAATCCTCGTTACAACATCGCAACGGCGGGGTGGGGAACATCAGTATCATTTATGGGTGGGAGTTCATTCACAATGCCCATTGGTATGTGGTATTCAATAGCGTCAGTGATGATGATACAACAAACGGCGTGTTTACAAAGTTAACATATACGTTTTAACGATTCATGTTTAGGCTTGATTGTTAGGTAGATAGGCATGATGAAAACAAAGTGCGTACTGACATAAGTGGAAATTGTTAAATCAAGGTTGCGTACTGTGGTACGCTATGCTATAATTTAAGAGAAACTAAATTGATTAAACCAGTCTATCCTAATAAAGTTATTGTGTATCAGGATCACAATGGAAATGAACCGTTTACGGATTGGTTGAATAACTTGAACGATCGAATAGGTCGTAAACGGATTCTTACTCGTTTGAGAAGACTGGAAGAAGGGAATTACGGTGACTATGTTAGGCTAAGTGAAGGTATATATGAGTTAAGAATGTTTTTTGGTCCGGGTTATCGAGTATATTTTGGTGAAGATGATGATCACATTGTAGTATTGCTTTGCGGCGGAGATAAAAGCAGCCAAAAAAAGGATATAAAGGCAGCAATTATATATTGGAACGAGTATAAAAATCATGCGCAATTTTAGGACACTTGATGAAATTGAAGAAGATTATTTCCGGCAACATCCGGATGAGATTGATGAATACATTGAAATCATCTTTGATGAGTTTTCTCAGGATCAGAATATGGGATCTCTTTTAGCCTCTCTTCGTACCATTACACGTGTGAAAGGTGTCGCGGCTACAGCTGAAGCAGCGGGAATGACACGAAAGGGATTACAAAAAGCGCTTTCTGAATCAGGGAATCCAAACTTTAGAAATATGAATGCCATTCTAAAGGCTTTGGGATATAAACTGACACCAGAGAAATATAAACTATAAGCGATGAGGTAAATCAATTATCCCATCCTGGATTCATTATTATTAAGTTATGGGGTGGGTGTGAATACCCTCATTCCCGTTTTGATAACACTTCTTTTTCATAGGTTTTGACTTCATCCAGCCATCTTTGGCCAACAGGAACATTGGCTCGAAGGCAGTAGTAATCCCAAACCGCACTGAGTGGTAACGTTTTGCATTCTTCGAGGATCGCCAGCCGTGAGGTGAAATCCCCTTCCTGTTCGAAACGACGAAGCAAGGTTATTGGCTCAAGCATTGCTTTCAGCAGGGCTTTGATCATGCAGCGGGTACCGATTACCCAGGCGGCCACCCGGTTGATGCTTGCGTCAAAGAAATCCAGGCCGATATGCACACGGCTCAAATAATCATTGCGAACCAGTTCAGAGGCCAAGGCTTGCAAATCATCCGACCAGATCACGACATGGTCGCTGTCCCAACGAATGCCTCGGCTTACGTGTAAAAGCAGTTCATCCACATAGAGCATTACTGAGGAAATTTTATCAAACACATTCTCGGTGGGATGAAAATGGCCGGTATCCAGGCAAAGCACTTTTTTGTTTTGGATGGCATAGCCTAAATAAAACTCATGTGATCCCACCACGTAGCTTTCTGAACCTATGCCGAATAACTTGCTTTCGACTGCATCCAGATTATGGGCAGGATCGATGGTTTCCGCGAAGATTTTATCCAACGAATCCGCCAGCCGTTCACGGGGGCTTTTTCGATCAACGGGGATGTCTTTATAACCGTCGGGAATCCAGACATTGGTTATGCATGGTGTTCCCAAGGCTTTACCAAAGGCTTCGCCGATTTTGCGGCAGACGATGCCATGTTCCACCCAGAATTGCCGGATACTGTTATCCGCATGGGCCAGGGTGAATCCGTCATCGGCTTTGGGATGGGCAAAAAAGGTGGGGTTAAAATCAACGCCAATGCCTTGTTCCTTTGCCCAGTCGATCCAGCCTTGAAAATGTTTTGGTTCAAGTTCATTGCGGTCGACAGTTTGACCGCCGGTTTCGGCGTAGGAGGCATGCAGGTTGAAGCGATGTTTGCCTGGAATCATCGAATAGGCTTTTTCGGCATCCTGGCGCAGTTCATTCGGTGTTCGGGCCTTTCCTGGATAGTTGCCAGTGACTGCCAGTCCACCGCCGATATCATCGTTGGCATGCTCAAAGCCCCCCACATCATCTCCCTGCCAGCAATGCATGGAAATGGGGATTTTGCTTAATCGTTGCAAGGTTTTATCAACATCCACACCTAATTCGGCATAGCGTTCTTTCGCCAATCCATAGGCTTGTTCAATTGATGAAGTATTCTGAGTCATAATGGATTCACCTTTAATGATTATTTAATCTTCATTTTCGTATATTGTGATATGTTTTCCTTTATAACAAAACACCTGCGGGTTGAAAAGCGGTACATTATTTGATTTTCATTATTTTTTCGAGGTTTATTCGTATGTTTTATATTATAGTATTTTTCGTAATTCAATTGTTTGCAAGCGATACAGGGATGGCTGAGGGGATCGAATATTTGGGTTCGACGGCTTCACCCACAAAAGACCTGGTGTTGTACAAAGATACACCCCCTTCAAACAAAACGTACTTGTATGCTGCACAAGGTGTTACGATTGCTATTTATGATGTTAGCTTGGCGACAAAGCCAGTTTTGCTTAACCGGTTTATGGTCAGTACAGATTCCGTCTATGACTTGAAAATCTGGAAGGATCGCTTGTATGCCGCCAAGGGGGGCGCTGGGATTGGTATTTATGACTTAAGCGGTATAACGAGATGATGCGTTTTTACAACATAGACGATCTCATCCTTCTTCCAGGCAACGAGGAAGGGCTTCATATGATGCGACGCCAATAAAAACGATGGACGATTACATCACATTATCCGGGCTGTGGCATTCGTGACAGTTCTGGCCTTCCCAAAGGTCGCCAAAGCCGCGGGGATGTAGAAAGTCCTGTTCTTTGTATTCCAGGTTTTGCAATTCATCCCACCCCTCGCCTTGCCGAACGATGGAATGGCAGAGGTTGCAATCGTTGCTTATCACCTTGCTTTCATCGCGAGTCATGTGTTGATCATCGTGGCAGCGATAGCAGCCTGGAAATTCAAAGTGCCCAATATTCCAGGTGTGTTTGGACCAATTGGCGTTCCACTCAGGGAAGAAATTTTGAGTGAACAAGGTTTTTGATATATCAATGGTTTGTTCGATGGCTTTTTGTTGATCCGGATTCTCTTCCATGTAATCAGCGTAACTGTCTCGTAATTCAGTCTCGATGGTTTCCAAACCTTCTTCAGTGGTTTCATATTCCGTAAGAAATAAATCGCTGAGTGTGGATTTTAAATCCGGGATTTTTACATCCAATTGCCCGCTTAACATGGCTTTGTTAATCACTTCGAAGGGGGATAGAAAGCGATGGGATGGGCGATTGTGGCAATCGATACAATCCATGGTGCGAATCTCATCCTCTGGAATCTCATCTGGGTTAAAATCCTCATTTTCTGTGTCAAAAAACTCATCCACGGTGCCATCGTTATAGGTGACCCGTACCCAGGGGATTTCCTGGCGGTCTTCATCGGTTGCATAATATTCCAGGGTATGATCAAGGCCAATATGCCAGTGAATGCTGCGATTTTTGTCCTTTTCAATCAAGTTTTCACCGACATGAAGCAGCAAATCAACCCGATAGGGTGTGTTTTCTTCATCCGAACCATAGTAGACCAATTTCTTTTCCACGGACTCATAAAATTTTTCCGGCCAGTGGCATTGTTCACATGTATCACGGGCGGGTCGAAGGTTTTCGATCGGGGTGTCGATGGGGAGTTCATAGGAATTGGTCATGACCGCATACACCTGCCAGGCGCCCGATAGTTTGCTTTTTACGAACCAATCCGCTCCTGGTCCAATATGGCATTGAACGCAATCCACACGTGCATGGGGTGAAAATTGATAGCGTGTGAATTCCGGTTCCATGACCTGATGGCATAGCAATCCACAAAAAGCGTTCGATTCCGTAATGTGGTAAGCCTGATAGGTTCCCACCATGGATAAGATTAAAAAGATGGTGGTCATGCCGGTAAAGACGAATAAATAAAGCCTGTGCCGAGTGTTGTTTAAATCAAATATGGGGAGCCGTTTTTCTTCCCAGCCACGCTGGCGTTTTCGATGAATACGCCACATTCCCAATGGAACCAATAGAAGGCCTAGAATGAGAATGGATGGTCCCACAATGTAAATCAGGATGCCAACATAGGGATTGGTATGGCCTGTGGTCAAATCGATGGTAATAAGAATCAGCTCACCGGCCAGAAAAATCACAGCCAGCATGAATCCAAACAGAGATAACCAATTTTCCACCAAGGATTGTTTATATTCAGGTTTTGTATTTTTATCCATATTTTTCCTCTGCAACAATAAATGTGATGGATTGTTTAACAATTACCATGCCAGAATTATTGAGGGAAGATGCGATCCGGATCAATTTCCCGGACAAGGATATTGACTATTTGGTTTAAGGTGGTGATCATTGTTACATTTTTTTCCTTTGTAGATATTACAACTTAGGATAAATACATAAGATTGTTGCCATGTCTCATTGAATTTGTTTCTTGCCAATTTGTAAGTCAAATATTTTGTTCTATGAAGTGTGTTCTCCTCTGATATTCATTCACAATTTAAATCTTCTCATAATTATGATCGTTCATTGGAAAGTATACTACCTTTCCCATCATTTTGAATCAGAATTGATATATCTTTCTGTTTCTTTCGAGACAGGAAATTCCACAAGGAAATTCCATATGGTTGACGTTACTTATGTATCCATGCGAGAATAGAGCGATATTAGTGGTTTCTTTTATTAACGTTCATTGAATTAAAAGAGGATACAATCATGAAATTCAACCATCAAAACGCTTTTTTCCTTTCAAGGAGTTATTTATTGGCTTTTATATCTGTTTTTATCTTTCCTGTGGCCGCGGTAGCGGAGATTCACGTTTCCCACTTGCGGTGTGAATATATGGAGAATCCGCAGGGCATTGATGAAACCGCGCCACGGTTAGGTTGGATATTGGAATCGGATGAAAAGGGGCAAGAGCAGAGTGCCTATCAAATTCTAGTATCGGATAATCAAAATACGTTGGATAATGATCAAGGCAATCTGTGGGATAGTGGGAAAGTTCGATCTGATCAATCCATCCATATTCCTTATCAAGGCAAAAAACTTCAGTCACGAATGGAATGCTTTTGGAAAGTGCGTGTATGGGATAAAGACGGGGATCCCTCAGCTTGGAGTTCCACTGCGAATTGGAGTATGGGGCTATTGGATGAATCGGATTGGAAAGCGCAATGGATTGGTTGGGATAAGCAAGATTCAGTTGTGCCCTTGAAGCAAACCAAGGCGGTGAAGCAATCCCATTGGATTTGGTTTCCTTATGAGAAACCCGGACAATCTGCTCCTGCAGAAAGTATTTATTTTCGGCGCAGTTTTGGTGTGCCACAACATGTGCAAGTGGCAAAAGCTTATTTTACCGCAGATAATCAGTTCACGCTTTGGGTAAACGGAACGGAGGTTGGTAATGGAAATAATTTTAATCAATTGGTCGAAATTGATTTAACCGAGTATCTACAAAAAGGTCAAAACGTGATAGCCGTTGCGGCGGTCAATGCCGGTGATTCGCCAAATCCGGCTGGTTTGATTGGATTGGTGCAAATCACGCTTGAGAATGAACAAAGCATTATCATTCACACAGATGATCAATGGAAAACATCCAAATCCGCAGAGGATAATTGGCAATCCATAAACGCTGATGAATCGCGATGGAAAAACGCGAATGCCTTTGCCCTCTATGGTGCGTCGCCCTGGGGGAATGTGAATTTGGCCGGTTCTGAAGCGCAAGAGCGGCGCCTACCTGCCCGTTATTTGCGCAATGAATTCAACCTTGATCAACCGATGGAACGAGCCACGATAGCGATTTGTGGATTAGGCCTTTTTGAACTTCGAGTTAACGGCGAAAAGATCAGCGATCATGTTTTGCAACCCGCGTTGACGGAATATGATGATCGTGTTTTTTATCTCACTTTTGATGTGACTGATCAATTGCAAAAGGGAGAAAATGCTCTGGGAGTGATTTTAGGCAATGGGCGTTATTATGCTCCCCGATTGACGGTTCCGACAAAAACAAGAACGTTTGGGTTCCCAAAATTATTATTGCAACTGGATATTCAGCACAACGATGGATCAACCAGCCGGGTGATTAGCAATCAGGATTGGAAAATCACCACCAATGGACCGGTGCAGGCGAATAACGAATATGACGGGGAGGAATATGACGCCCGCCTGGAAATGCCGGGGTGGGATCAACCGAACTTTGATGATTCAGCGTGGAATAATGTGGAAATGGTGGAGGCGCCGGAAGGAACCTTGCGTGCCCAGATGACGGAACCTATTCGAGTGACGGATACCCTATTACCGGTCAAGCGAACCAATCCCAGACCGGGGATGTATATTTTTGATATGGGGCAAAACATGGTGGGCTGGTGTCGGCTGAGAGTTGAAGGCCCCAAAGGTACTGAGGTGAAGTTACGCCATGCTGAAGTAATAAAAGAGGATGGCACTCTTTTCCTGGACAACATACGCTCTGCTAAAGTGACTGATATTTATACACTGAAAGGCGATGGGATTGAAGTGTTTGAACCGCGTTTCACCTATCATGGTTTTCGATACGTGGAAGTTACAGGCTATCCTGGTGTGCCTGATCTTACTTGCATAGAAGGGCGCGTGGTGCATGATGATCTCGATGAAGTGGGATCCTTTGAATGTTCCAATCCATTATTAAACCAGATTTGGAAAAACATTTATTGGGGGGTGCGAGGTAATTATCGTTCCTTCCCCACAGACTGTCCACAACGTGATGAACGCCAAGCCTGGCTGGGTGATCGGGCGGCTGAATCCAAAGGTGAAACCTATCTGTTCAATGTCGCTCCACTTTATCGTAAATGGATGGCAGACATCAACGACGCTCAGCGTGAAGACGGTGCGGTGCCCAGCGTGGCGCCTTCGTATTGGCCCATGTATCCCAACGATGTCACCTGGCCAAGTTGTTATCTTATTACACCGGCGAATTTATACGATCAATATGCTGATTTGAAAGTTATCGAAGAGCGTTATGTCAGCATGAAGCAGTGGATTGATTTTATGAGCGGCTTTTTGGAAGATGGCATTATGCCGCGTGATACGTATGGGGATTGGTGTGTTCCGCCTGAATCGCCTGAACTGATCCACTCACAAGATCCCAACCGCAAAACCGCCAAACCGGTATTGGGGACCACATATTTTTATAATGACCTTCGGTTGATGGCGCGTTACGCGAATCTGCTTGGCAAGGATAAAGATGCCGATAAATTCAATGCGTTGGCGAAGAAAATCAAAAACGCCTATAACCAAAAATTCTTTGATCCCCAAGCCTGCCGCTATGATAATGGTTCACAGACATCCTATGTATTGCCTCTTGCTTTTGGGATGGTTCCCAAGCAGTACGAGGAGAAAGTATTCAATAATCTGGTTGACAAAATCATCCATGAAACCAATGGCCATATTGGTACGGGCTTAATCGGCGGCCAGTGGTTGATGCGGGTGTTGTCGGATCATGGCCGGCCGGATATTGCTTATACTATCGCTACACAAAAAACCTACCCCAGTTGGGGATATATGATCGAAAACGATGCCACCACGATTTGGGAACTATGGAATGGCGATACCGCCAATCCCGCCATGAATTCACACAACCATGTTATGCTGGTGGGCGATTTAAACATCTGGTTCATGGAATATTTGGTGGGTATTAAATCCGATCCAGAGAAACCAGCCTTCAAACATATCATTATGCGTCCCCATCCTGTGAAGGGATTGGATTATTGCAAGGGAGATTATCGATCCATGCATGGCACGATTGCCAGCCATTGGAAGAAGGATGCCGGCCTATTTATTTGGGATATTGAAATTCCTGTTAATACGACGGCTACGGTATGTATTCCAGCCCAGACGGCAGAGGATATTTCAATTAACAATAAGCCCTTGAGGCGATTGGAAGAAATTGACATCAAACAGCAAAATGACAAGGGTGTTTCTGTCATGTTGAATTCGGGCAGTTATCACATTGAATCAGTGTTCCCAAAACACTAAATTAACATTAATGTGTCAGCTAGATGAGGTCGAAAGGAAGTGAAAACTTATAATTGGCTTCACTATTCCTCCCCTAATGAAATGGGGGAGGTTAGGAGGGGGTTAAAGGATTTTGCTCACCGTATTCTTATCAACCCTCCCCTAGCCCCTCCCAATCTTGGGAGGGGAATGATACTTCAAACGGTTGATCACGTACAATCAACATAGGAGCGATATTATGCGTACTATTGCGATATCTATTCTCTTTATTTTTTTAAGCCAAATGGATGTTCACGCTTCGCTGAACGGAATTCCCCGCTGGCAGGTGCCGGATTGTGCAGGTGTCAATATTCATTTTGTCGAGCCGCAGGAAAACGAGCTCAATATGATCAAGGATGCTGGTTTTGGGATGATCCGAATGGATTTTGTCTGGTCCCGTGTTGAAAAGAAAAAGGGCGAATATGATTTTGGAGGGTATCAGCGTTTGACAAAAGCCTTGCATGAACGTGATATTACCCCGCTTTATATCCTTGATTACAGCCATTCACTTTACGAAAAGAATCGTTCTGTGGTCACCGAGGAAGGGCGCAAAGCGTTTGCGCGATTTGCTGCCGAAGCGGTAAAAGCCATATCGTCAGATAATGTGATCTGGGAAATATGGAACGAGCCCAACCTGGATCATTTTTGGGAAGACCAACCCAGCGTGGATGATTACACCAAGCTGGTGGAAGCCTCCGCCAAAGCCATGCGCGAGGTTGATGAAGATTGCACGATTGTTGCGCCTGCCACCTCGCGTATTCCCATGGATTTTCTTGAAGCATGCTTTAAAAAAGGGATGTTGAAATGGATTGATGCGGTCTCGGTTCATCCCTACCGTGAAAAGCCGCCGGAAACTGTTTTGGAGGAATATACAGCGTTGAAACAATTAATTTACAAATATAGTGACGGCAAGTTTCATCCAATTTTGTCAGGAGAATGGGGTTACTCCATCCACCCTTATCGTGGGCTAAAAGTGGATGAACATATGCAAGCACAGTTTATTGTTCGCCAGTTTTTGACTAATTTTCTAGCCGGTGTCCGGGTAAGCATCTGGTATGACTGGCATGATGATGGACCAGATCCAAAAGAGAGAGAACATAATTTTGGAACCGTTTTTCATGATTTCGAACCGAAAGAGACTTATAAAGCGGCAAAAGTTTTTAATCATCAATTAAAAAATATGCGCTTTTTGCGGCGGTATAAGGCCATTGAAGATAATGTCTATCTTCTACTATTTGGCCACCGCGAGAAAAAGGTATTGGTTGCATGGACGACCGGTGAAGAACAGGATTATCCTTTCAAACGATTACAGGTAAAACATAAAGCGATAACCATGCTTGGTGGAACGATTGAATTAGCCAAAGATGATTCGGGTGTCGTTTTGCCGTTATCAGGTGATCCAATATATGTGCCGGTTGTATCTGATGATGACGAGTAATATATAAAAAAGGAATAGTATATATGGTCTTATTACGTAATTGTATTCTTATAGCCTTATTGACTGTTTCTGCGTCCGGAGAGGAATTGACACGTTTTACCATTGAGGAACCAGTTGGACAAACCTGGACTGATGAATGGCTGACTCAGGATATTCAATTCAACCTTGGAAACAAAGAAATACCACCTATCCAATTGCAACTTGAAAAGGAATCGGGTGAGGTTTTGCCTGCTCAGTTTTATCATAAAAATGACAAAAATATGTTGGAAAAGCATCAAGCATTGAGTGGAGCGCAATCTCTCACCGTTTTATTTAAAGCCACCATACCCAAAAATAAAACGACGACATTTCTTCTGACCGATGAACGAAATGATGTTCGTAATGGGCCGATGATTCAGGTAGAGATGTCCGGATCAAGAATCCACATCACGAATGGTGTATATGGCATCGAGTTTAATACAGAGAACAAACGCTTATTTCATGCCATTTATGATGGGGAAGGGAATAAACTGCCTGGAACAATCCAGTGGCCGAGTGATTGCAAGGTAAGAGGGATCAAATCCAAGTTTATTGAAAAGGGACCTGCACGTGTCTTGTTCAAGCGTTCTTTTACATTTCATAATCCTGATTACTTTTACGACATCACCTTCGATATCCGTTCTGGTGATCCGTGGCTGGATATTCAGGATGAATATCGCATGGGTAAGGGAACGCATCTGGCTTATGATCTTCGAGAGATGAACGCTGATTATGTTTATCATCCTTATACATACAATGCCCGTACATTCAAAGCGGGGGGACCCGAAGAAGATTCCACGTTGCAACCACCACAGCATCCCATCGCCACGCTTGGCCCCATATGGCGCGACATTTGGTTCAATGGCGGACCTTATGCGTTTGTGTATAATACCCACTCTTCATACGGCGTTGGTTTCGCTGCGGTGCGTGGAAGCGAATGGCACACACCAGAGGGGATTACCCCTGAATCGCAAAATCTGGAAATTCACGGTGATCGTGAAAAAGAAGGCCAGGTGCGGGTAAAGATTCCAACCGATGGTGGGAAAAGACGTTGGGCGATGATTATCGGCCCGAAAGAAATAAGAAAAAGTATGAGCCGTATGGTCCGATCTCATGCCGATATTCCATTGGATAAGGTGCTGGATCAATGGATAGTGGAGTGGGAATCAGACGCCAGGCGGGTAAACAATGGATGGGCAAAAACCTATGTAAGTTCCCATTTCAACAAGCACTCATTCAATCCCACCACCTTTCCACGACGGGTGCGTAGGAGTATTCCGGAAGAAGGGCCAGTTTACAGTCCCGATTTGGCGATCCTGGCCTATATTTTTAACAATCCCAACTATTGGCCGGGGCCGGATTACAAATGGGGAATAGGCAATCCCAATTTCCACACTGATATGTATGGCATTCCATTGCGTATTGCTTTGGTCATGCCTGATCATCCGCACGCTGAACATTGGCTTCAGAAAGGGCTAAAAGAAACCAAAGGTGATTTAATGCGCAACAGTTATCCCGGTGGCGCCTGGCAGGAAAGTTTAAGTTATTCCGCCTATTTCTTTCATGTGGCTGAGCATGCTCGATTATTGAAAGGCTCCGGGATCATCGATCCCTTTAATGCCTGGCCGCGTTTGAAAGATGTCGCTACCTATCTGGCCGCCATGCACACACCTATCGATCCACGCTATGGCCAGCGAAAGGTTGCCCCAATAGGTGATACGTCACCCAAAGACTATATTGATGAATTACATGAATTGTCACAAGCTTATCACGGTGTTGATGACCGCTTTGCCCAGCAACTCAAGCAATTTCCTTCTAACTGGGATGGTTCGCTTGATTTGAGCAGTCGTGAATTCCCTGGTTTTGGTGCCATGCTTCGGGGCAATGGGTATGATCACCGCCATGAATCGTTTGTCACAATAAAAGCTGGTCCCGCACGCAATCATTATCAACGGGATGAACTTTCTTTTTACTTTGCTTCATTGGGAACACCATTGGCAATTGATTACGCCTGTCATTATTCTCCCCGGCCCTGGAGCGCCGCCATTCATAATCGGCCTGATGCCGACAACATGTCACCGCTGGCCGTTGCCAAGCCATTGGCGTATAAAACCTCGGAGTGTGCAGACGTGTTTGTCGCGGAAGAAAGTACTAATCAGATGCGCCAGGTTCCCATTCGTCCCCATTACACCGACAAACCGGGATGGGAGTATCCCACCATCACCTTGCCAGAAGATGAAACCTGGACGATGCGCCGTTATATTATGCTGGTCAAGCATGATCCCATCGAAAGCCAGATTCCCGATTATTTGGTACTTTGCGATGAAATTGATTCACCCAAACCGGTGTGGTGGAACCTGCATGTACTGGCGCGTAATATCATCCAAAAGAAGGGAGCTTTTTATTTTCCCGGACAGTTGGATGTGGACCTGACTGCATACTTTATCAATAACGATATCTCCAATAACGAAAAGCGTGTGTGGGGATGGCGTAATTTTGATTCGGGAGATCGGCGCACGCTGAAGAGAGAAGAGTATGAAGCCAAATTCTTCGGCGCCATAATTCCTGAAGATTTTACGTATGGGACGTGGGATCAGAATGACCAGCAAAGCGGAGAAATGGCGAAATGGTTACGAGTCAAGGGTAAAGCGGGTAAAAGCCAATGGCTGGTGGTGTTAATGCCCCATTTAAAAGAAACCGATCCTCCTCTTGTGCAGGGCAGAGGCAAGAACAGTGTAGAAATCAAATTGGGTGATGAACACGAGATTATCCAATTGGGAACCGAAACACGCTTCCCAGCTGCGATAGAACGTGATGGAACCCGTCAGGTTCTATTAAGAAAAGGTGAATTGAAATAAATTTTACGATATAAATAGATGGAGAAGAAAAATGATAAACCATACGAAACATTTACTCTGTATTTTCGCCGCAATTTTGCTCTTCACCGGCTTTGTTTTACCAACACCTGCTCAGGATGCATCGAAAGAAGGGCTGAATCCCGCCGATTATCTTGCCGATCATATCACCCGTTTGACCTATTTCGGCCAGCGGGCCGATTGGTCTCATGATGGCAAACGTATTCTTTTTCTTGAAAAAACGTTTGGTGATGTATATGAAATCGATCTGGATACCAACATCATTAGGCCTATGACGCATCATTACTACCATGAAGGATATACCCGTGCGCTTTATTTACCCAACGGAGATATATTGCTATCCGGTGCGCGCACCTTTGATGCAGAGAATCCCATGCCCAGCCGGCATAACCTTGCCGAACTATGGGTGTTAGATAAATCACTTAAAAAGCCACCCGTGCCCTTGGGTCAAAAATGCTCCGAAGGACCCGCCGTCTCACGCCGCACCATGCGTATCGCCTGGACCATCGACCACGGTGATTATCCCGACACGTTGGAAAATGGCGAAGCGCAACTATGGATGGGTGATATTGAATTCCAGGATGGAAAGCCGGTCTTAACCCAAAAAAAGAAAGTCCTATCGAATAAGGATTTACCCTTTAGAACAGGCCTTGAAACTCAAAACTTCCGTCCACCGCACGATGATGAAATCATCTTTTCCGCCTATGGTTATCAGGGAACCGATGTGATGGGAGTCGATCTTAAAACCGGTAAAGTTACCAATTATGCCGATGCCCCCAATCAATATGATGAGCCGGAAGGTATCTTCCCGGATGGTAAGCACACGCTGGTTGAGTGTGATAAGCAAAACCATAAGGGTGTTCAATATATCGACATCTGGAAACTTCGGCTTGATGGCAGTCACCATACTGAACGGGTAACCAATTTTAGCGACTATCCAGGATTCAAAGCCTCCAATCCTGTGGTCAGTGATGATGGGCGTTATATGGCGTTTCAAATGGCCAAGGTGGGTGATATGGCAGGAGTTGGCCGAGGGATCTTTATTTATGATTTCAAGAAAGCAAAATGAATGCTTCTCATGCACAATCTTTGGATGCCTTCCTATCCACATGTGCATTGCTATGCCAACAGCAAAAATACCGGGAATGCATATCGCTCATTAAACAAAATATTTCGCCTCAGTTAAAACATCCCCGCTTGATGTTTATTCTGGCGTTTTGCCATCAGCAAGTTGGGCAGTTAAATGAAGCCATAGATTTTTACAGACATTGCATTGCTTTACAACCGGATTATGTGGATGCCTATCAAAACCTGGGCAATTTATTGCATACGCAGGATAAAATCGAACCCGCCATTCGGTGTTATGAAAAGGCGTTAGCCATTAATCCTCTGCGAGGTGATGGATGCAACAATCTGGCTAATATTTTACAAAAAAAAGAAAAGTATCAGCGCGCGGTGAAATATCACAAACGTGCTATTCGACTCGAACCCCAAAATGCCCGCTATTATAACAACCTGGCGTTTACCTTGAGTTTGATGGATCGATTTGAAGAAGCCATCAGTGCCTATCGATTTGCCCTGCGATATCAACCCGATTATGCTGAAGCCAAAAATGGTTTGCAAAACGTGTTGATCCAGACCGGAAAGATCAAACAAGCATGTTATCACATCGAACAAAATATTAAGCAGCAGCCCAATGCCTATCATCCCTACTGCCAGTTCGTCAAAGTCGCTTCCATAAAGCATTCGCCGGAGTATATCGATAAGATGGAATCCATCATCCATGGCCCCATTTCACACAAAGGCAAAATCCACCTGGCCTTTGCACTGGGGAAAGCCTGTGATGAGATAGGGCGTTTTGATGATGCCTTTGCCTATTGGTCATTGGGGAATCGCTTAAAACGCGAAACCATTCAATACAGCATTCATAAAGACATTCACTTTTTCAACGAACTCAAAAAAGCCTTCCCAACAGAATTTATCGCTTCCCATCAAAACGTTGGTTTTTCCTCACGCCTTCCCATCTTTATCGTGGGGATGCCCCGCTCTGGAACTACATTGGTAGAACAGATTCTGGCCAGCCATCCCCATGTTTTAGGGGCGGGTGAACTGAAAACCATCGCCCGATTAAGCACAACCTTGGTCAAGCGATTTAAACAGACATTTACTTATCCCGACGATTTAACCAAATTGGATAAAGAAGCCTTCGAGCAACTTGGTAAGGATTACATTCGTGCATTAAACATCCATGATCCCTCTATCCAGCGTGTATGCGATAAAATGCCTCATAATTTTCTGCATCTCGGCTTTATCTCATTGATTCTCCCTCATGCCAAAATCATCCATTGCCGCCGTCATCCACTTGATACCTGCTTGTCCTGCTTTAGCAATTACTTTGGCGATGAAGGTATGAATTTCGCCTATAACCTGGATGAACTCACTCACTACTACCGCCTTTATTCAGACCTCATGCAACATTGGCGGGATGTCTTACACATACCCATGTTTGAAATCCAATACGAACAGCTGGTCGATCATCTCGAGGAATCCATTCAATCGCTACTCGACTTTTGCGGCTTGCCGTGGGATGATCGATGCATGGCTTTTTACAAGACACCGCGAGCCATCAAAACCGCCAGTTATGTGCAAGTTCGCAAGCCTATTTATAAAGATTCTATCGAACGCTGGCGCCGGTATGAAAAACAAATGGGAGGGTATTTGCCTCAATTTGAATGACATAATACATAAAAAAGGAGAATCAATATGTCCATACACAAATGTTTAATCCCAACGTGCCTATTCATTCTGTTTTTGAATCCAATCGGTTTTACAGATGAAAAACCCGCCTACCCCCAACCCGATCCACCTGAGTTCTGGAAAAGCACCTATGACGATGTCCTGACCAGCATTGAAACGTTAGAGACCGGACAAGCTGAATTGATTGCCACATCCCCAGGAGGGCGCAAGGTTTATCTTGTGAGTTACGGCGAAAAAATCCAATTTGCTCATCAAGCCAACTACAACTCCGCGGTGGCTGCCCGCGATCCCGGCTATTATGCGCGCAAGCCAGAGGGCGCTCCACCTACCGTTTTTATTATCGGCCCGGTACACGGCCATGAAGTCGAAGGCGTGGTCGGCTTGGTGAATCTCTTGCAAATCGCTGAAACTGGCAGGGACTATCGCGGCAAAGCCTGGCCGGAATTGCAGGAAAAAATATCAAAATGCCGATTGTTGGTTATCCCTCTTTCCAATCCCGACGGACGGGAACGCTGCCCTTACGACAGTTGGGTGGGTATCCCCGTGAATGAAATGACACGCTGGGGACAGGGCACCCAAAAAGATGGCACGCTTTACGGCTGGCCAGGGGCTAAAAAGGTCCACCCCATGGAAGGCGATGTTGGCATTCTGGGCGCTTATTTCAATGATGACGGCATTAATTTTATGCATGATGAGTGGTTCAACCCTATGGCCAAGGAAACCCAAGCCATTTTGGATGTAGCCCGCCTTAATGCACCGGATTATGTTATCAATCTGCATTCCCATGGATCAAATCCAATGATTCTCAAAAGCGCTTATGTGCCCTGGTACTGTAAAGAGCTTGGCGAGCAGTTCGGCGCCCGGTTGATGGAACGCTACAAGAAAAACGATCTTCCCGCAGGCAGCGCCCCTCAACCCGTTATCGATGGGAAAAACTATCCACCCCCTTCATTCAATTTGACCAGTGCTCTTCATCATGTATGCGGCGCGGTTTCAATATTGTTTGAATGTCCACATGGTGTAAAAGAGGATCGATATCCGCAAGTCAATCATTCACAAATCCTTGATATTCAACTAATCCTATATGATGAATTATTGGCGTTTGCTCTTGATTATCCACGCCCCCGTCCTATGGAAAATACAGATTCTTCCAAGTAAATAAATAGAAAAGGGCGAAGATCGAATCCATTCAATCTTCGCCCAAATTTTACTCATCGTTCTCTCAATTTAAAAGTTAAAGGGAGGGTGACGCTCTCGCGGAGCCGATGTGTATGATATTAATCCCCCTCCTTAATCTCAATACTTACTGACCCGTAGGAGACGTCGCAACAGTGGTGTTTTCCACATCCACCCAATTGCCTTCAGTCCCTCGTTCTTGAATGACCGCTGTGACATTCACTTCACCCATAGTGGAATGTCGAACTCGAATGGGGATATTCAATTCTGTTCCCAATGGCAGCGGATAACAATTCTGGAACAAGGAATCACCCACATGGTAAGCCAGACATACCCGTTGATTGGGTTTATTGGCTTGAACCACAAGAACATTGGTGATTAGTTCCGCAGTATTAGACTCCTGCCATCCGAGAAAACGAATGGAGGGTGATTCTTCGCCCACCATAAATTTCACCGGACCGGCGTTTTTATAAGGTCCAACGATTTTCACTTCATTTTGGCCGGTTAAACCAAATATCGTAAACATATAGGTATGTCCCGGTTCTGGTCCATTGGCAAAGAATTTATTCAAACCAGGCGCATTCTTAGCCCAAAGGAAAACATTGCCAGACGTACCAGGGGTTTGGCCGAGATAAAGGCGTTTATTATTATCCACACTAACATAAATGTGATATTCTTGAGGATTGATCACATTCTCATTATCTTTCCAACGCAGTACCAACGCTTCCTTTCCTTTAGGATCAACGTCCACCCCATTGCTTAAATCATGGTAGGTTTCCATATTATCGAGAACCACAACCTCACCGACCGGAATAACCGGAGTTGGACGAACAATGTCCCCTGGAGTCGGGGTCTTGGTGCGAATCACGACGGGCGGAGTGCGCGTTGGACGGATTTGGAAGGTCGGTGTGGGCCGATCAATATCACCACGGCAGCACCAACATATCCGATGCAAGCAAATCTCGGCGCCTTCGACAACAATCTCACGAATACCACTGCTGCTAAACAGGCCAATTGTTTCGACCACGCTTGGATCACTGCTTAATCGAACCGCAGTATCCACTAACGCACCGGAATCATCAAATGCCTGTAATTTGATTTGGGTACCATGACGCAACACAAGTTCCACCACTTTGGGAGCGTTGCCGTTGCATATATTGGGGCTGAATTCGATGACGGCGTTGCGAGTGGCATTGGATTCTGACCACGGTATTTCAATATCCAATCGGCCGTCACTGTCACAATCCGTGATGTTCAAATTCACGGCTGATCCATCAGGCAATAAAGCCTCTTGAATCTTGACCAAACCAAGATTCACCACCGATAAACCACGGGCTTGTGAACTATAGACATCCCCCGCTTCGGCGCAATCACAATCCTCCGGATATTTGGTCGGTTCGATAAACGGAGTCCGGGTAGGCCGATCGATGTCTGGAGTACGTTGAGGAGTGCGGCTGGGTTTGATCTGGAATGTTGGTGTGGGTTTATCAATTTCTCCCCGGCAATACCAGCATATACGAAGCAAACAGATTTCCGCCCCTTCAACCAGGATCTCCCGAATCCCCGTCGCACTAGTCAAAACTAATTTATCAACGATGGTAGGATCACTTCCGCTATTGCCAGCCGCATCCACAATCGACCCATTATCATCAATTGCTTCCAATTTTATGGCCGTGCCATGCCGCAAAAAGATTTCAACCACTTTAGGTGCGTTACCATTACATAAATTGGGGCTGAATTTAATGGAGGCTTTGCGGGTGGCATTGGATTCCGACCAGGGAATTTCCACATCCAATTGGCCATCGTTGTCACAGTCAGTTACATTTAAACTCACAGGTGAACCATCAGGCAATAAAGCTTCGCGAATGCTGACAGCTCCTAAATTAACCACTGATAATCCGCTTGCTGCTGAGTTAAAGAACTCATCTGCGTCAACACACAGTCGGTCGCCAGGCTCAATGGTTGGTTCGATTTGTGGGGTTCGGGTCGGTAAATCAACATCACCACGGCAGTACCAGCAAATACGTAATAGACAGATTTCGGCTCCATCGATCTTTATTTCTCTGATCCCTGTCGAACTTGAAAGAACTAAAACATTCATCATCGAGGGATTACTTGATGAATGGCTTGCTGTATCAACAAGCGAACCACTTTCATCCAGCGCTTCCAATTTGATTGGCGTTCCATGCCGAAGATAGAGTTCAACAACTTTTGGAGCATCCCCATTACAAATATTGGGACTGAAGGTAATGGAGGCTTTGCGAGTGGCATTGGATTCAGACCAGGGGATATTTACATCCAGTTTTCCATTCCCGTCACAATCTGTGACATTTAGATTGACCGGTGATCCATCGGGAAGAAGAGCTTCCTCTATACTGACCAGACCAAGATTCACGGTCGATAATCCACTGGCCGCCGAAGAAAAAACATCCCCGGCTTCAACACATTCACGAGCTCCCACAGAGGGTTTGGGGGTTGGGGTAGGCGTAGGTGTTTTTGTTCGAATAGACGGAAAGGTGGGAATACGAGTGGGACGTAGATCTGATCCGATTACAATTTTAACTGGTCCATCATTTGGAACTGGCCCATAAACTGTGGGACGCGGAGTGCTGGGTATTAATGCAAAAACCCTAAATGTATATATACCCTCTTTGGGCCCTTCACGAAAAGTTGGATTTAAGTTTTTTGCCCCTTTTTCCCATATCAGGGCGTTATCATTGGCTTCAACCCTCCCTAAAAAAACGCTCTGCTGTGCTTCTTTTGGCTTGATGTACACATGGAATTCTTTTGCATTTTCGACTGGTAATTCCCATTTGATCACCACTTTGGGATTTTCAGTGGGTAGATTTAAGGTTGTGTTACTGTAATCCTCTTCGGATTCCACCGAATCGGTCACAACCACCTTCCCCTCTCTATCTTGTGCATCGACACTCATCCCTCCAAGCATAAAGAACAATGCGATCAATCCTAAACTTAATTTGGCTACAACATAACATTTGCGAAACATCATATATTCTCCCTTCTGCAATAAGAATCATTCGCATAAATGGTTAACGTATAGAAGTGTATTTTTATTTGATGAAAATGGAATATTTTTTTATATATTTTTTAGATTACAATGTCAATAATCTTTATAAACAAATGTTAGTTTATTCATTTGCATAAATCTGACTGAACACAAAAAAAGCCGCGGAGCGTTGTGCCCCGCGGCTTAAATTAACTTGTATTATATAACTATCCCAATTAATCCAACATTGTGGCAAACAGATCACCAGGATAGGCACGGCCCGGTTCGAGAATGAAGATTTCGAAGCGGTCGACATACACGGTTACCTGGCCTCCATCAAGGCCTGCCACCTGAATGATTGGAGTAATCAACTGAGAACCACCGGGTTGATAAACCAGAGTCAAACGGCGTTCTTGATTAAGAAATGCACCGCAGTTCTGAGGATTGGTATACCCAATCGAGCCATCCACTTCCTGGAAGCTGGATAACGCTCCTTTTAATCCAGCAATCCAAACCGCTGCATTAGCCGCATCGGCAGACACGTTCATGCGGAACAGAACGGGATGGCCATTTGTTTGGACAGGTTCCGAAGCGAAGATCATCGCGACATCCCCTGAGCGTACTTTGATGGCTAATCCTTTGTTATCCAATGAAGTAGGAATTGGATCACTGGTGAAGATAATGGGTAACACGAAGCCTGCTGGTGTTCCTGGAGTGAATCCACCTGGTTGTTCCGCCCAGCCATTGTCATCCAGGGTATTGAGATCGAATTCATAGACGCGTATTGGTTCGACTTCACCAACCACCGGATCCTGCGGGCAAGTGGGCCATGCCGGGCAGGTTGGGCATGGTTTTTGTGTTGGGCATATCACAGGGGTGGGTTGTTCAAACGGTGTTGGTGTTGCCGTGGGGGTGGGCGTAGGTTGTCCCACCGGCCGTGGTGTCGGGGTTGGAGTCGGCTCGACAATCGTTCCTTCAGGCATTAAGGTGATGGACTTTCCATCACTTTCATTTCCAAACTTATCATAGACAGTCAAACGGCAGTTATACTCGACACCATTCACAAAACCATCATCATAAAAACGCAATACGTTACCCAAATCAATGGGCTCTTGATCGTTTAGATAGAGTTTGTAACCACCACCATCGGCAACATCAAAACTAACGGATGGTGTCCAGAACAGGTGGAGGTAGCGATCCGCCGCAAAGCCATAAAGACGTTCAACATCAGTCGGTGCGGTATCGTTGGATTGAGGCAATTGAACGTCGAGTAAGGTTTCCTGTCCAGCGACAATTTCCACTTCCCTTACGGCGTCATAATATTTGCTACCCGCCTTGAACGTGATTTTATATTTACCCGGCATTAAATCGCTAAAGGAATAATTACCAGAAAAATCACTTTCATCACTCCAGTTGCTGCCTACCAGTTCCACATTG
The DNA here is from genome assembly GCA_964517495.1 of uncultured bacterium. Taxonomy (GTDB): domain Bacteria; phylum Hinthialibacterota; class Hinthialibacteria; order Hinthialibacterales; family Hinthialibacteraceae; genus CAZFER01. The sequence goes on along the minus strand of CAZFER010000006.1, from coordinate 102,126 downwards.
ACCTGTGCCAGTGGGAAATTGCTTTGAGTTGAAACTTTGCCTTTCAGGGTACCTGTGGCAATCGCATCAAGATTCCCTAATTGAACCGCATAACGGCCATACCCACCTTCTCGCGACACAGCGATGTAATAGGTTCCAGCGGAAAGATCAACTTCCAGTGAATCGATAGCATCTGCATACCATTTATCACGGTTTTGCAACACCGTTACCTGGTTGGGAGCGAATAGCTGAAAACGAACTCTTAGGGACTTTTCACCCTGATAACTGAATTTATATTTCGCTTCTGCAGGAACATCAATTTTGTACCAGTCAATCACATCCGATGTGTTTTGATTGTTATAATACAGCGATCCCTGAATAACCTCGCCAAGTGATTTGGTCGTCGCCGTGGAAATAAAGTTGTTCGGCTCTTCGTCCTTGATCGACTGAGGCTCAAAGTGCATGTAGAAATGATACATGCCATAACCACCATATCGTTCAAGCCGGATGTAATACGTCCCGGCGCGCAGACTGTCATGTCCGATGGTATCGATCGAATTCGTATACCAAAGCTCTTTATGGGCAATCCGAGTATTAAAATCGTTGTAGTAAAGGCTGTAATGCATTCTTAGTGGTTGATTGCCATGAGTGGTTAATATCAAACGACCATCTTCCGGCAATTCGAACTTGAACCAATCCAGGTTATCCCGAATGAAATCATTGCCATGGTGTCCACTTTCATAGCCTATATGGCCTGCCATTCCATCACTCAAATCAATGACAGTCGGATTAAAGGGATTGTTGTTGACTTCGGGATCACTGCTGCGGTTTGGTTCGAAGTCAATATTGAATTCATATTGACCATATCCCGAAATATGGTTAATCGCGATAAAATAACGTCCAGCCAAGACATTCACTTTGCCCACGGCGATTGGAGCTTCCGTAAACCAGCCTTCCTTGCCTTCAAGACCTTGATACGCTTTCCCTTGAATGGCATATAATGTCAACCTATATCGATGGGATGTTTCCGATGAGGCCGTTATGGTAAGAGCACCGGGATATTCAATCTCAAATTGATAATGATCAACTACATCCATAAATCCATTGCCGCTATACCCTAAATTCCCAACGACCGTATCTGTAAGAGAAATAGGATGAGCAAATTCACTCCACACGTCATTCGGTTCCTCATCAATTTTTTCAACGGGCGTGAACTCAGTTACAATTCGTCCGAGACCTTCTCCCCCATTGTGATACATACGAATGATATATTCTCCTTGGCGAAGATCAGGTTTATCAATGGTTATTTCACCGGTTTGGTACCACGATTCTTTACTAGCAATTGCTGATTGTCCATCCGCATGATATAGAGTAATCCCTGCCCGCAGGCTATCCGAATAAAAACCGCGGATAATAAGGCGGCCGTGCTGAGGAAGATTCACTTTGTAATATTTATTAACGACATCGGCTGATAAAGCCACATCGCGAACTTCATCATTCGGGGCAATCGCCGAGGCCTCACCACTGAAGGGAGGAGTGGGATCTTTCGGTACAAATTCCGCATTGAGGGTGTAAGCACCATAACTTGTATTGCTTCGCACCGCAAGTATGGTGTACTCCCCGGCTGGAATATTATGGGTATCATTTCCCCCTACATACCGGTTGTTACTATTGTAGAGACCAAAACCTAAATTCACATTGTTCCCTACGCCTGCTTCGATCGATAATATTAACCGTCCGAACGAGGGAAGCGTAATTTTGAAATGATCGATTTCATCACGTTGCCCCTGGCCAAAATATCCCATATGGCCGTTAACAGAACCTCCAAAGTTTCCATCCGCATTTTCGGTTAACACGATCTGCTGAGAAGCTTGAGAATATTTATCATTAGGTTCATTGTCATTGAGGTCCGGATTTGATGTAAATTTGCTGGTTAGCGTATACGAACCATAGGCATCCGACCGATAAACCAATACATAATATGATCCTGCCGCTATTGAAGAATAGGTAATTTTTTCTGAACCACCCTTGTTGTTTGTGTCTTGGGAGTTCATTACAAAAACACCATTCGAATCTCTGAGTTGAAGGCCGACACGCAAGGTGTTTTCCGGAAAAACAGTAAGTTCCAATACACCATCTGAAGGAACATTGACAAAATAAAAGTCATGAATATCTGTAAACATATTGCCATGATAGCCAATGTGGCCTTCGAGACTACCATCGACATCCAGCGCATTGGCCTGGTCCAGCGTATCATTGGGTTCCGCATCTATCTCTTCAACCGGTGCATAGTTTTGGGTAATGCTATAGGTTCCATTCCCGGAAATGAGATTGACTAAGGAATAATAGGTTCCTGCTCGAATGTTGGGATAGAGCACCCCCTCAGATGATCCTTTGCGGTTTTCATCTTTACTTCCTAATACGGCAATACCGTTTGAATCAAAAAGTGTGACACTTACATCCAATTCAGGTGTAGGTACTACCCCAACTTGAAAAAAGCCATCTTGAGGAAGCACGACTTTATAAAAATCATGCACATCCGTGGGATCTTCTGCACTTAATGCGCCTTCGTCACTGCTGTTTAATTCCACCGTATTGGCGGAACCAATTGTATTGTTTGGTTCTGTTTCGCAAAAACCTATAACTCCGATGGAGGTTAATATGGTCATACTCATCGTTATCATTAATAATTCTTTAACAAAAGTTCTTTTCATTTTCCTGGACTCCTTTTATCTGAATTCCAACCTTTGAATTATGCATGCTACAAACAGGTATATATCTTAATCTGCCTTACTTTCTTGCAAGCAAGCCTCCTCTCGTTTGTTTAGTTAATTGACAAAAATTATAATATAAAAAACATCAAAAAAAAAAGAATTTGTCTGATCGGCTAATTTAATATTAAGCAATCAGGGGTGGGATAAGTCAAGATTATAACATAATAATTGGAAAATATTTTTTAGTTGCTTAATAAAATGTAAAATTTATTTACATGACAAGCCGGTTATGCTTAGTAATTTTATAAAGATTATAATAATTGTTGATTTATTTGGTGATCTGATATGCAAACAGCCAAATATAGATATAAGTTTTGTAATCATTACCTTGTTTGTCTCTATTAACTAAAATTTAGGCTATATCACTGCAATATGAGTTTATGACATTTCCCTCTGTCCCTTTTCCACGTCGTCTTATCCTTTTGTTGATTTGATATAACTGATATGTTAAATTATGACACGTAGGCACCAAGCTCAATGAATCAGGAATTTACAACTTACTTATGGGTGGAGGCATTTAAATGATTATAAAATTGATAATACAGATAATATTTCATGTCATAATTTTTAGCGTATGCACTCATTTTATATTTGAAACATACGCCGATGAATTCGTTCAAAAACTAAGGCCAAGAGTAAAAGCCAGTGATGTGGTTTTTATGTATGCTTCGAACAATCCAGGCCAGTACGATGCTTATGATGGCACGATTGTAGGGTGGGGAGGGCGTGTTCGCCAACGGAACGAAAATGCAGTAACCCACTATAAACAGCGCGTGGATGAAGCCCATAAGCGGGACATGCGCTATTGCGCAAGTGTTGATTTTCTGGTGGATTTCGGTGGTTTTATCGATTTCAGGCCAGATACATTCATGCAAGCGGTTACCCGTGATTTGGATGGTAATCCGCTGCGGGTCCCCTGGTTGTGGGATCATAAACACAAAGGCCATCCCGCTTATTGGTTTTGCACGAATAACCCCGACTACCAACTTTATCTGCGCGATCAGGCTGAACGAGCCTGCCTGGCCCCCATCGATGGATTACATATCGATGATTACAGCGGAAGTTCAGCATCATCAGCCTATAACGGTGGTTGTTTTTGTCCTTTTTGTATGGAAGGTTTTCGAGAGTATCTTGAAACCCACTATTCAAAAAAGTGGCTAAAAGAGAAGGGAATCGAATCGATAAATGCATTTGATTACGGTGATTTTTTGCGGGACCATGATTTTGATGCGGAACGGTATAAGAAAGAACATTGGAAATGCCCCCTCATCGAAGCGTTTCAAGCTTATCAAAATGAACAAATGCTCAAACGTATAACTGATATTTACGAACATGCGGAAACGTTGAGGGGCAAACCTCTTCTACGCAGCATTAACTCCAACGCTTCTTCACCTCGGACTTTGATCCCTGCGCCGGTGATTGACTATTTTTGTGGCGAGGTTAATCACCGTGCCGAATCGAAAGAAGCCCCCCTCGAACCGGTATTTGTTTACAAAACCGTGGAAGCTTTAGGCCGGCGTCAAACGGCAACGGCTTCGGGACATGATTGGGCCTGGATAAAGGCCCATGAAAAACCCGGCCTGGTCCGCCTTTGGATCGCGCAAACGTATGCTTTTGGGAGTGTGTTTATGGTTCCTCACCGGCAATGGTGTTACAGTCAGGAGAAAGGAACCCATTGGTGGCATGGCAAACCTGAAGACTTCGCGTACCTTTACCAATTTGTCCAGGAGAACAAAAAATACTTTGATGGGTATCACTCTCTCGCCGATATAGCTTTAATTTATAACCAATCAAATTATCGTTCGATTCAGCAAGCCGCCCACCAACTTACCAAAGCGAATATCCCTTTTTCAATTTTGGTTGCCGATCACCAGCAACTCAAGTCAACCTTGAATAAGAATCAACTTTCTACATACAACCATGTTATTTTAGGTGAGCATTCCATGAGCAATGAATTCATGGACATATTAATAGATTCGGGGGCTCAAATCATCAAGTGGAAAGGAGTGGATAATTTGCCTAAGAAAGTTCAAGATCAGGTTAAGGTGCAAGGCTCTCCAGACATTCGTGTTTCGCTAAGGTACAAACCTGGTTCAAAAAATAACTTATTTATATGTCATGTATTAAATCAGAACTATGATGTTGAAAATGACCGAATTGAACCCGTAAGAGTTCAAATTTCCATGCATAAGAGCATGTTTTCAGCAAAAAATATTGAACCCGAAAATTTAACTGCAAAAATTTTTCAACCACAAAAGTCTCATTTAACGTTGCCAATCAACTCAAACAAACAGATAATTACATTTGAAATCAATAATGTGGGTTTATGGAGCGTTATTGTATTTGGCAGCCTTTAAAAATTATTTGGTTTATGATATGTATATAAAAATCTTTGGAGAGGGGATAAAACATGGCTAAAATTACACTCAGTTTAATCAACCGTTCGAAAGATATTGACAACACTCAAATCATTATCTTTCAGAAGAATATGGCACAGATGGAGCCGCCGTGGCAGGTGATTGATTCTTACCCTGGAAGTACTCAATCCATAATCTATTCATTGGATTATGGACTATCGACTACCGATAAAGAGGGGAATTCTTCACCCATATTAAAAGTAAAAGACGGTGAGAAATATCAATTGGTGGAAACATCGTTGGGGAACGAACTTCAACTTGATAAATCAAGTTCGAATCCAAAATCGATTGTTGTTGAAAATAAGTTACCCCAAAAATCTATCGACGCCTTTTTGTATAAAGACGGCGAGATCTTATCAGAAAAAACCGGTATCACCTCCGGTAAAGAATGGAGTTTTCCCGTTATCCATTCCATCACAATAGGCCTTTTACCCAAAGATTATGAAATAGACATTGGGAATAAAAGTAAATTCAATGATTTTACCTGTATGCAAGAAATCGAATTGAATAATATCAAATCTGCCGAACTCGTGTTAACCGGAGGTGGTGAGGGGCCAAAAGCGAAACCATTTCAGTTTAAGTTACAAAATATTCAAAAAGAAAAATAAGCCAATAATAAGAAAGGCGCCCAAACCGGCGCCTTTCTAACGATTAAGGTATTTTTATCAAATACTAATTTCCCAACAAGTCTTGGGCGCTTTCATTGTTAAGGCCGTAATTGGTGAGGAATATCTCGCCATTACTAACCAATCCATTTGACGGGTGATAGGGTAAACCAAAATTTAAAGTTGTCCCCGAATCGGCTGCGGGACCAAATGAAATCAGAATAAAATCATTTGGTTTAAAAGTGGGTAGATACCGGCTTATTTGTCCAAGATTCCAATCACTATGATTATTTCCCGCGGGTTCTTTAATTTCAGGATCATTATCCCAATAGGCATAAACATCATTCCCCACTCGGCCAAAGGCTTCGTTGTTTCCACTGGTTTTGGTCATTAAACGGCTGGGGACAAAGGGGGATTTGGGAAGTGAACTCATATAAGATATGGGTGAGGTTAAAGGGGCTAATACAGCCATATTGTTGCGGTTTCCTGCGCCACCATTCCAACCAACTCCGTTAAAATCATTTTGAATTCTGTCGGTTCCAATGGTTGTATCATCATCTCGAATATCGACCAGCATCTGTCCCCGGTCCGTGCTGAACAACTGCACCGCTGTGGAAACCGCCTTCATATCCGAATAGCAGCGGGCTGTTTTGGCTCGAGTCTGAGCATTCAAGAAATTAGGGACCGCAATTGCCGCCAAAATCCCGATAATGGCCACAACAATTAATAATTCGATAAGGGTAAATCCAAACTTATTGCCCTTTAATTCTTGCATATCTACCTCCCTTTTGTTCCATAAACTGATTTATTGATTGAATTAAAATACGTATGTTGCTGGAAAAATCATATAGACAACGGATTCTTTTAACAAGGGTGAAAGGATGGGGGAATTGTTAACTAACCTGCTTTTGATGCTCAACTAATGAAACATCAAGAAAATTCTAATAGGTTAAGGTGGCAGCCCAGCCAGGTATATTATTTCCTCCTGCCCGGTAAATATCCCCACGGCTGCGAATTCCATTTGAGGGTTGGTAAACCCGTCCTTTAGCGGGGAAATTATTGGCATTGTAATCGTCGGCACTGTCGGGACCAGCGCTTTCCAATAGCCAAACATTATTGGGGAACTGCACTACATATTCACTGGAAGACTTTGCATACCAGGTTCCTAACTCAAACATGGGATCCAACTCGCGTCCATCAGGCAAGTGGGTTCCTACCTGGGTATTGGATTTGAAAGGATTATCAAACACGTTGGAACTGGAAATATAGGGAACAGGAGTAGTTAAACTTCGATACCCGCGATAATGATTGGCAAGATTGGATGAATCCCAGGCCCAATCCGTATAGGTGTTATGGTCGAGATAATAGGCTTCCAGTGCCATTCCAATGGTGCGCATGTTGCTGGAGGCTTTGGCAACCTTGGCGCGAACTTGAGCGTTTAAAAAGTTTGGGACAGTGATCGCTGCTAAAATTCCTATAATGGCGACTACGATCAGTAATTCAATCAAAGTGAATGCTCTGGTGTAACGCAAACTCATAAAATATTTACTCCCCACGATATTGATTCTAGCAAGTACATTATCAAATGTTTTTTGAAAATACAAGGAAATTGGAGTGCCTTTTACTTCCGTTGCTGACCTCTCAATGGTAAACTTTCTTACAAGCTCACAAAGAAGTGTGAAATTTGTTTGAGAGGATGAATTCTTTCCGTCCGTCTCCCTTCAAATTTTCCTTCCCTCTTTGCGAACCAGTCTATAATAATGTAAGTATCTGATGTTAATCGATTTAATTATCATCATACTTGCACATCATTTGCCAATTTTTGGGATAAGTTTTATGCGAAATCTACATATCTTGAACAAAAGGACGATATTACGTGTCATTAATCATTGAAGTAAGAGAAGAAGAAGCTCTGGAATCCGCCCTTAAACGATTTAAACGAAAATGCTTGAAAGAAGGAATATTTCAGGACATTAAAAATAATTCCTATTATGATAAGCCTTCTGTCCGCAAGAGGAAAAAGCATCAACGCGCCCTTCGCCGCTTGAAACGGAAAAAAAATCAACGATCATTTCGCGGATAGGAAGACAATGATTTCAATACAATTCTTTGGATTAATCCTTTCACCGTAGAATAAGATAAGGTATAGTTGTAACTTAGTGGAACTCTGCTGAGGAAAAGGAATATTATGATATCTCTACCAAGGCCCCAAAAACGATTCCGTATGATAATCCCTGCTTTTCCAAATTCTGGGATATTTGAGCGTTATACCAAAATGATCACTTCATTAGGAGCCGTTCTAGTAGCGACCGTGGTCGATAAGTATATGCCTGATTGGACGGTTGAGATCATCGATGAGAATAATTGTCTAAGTGGCCCCCAAAGCGACGATGGACAAGTGGATCATGAAGCGCTGCAACAAGAGGATCCAGCAGACGCGGTTGGATTTTATTGCGGGCTTTCCAGCACGATTCCACGTGTTTGGGAATTAACCCGCTTTTATAAATCCCAAAACGTTTTCACCATTGCCGGAGGATGGCATGTGCGCTACGCACCGGAGGAATCGTTGCAACAAGGCTTGGATGCTGTTGTAACCGGTGATGGCGAAGAGGCGATTTTGGATATATTGAATGCCTTGGATCAAGGCCAGCCTATGTATGGACAGATCGACAGTGGGAAGGCGTGCCTGGATGCATTGCCGATTCCCGACTTTGGTTTGCTTCGTTTCGCCCGTCTGCGAGTGTATCCCATTGGCCGTATTCGAGGCTGTTCGATGGCCTGTGAATTTTGCAGCGTAAAGGATAAGCCACGCTGGAGCCAGCCAGAGTATCTTTATAACGTGGTGAAATGGCTCGTGGAAACCCGTCAGGCTAAATCCTTTTTCATAACCGATGACCGGCTCGAAGAGGATAAAGAAGGCTATACCTGGTTCTTCAATAAAATCGCCGAACAGTTTGGACACCGCGTTCGATTCACTGTGCAAGTCCGCCTGGCGGCCATTAAAGACAAAGCATTTGTCCAAACCATGAAAAATGCCGGCGTGAAACACGTCTGTATCGGTTTGGAATCGCCCATTGATGAAGAACTGAAGAGCATGCATAAAGGTATCCGGGTCAAAACCATGATTGAAATGACTCGAGAATGGGCAAAGCACTTTTATGTGCATGGCATGTTTATTTTTGGCTATCCCATGGCCAAACCCAGCACCATTACCTATCAAGAACGAATAAAGAGTTTCAAGCGATTTATCCGTAAATCGAAAATTGATACCATCCAAATATTGAGGCCAGTTCCCCTGATTGGCAGCCAGCTGCGTGACCGGCTTGAAAAAAGCGGTCAATTGATCCCGCTTGAAGAGGTGGGATGGGAATATTACGACGGCAATTATGCCTGTTTCAATCCAACCAACATGACCATTGAACAACTGCAATGGGGACCGACCAAAATCATGATTTGGTATTATAATTGGTATTCTTTCATTAAATTGCCACTTAAAACCATCAGTCTGCCCCTCTGGTATCCCATCACCGGTTGGTCTTCATGGTACCGCCGATGGTGGAAAGAAGTGGTCAAGGCGGGCGCATACCGGCTGCTGCTTCAATGGAAAACAAGAGAAGAACACTTTTTAGCTCGTGTCAAATCATTCTTTCAGCGGCGAGCGCAATCATCATCATCATCATCTTCTTCTTCTTCTGTCCTCCATTTCGAAACGGATGACCGGAAGTCCTGATTGCCTTAATTCTCCTCAAGATGGGGTTTAACCGTTTCATCCAGAGGCATGCCTAAGCGCTTATATCGTGAGCCGCGTGATTTTTGATCCCCACCTTTATTTATCTTAATTCGCTTCCTTTAGTTGCTGATAAAACCGTTGAAAGGTCCGGTCCCGGTCGACGTGGTAGATGCGCAGCATCTTGCCATGTTTGTGGTTGTGGACGTAGTCCATATCCCATTCCACCTCAGGGACATCCACCACTTCCCATTCGGTCAATGATGGATCAAGCAGGGCGGCGATGTCACCCAGGTCGAAAAAGCCTTTACGGGGGGATTGATACCACTGGCTCTTATGCCGGAAATTATGCAGATATTTCCCCAAAGGACCATGGGGATAAATGTGTTCTTTTGATTCATCCATCGGGCAGCGCAAATAGGTGCCTGTGTCGAACAACACCAGCGGGAGAGGGGACTTAAAAAGCAGTCGAACCGCCTTGAGATCGTTATAGGCATTGAAATTCCAGCATTTCAGCGGCCACTGAGTTCGGCCATGCCAAAAGGCGATCACCCGGTCCTGGATTGATGGCTCTTTCATGTAGGCGCAGACAATATCCGTGCTCGGACCGAGCAACACCACCCATAGGGGATTCTCAGGTGAATGGCGCTGAGCTTGCTCAATGATAAAGTCAACACCTTCCGATTCTTCATACTGTTGGCTGTATCGAAAAGGCGGTGAGCCTTTTTTTACTGGAAATCGGCTTTCCATCCCAGCTTTTTCCATGATGGTATGTATAGCCTGCACCGATTTATCGATACCATCCGGACCACCCGCATCACCGAAGTGGGCACCCACAAATCCCTTGATGTCAAAACGCTCTTGTGAAACCAGGGCCAGTGCGATGGCATAAAGATCATCAATCTCACACGCCGCATCGGTATCAATGATCACTGGTATTTTCTCACCCACTGGCGGCAAGGTGGGAACCACTCGTTCAGCTGTTGAAGCAAGCGATGGGAGTGTGAACAGCATGGTCAATAAGAGCAACCGGTTAAATGTCATCATGGCAATATCCCCTTCACTAAACTGGATACGGAATTACACAATCTAGGATTGTTCAGTAGTGAATCTGAATAAATGGTTCTACCAGAATGGCATAGATTGAGTCATTGGGCAAGATAAACAGAAGTGTATTTGGCAAACATAGAAGGGCACAGGTGCGCTTGTTTATAAACCATCCACTCCCTGATATGTAATGGTATATACATCACCCGTCTTAATATCGGGAATCCTCAAACCTTGTTCGTCTCCCGCTTTTGCGGTTGACCAAAATTCAACTGGTTCCCGGACACCGGATAAAATATTTTCCCGCTGGATGGTTAAAGGCTCAGGTTTGATTAACCAAAGGGGTGGGATATCAAAATATTCAACCATGGGTGATTCACCCGGCGCTTCCAATATGTGAAGTTTTACTCTATTTTTACTAATCCAATGCGCATAGCAATCCAGGCGTTTATTGGATCGTATAATCGGCTGATAATTTCCTGCTTTGATCACTTCAGATGCATCAACGCAGGCAATGTTTCGCCCTTTTACATCCTTGCTTGGCCAAATATGAACCATACCATCGGTCGCAAATGGTGGAAAATAAAGCAATGAACCATCCCGGCTGTTCAAAAAATAACTGCGTTGATACCGGCTGAGGGTAAATGGATGCCCACCCTTTCGCCCTATAAGGCTAATCATGTCTTCCTTTTCGTTTCTGGCCAGAAAACCATCACGCTCGATATCAATTTCTTTGAGCAACACTTCGTTTATTGTCCAGGGCGAAAAACTGCGGTTAACCATAATATGCAAGCCGTCGGAGTATTGAATTACCAGCCGGACCGCATCTTTGAGTTTCTCTTCGGATAAAAGTTCCTCGATTTCCCATTCCTTCTCCTTTTCATCTTTATATAGAATGGATTGAACTTGATTCGATGGATTCAAGTAACTTTGTGCAACGGGTTTAAGTAACGCATATCCTTCCAATAAAACGTTACGTACATCACGGGCTGTCATCCCGGGCAGCCAGAATTCTGTGGATAAATAAGGTACTCGGCCAAAAGAAATCGTACTGCTTAAGTATTGGTCCATTGGAGTAAAGCGGGGATCAATTCGCCGTTCCGGGCTTTGAAAATAAGTGGCTAAAGGTCCCATTCCCAGTTTGGGGGGATTCAAGCGGTTCAACTTTAAATGGGTATCCACGATTCCCCATGTATTCCCTGTGGGAGTATAATGGGGCATCAAACCATCCGCCAAATGGGCAAAGTATGGCATTATATCGGATACGGTGTCGTTACTCTTCAAAATTACGGCCCGTTTTTGATCACGTCTTATTTGGGTAACAATCGCATTGAGTTTTTCGTTTAAATGGACCGAGGTGGGTCGTTCACGATATAAGGTTTTAAGCAAATCGGTTGCCTCTTGCACCATGCCCCCAACCGCTGGAATATCGAATGCAACGCCATTAAAACTCATTTTTTCTTCATCTTCTTTGATTAAGTCACCAATGGAAGTTTGTAGATAGTCCATGAAAGACTTGCTGGAGCGGTTTTCTGAATTGGGGAGCAGATCCACAAGTGGAATATCTTCAAATATACGGCCCAACAGCCGATTGGAATTTATACTGTGTACCACTGTGTTTCCTGCAACTAACTCTTTCAATGATAATCCTTTTAATGTTTTTACATTTCCCCATCCTTGCTGAACTTCATTGGTTGCATTTTGTACCTGGGCGTGACGTGGCCAATCATTGAACAGTAAGGTTAAATTTTCCATTCCCAAGCCACGGAGTTCATCAAAGAATGTTTCTGCTGCTTTAAAAGCATCCCCGTTATATCCTACTTTTGACGCCATAAAACCTTTTGATTGATAAGATACGGTGTTCGGGCTTTCCCAGCGAAGTGTCCTTGGATTCCAAATCAGCAATGAGCGGCTGGTTCCGTATTGCTGTTCGTAATACCATCCACGATTGCCTTGCTCATCAGAAAAATCCTCGATGGTGGAATAACGTTCACCCTCGAAATCAAAATAGATATCAACCAGGGTTTTGCCACCCTCCATAACCGCAGGACCATAGACCGCGAACAGCAGTTCATCTCCTTTTGCCAGGGGAAAATCACCTTCAATACCGGTTGCAGGTTTGTAGGAGCGCTCTAACAACTGATTGAATAAGATATGGTCATTTCCTGTGCTTTTCTCGGTTAGGTGAACTTCACACGCCGCTTTATCTGCATCTTGTAATGCAAATGTTCCCTTTAAGCGTACGGTGCCGGATGAAGGGGCCTCCCAGCGCCTGATCATGGAAATGGGATTTAATGGATAGCGAGCCAGGGGTAATTCATGGATATCAAGTGCCACCCGGTTATTAATTCCAGCGGGATCGAATGTCCTGACTTTCTTTGCTTCCGGCAGCACATCCATGAGTGAATCGCTGATGGTCACATAGGCGGTGATGTCCATAACAGGCAATGTGCCATCAGGCTTTTTGATTAAATAAGCTGGTGTATTGGAAGCCTGAACGGTCCTGGCATTTGGGATCACTGAGGTGGATTGATAATGGCCTGGGGTGCTTAACAACGGATCCACATAGGTGCTGTAGTAAAATTGATCAAATACATGAACGGCATTGATAGGGGTTTGTGGCACTTCCACCAGTTTGGGATTGATGACAAATTTAGCTTCCCCAAAATCAAATCCGCAATAATTGGCAGTCGCGTCAACCGGCCCTTGTGCTACGGCATGAATTTTCAAGGTTTTTCCTATGAGTTCATAAGTGATCATTTTTTTATATGTATTATGATCAATATTTTCTTCATAGGTAAACTGAACACTTTCTCCCACAATGCCATGTGAAACCACCCGGCATTTATGTTCTTTGGCGTATTCTCGTGGGGAAATTTCCTCACCTGTTGCGTTTCGTACGATGAATCCACCTTCAAATACGGGAAGCAGCCGGTACTTGTTGTTTAACGAGCCACGTATATTGATTAAGCCATAATTGGTTGATGTGATGCTCGTGCTGATAACATACTCGATGGTTTGATTATTATGCTCAAATTGAAACGTATAATCTTTGCGGGTATCCTCAAATGAAATAGAGGTTTTTGCGTTGGATGGCTTATTTGAACCATGGGGCATAAATGATGCGCTCACAGGGGTGGTGTCTGCAAATAATGTGAATCCCAATATAATAAAGATGGTGGTCACCCAATGGGATGACCGGGTAATTTGATTGTGTCTCGGTAATATGGCCATTGAACTTTTCTATTATCCCTATAGTTTTATTACTCTATGCTCTTTTAGTAACAACGAATGAGCATAAGTCAAGGTTCCACTTAAGATTAAACAACAAACAACCATGCGAAATATCCGGCTTGATTTGGAATATGATGGACGAAACTACTGTGGGTGGCAATGGCAACCGAATGCCCCCACCATTGAAGCAGTGGTCAAACAGTCGATTGAACGCATGGTGCATCATTCCATCACCCCCTATTCGTCCGGACGAACTGATGCTGGCGTGCACGCTGAACAGCATGTCGTCAATTTTTATACCCACACAGATATTACCCCATTTGCGTTCCTCAATGGATTGAATTCCATTCTACCTGATGATATAGCCGTCTACCGGGTGATGGAAATGCCGCGTGATTGGAATGCCCGTCATGACGCCATTGAGCGTGAATATCGTTATCGCTTTTATCACCATGAAGCCCCCAGTGTATTTTGGCGGCCTCGATCCTATTGGATTCGCCGTTCCTTTAATATCGATGCCATGAATCAATCGGCCTCATACCTGGTGGGAAAACATGATTTCAGTGCTTTTCGCAGCAATCAATGTGATGCGGATAACCCCGTTCGGTGCTTGTTAGACGTAGTCATTCAACAACAGTTGCCTTTCATTGATATAAACGTCCGGGGCCATGCTTTTTTGCGCCATCAGGTCCGCATCATCGCTGGAACGCTGTTTTATGTGGGGCTGGGGAAATGGCCAACTGAGAGAGTGAAAGCGATATTGGAGTCCAAAAACAGAGATAACGCTGGACCTACTATGCCCGCCCATGCCCTTACTTTGATCGCCATCCGTTATCCGGGTGACGAAGAACATTTCGCCAAAAAAGAGTGGCTTATCCGCAAATAAGTATTCTATAATCTTGCTCACTTTCATATTCATGTTTTCATTTTCCCTGTTTATGTATATCCTTATATATAGAGACCATAACCAAAAAAGAGGCGGTAAGAAAGCAGGATTTTAGTATATGAAGTTAATTCAAGGTTTTACCTTAATTGAACTGTTGGTGGTGGTTGCCATTATTGGTATCCTGACCACTATTGCCATGCCTAATTTTCAAGGCGCTCAGATAAAAGCCAAAACAGCTGCCGCCCTGGCTGAAATGCAAACCCTGTCAACCGCCATTGAACAATATTATATGGACAATAATACCTATCCCCTCGATGGCAACGATTATTTTGAGCGATCTGAGGAATTCTTTGATCAACGGCGCATTCAGCACGTATTAACCACCCCCACAGCCTACATTTCTGAAATCCCTGGTGATCTTTTCCATACCAAGGATTTACGCCACGATGATCCCTTATTTGCACGTCATTTTGTTTCCAAACCGCCTTATCCATACATCTACTTCACCATCGGGAATTTTATGAAACATCGTGGAACGGCTAAAGCCTACCGCATATTCAGCATCGGCCCAAACCGTTATTTTGATAACGCTGACTCCAGAGAGGATGAATACCTCGTTTATGATGTCACGAATGGAGTAAACTCAGATGGAGACCTCCTAAGAAAAGGCCCCTAATTGTAGGTGAGCTATAAATAACCACTATTATATCTGGTTGCTGGTAAGTTTCCTATCCACTCTAACCGTCATGACGAAATATCATGATCCAGGCGTTTTTGAATGTCTGGTAATAAACTTGTATGGACATTGCCACGAATAAAATCAGAGTCCTCTGATATCAATTGCAACAAAGGAATCGTGGTGGCAATCCCTTCCACCACAAACTCATTCAAGGTTCGCCGCATCTTGGCAATCGCTTCTGTACGATCATTACCATGCACAATCAATTTAGCTAACATCGAATCATAAAACGGTGGAACAATGTATTCGTTATAGGCATGCGAATCAACACGTACACCTGGCCCCCCTGGAATATGATAACCAGTGATACGGCCTGGCGTGGGTAGGAATTGATTGTAAGGATCCTCTGCATTAATACGGCATTCAATGGCATGGCCACTGAATTTCACCTCGCTTTGACTGATTTTTAACGGTTCTCCTGCCGCAATGCGAATTTGCTCTTTTATGATATCAATCCCCGTAACCATTTCTGTTACTGGATGTTCCACTTGAATCCGGGTATTCATTTCCATGAAGTAAAAGTTCTTGTCTTTGTCGACCAGAAATTCGACTGTCCCCGCACTGGAATAGTTAACCGCTTTTGCACATCGTATCGCTGCTTTTCCCATTTTGTTGCGTAACTTATCGTCAACAAATGGCGAGGGAGATTCTTCCAATACCTTTTGATGACGGCGTTGGAGAGAACAATCACGTTCGCCAAGATGGATTATATTTCCATGTTGGTCAGCAAGGATTTGAATTTCAATATGCCGGGGTTGTTGAATCAGTTTCTCAATGTAAAGGCGCCGGTCTCCAAAGGATTTTTCCGCTTCCGACTGAGCTGTTATAAACGCTTGAACAAGGCTGACATCCGTATGCGCTTCGCGCATACCACGGCCTCCACCACCCGCAGCCGCCTTGATCATCACCGGATATCCCAATTGCCGGGCAATTTTTACCGCTTGATCCTGGGTTTCAATAATTCCCTCCGATCCAGGAATCGCATTGACACCCTCTTTTTCAATGGTCGCGCGTGCGATGGACTTGTCACCCATTAGTGAAATAGCGTTATAAGAAGGGCCTATAAAGGCAATGTTGCAGGATTCACAGATTTCCGCAAAATGAGAATTTTCAGCCAAAAATCCATAGCCGGGATGAATGGCTTCCGCATCGGTAATTTCCGCTGCCGATATGATGCGTGGAACATTTAAGTAGGATTCAGAGGGCTGCGGTGGACCAATACAGATATCCTCATCAGCAAAACGGACATGCAATGAATCCCGGTCCGCTTCTGAATAAACCGCAACCGTTTCAATGCCTAGCTCATGGCAGGCTCGAATAATGCGTAAAGCGATTTCACCGCGGTTGGCAATTAGTATCTTTTTAAACATGCTTTGTTAATCCTGCATTACGATCGATAGATGTTGGGTTAAATTTTGAACTTAATTTATAAATTGAAATTCTACTCTTAAACATGATAGCGGATGATTATGTAAATGTGATATATTTAAGGGTTTACGATAAGTATATTTTCTCTAAAAGGATTTGAAAGATACGTTAATTGGTTTGATTTTCGGTTTAAACGCGTATTTTAAACATCGGCTGCCCATATTCCACCGGCTGCCCGTTCTCAACCAGAATGCTTTCAATCGTTCCAGTTATTCCCGCCTTGATTTCGTTCATGACTTTCATGGCTTCAAGGATACATACGACCGTGTCGTTTTGTACATTGCTGCCCACATCAACAAAAGGCGGTGAATCTGGAGAGGGGGAACGATAAAAAGTCCCCACCATCGGCGCTTTGATGATCTCCAGCGAGTCATCTTCCGCTGGTGGAGTGGGCGCTGATTCTGCTGTGAATGGCTGAGGTTGTGCAGCACCTGCCGGGATCATCTGAGGAATCATGGATGGCGAGGCCGAGAAAGTGGGTGGCAAGGATTTCTTGACCACAATCTTTAAACCTTCTGGCGCTTCCAATTCCAATTCTCCGATATCAGCTTCCTCAACCAAACGAACAACCCGTTCGATAAATTCAAAATCCATACTGGTCGATTTATTGTCATTCATGTTGTTATTTTCTATCTCTAACTTAAAGGTTGATGTCGTGACGAAAAGTAACTCATCCTTTCCTTCTTTAAAAGAAAAGGGGATAGAGTCCATGCGCAATATCAAACAGTGCTAAAATAGCATTATTTATCTGCGAAAAGAAGGTGTATCCCCAAAGTTGGCCAAGAAAATAGGATAAAGCCTTTTTTTATCTCATTTAACGTAAGTGTCAAGGATAGAAAGGATTAGGGACTATTTCAGTAAGTTGAATATGCGAAAATATGTAAATTAACCATAATTCCAACTCGATTTTTTTTAGTTATTCATGTTCGTGATACGAATGTTTGAGAGAGTAATCTGTAATAATTCTCATATTTGAATGGGATATGTCCAATGCACAACGTTCAAAGGGATTTCTACAATTCAAAACACAAAACGAAAAACGGCTGGAATTGGACCTCTTTGAATTGTTTTATGCACAAACACGCTCTCAAACCCTTCACGTTTTGAATTCAGAAGAGGTGTGGGCACAGTGGCTTATTTGAACAATATTGTGGTAGAGATAAAAACAGATTCCAATGGCGCTTTTCCCTATCCCAAACACCTACAACCTATCCCGACGGATCAGAGTATTTTGTACTGACAGGCATCAATACAAAAACCCATGAAACGCGTTCCATGCCAGCCGTGGAAGATGCTCATCGCGGATTCGGGTGTTTCGATGTCAAGATGCATAAAGACTATCCTGCCACTCACACTATGGCATTGGCAATTAAGGCTGATAGTGTTTACGACATTCGCGGAGGAAAATCCTACGTCAAGGAATTGACCTTTCATTTCGATGAAACGTATAAATCCTTTCTGGACAGGGTGGCTGATAAATATCAGTTTGAAGTGAAATGGATACCTTATGAAAATCATCCGGAATCAGTCGAGTATTATCAATCATGGAAGAACAACGGGAAAGAGAAAAAACGTTATATGGAAGAGAAACAGGCTGAATTGGAACAATTTAAAAAGGAATTCGAACAGAATTATAGAGCAATAACAAAAGTATATTCTGTCAAACTGGAATCCCTCTTCTTTATCGGCTAACCACTTCTCCCCCCAAGCCTGGGGAAGATTAAGAGGGGGTTGATCGTCGGCCCCATAACTTTTGGGTAAAACTCAGCAGGCTTGGGAGGGGAATCGTGCTTCAATTTTTGACTTTATACGTAATTTCCAAAATTAAATAAACTCATCAATAAAATTGCCAGTTTTGAACAGCGGTAACATTTTCATCATCCCGCTCTGGCAAGGCCATGAACTCTTCTAACAGAGAAATGGATTCATCCAGAGCCGGGGGAATGTCAGCACCTTGCTGCACCGTTACAGACTTTCCCGCATAGTTAATGGAATAAACAAAACCGTCACTGATCGGTATTTCCGCTTCATATGAGGATGATAGCGAATCAAAATCCAATGTACTGAATGTATTCTGGAACCGTTCCCACATATGGGGTGGGACATCGCCAAAGCCTAAATCGCCATTTCCTGAACGTTGTATATAGCGTTTGAAATTACCCGCAAGATCCAAATCCATACGGCTTTCTTCACCGGCAAAACCACCTTCGCGGGTGAAATTAATCATGTCTTCGGTGGGTTCTTTAAAGGGAAGGGAAAGCATTTGTTCCAAGAGGCTAATTAACGACTCCAATGATTCAGGCATCCTGGCTTCCTGATAAACCCTGACAGTATTACCAGCATATTCAACGGTATAAACGAAACCATCCGCAATGGTGAGATCGGTATCATAAACAGGATCAAGCGATTGGAAATCCACACTGCGAAGCAAAGAGAGAAATTGACTCCATCGATCACTGGGAACCATACCGAAGTGTATTTTTGAATCAATTGGAAGGCCTTCGATTGTATAATTGCCCAACACATCCACGTTCAAGACATTGTGCATACCCGCAAAACCACCATCTCGCGTGAATGTTAACATGGAATTTTTGGGTTTTTCGGTAGGCCTGGATTTTCCTACTGTAAAAACAAAGGTAGGTAGTTTTTGACCGTTAACCATCGAATTGAGTTGATAACGGCCTTCTTCTAACGCAATGGTGCCTATAGGTTCTCTAAAGGGATCAATTACAGTCAGGACTTCATCTGTGGGCTCTTCAATTATAACAGATGCTTCGATTGATGAGCCATTAACGGTTAATTCCTTTTCTTTAAACGAATAACCAGAGGAGGGAAATTCTCCAACCAAATAAATTGTGAATGGGTGACCCGCCCAGGGTTCTTCATATTCGATCCAAATACGCGAATGAAATGGTGTTTGATCTTGATTAGGATCCGGGTCAGTATCACCTTGGATAAAGAATTTATCGTAAGCGGTTTCAACACCGTTGACGATCAATATAACTGCATAGCCACCCGCTTTAAGGTTCCCAAGATTAAAGTCATGAGAAACAGGGGTTATAACTGTATTACCGATTTCTTCGCTGATGACCCGCAAATCAAGGATGATGGCATCTTCTTGATATTGGATGGACGAATCAGAAATACGATGCCGGGAGTTGGTAAAATGCCCACTGACCGCAGCATGAATCTCATCTCCATCTTTTGGGTTTTCCGGCTTTATGGTAATAATCGCTTCTTTTAACAATGAAGGCTGTCTTGGAGTGGGTGTTGGACGGATTTCCCCATTAAGTATGAACTCATCACGATGAACCATCTCTCCATTTATTTCCACCATCACCCTAAGGCGATCCTTGTTAATACTCTCAATTTGGAATGAAAATGGCTCAACAACGGGTACTGGGTTGAGGATATACTTTTCGGTGATGCCAACCACTGCTTTGAGGATAACATCACCTGCCTCGGTACGAATTGGCTCAAGTGACTGTAAGCGGTAATTTTCATCCGGGAAAATGAGCTCACCTTCAATCACTGCTGTATTGCCATCCACCGGGGTGGAATATCCACTAAGTTTGACACGGTAGACATCTGTCTCCTGAGCTCCTATGGCTGTGGATAGGCAGGTAATAATGAGAAGAGAATGTATAAGCTGGTTGAATTGTTTGGCTGACACGCTGTTCCTCCTTTTAAGGTATTTGTTTATTATATATCTTGATGGTGTTGAAAAATTTCATTTTTTATCAAGAAGTTTTATTTATTTAATTATGAACAACTGCTTGACACAGAATAGAATCCATTGCATATAAATAAGATTCTAACATTACATTATATGGAAAAGGTGGGCCATCCGATGGTGGAATTTGACGGTCCGGTTTCAATTAAGGCCGATGAACGGGATGAACTGCTTGATCTGCTCAATCTGGTGTTTCGACCTGACGGCGGAGATATGGGCCATGATTACCCAAGGCATTTGGGCTTAAACAACCGTGATAACATTCGAGTGATGAAAATGTCAGGCCGTATCGTATCGCATGTAGCAACCACGGTACGGCCTGTCAATCTGGGGGGAATTCAAACCAAGGTGGCGGGCATTGGGGCGGTAGCCACCCATCCGGATGCTCGCGGGCATCGTTTGGCATCGCTTTTGATGAAAGATGCCATCTTGCGAAGTGTCCAGCAAGGAGCGGATATCATGCTGATATCCGGTGATGAAGGCATCTATCGCCGATTACATGCGGCTGAATGTGGAAGATTTAAACACGTGGTGGTTGGCAAAGAGAGTGTCGCCCCCTTAACTGGATTTTCGATGCAACCAATGAATGAGAATGATATCGAAACCGCTATCACTTTACGTAAATTGTTGGCAGTTCGTTATTTATTGCCGCGTGAGGATATTGAAGCCTTACTTCAATGTAAAATTGTAATGGACGAACCCTCTGATTGGTGGATGGTTTATCATGAGGGCAAGCCGGTGGGTTTTGGGATCATCCATGCAGCAAAAGAGGCTATCCAGGTGATGGATTGGGCAGGCTCCTGTGAAGCACTGCAAGCAGCTGCAACGTTGTGGATGGATCATTATAGCCTTGAAAAGATTCATTACACCGCAGCGTATGAATCACTCATCCCTGCAACCTGGTATCCCTTTATACAAAAGACGAGGCCATTTGAAGGCACGGTTTTAGTGATTAATGCCAAGCGTTTGTTACAACGCGCGGGTGCATTTATATGTGAACGCTTGGGAGAACGAGTGATGGAGCGCATGGGAATAGAAGCAGGTGAACAAAAAGTATCGTTTAAATACGAAAACGAATCCATTGAATTCCAAAATGGTGGTGAGTTGGCGAACGTATTTTTTGGCCATCCCAGCTATGATATTGTTGGTGAGCGTGCCAAGGGTAAAGAAACGCTCGCACACGTGTTAAAAGAGACATTTCCTTTACCCTTGGTATGGTATGGTTTGGGGTATGTTTGAAATGGGATTTTAGAATTTAGAGGAATAATATCAAATACCAACGCTTTTTGAGGTGAGAACATGTATTTTCAACGAAAATGCACAAAATCCTTGAAATTATAGATAGAGATGCTATAAATAATTATAAATGACTGGGGTGTGGTCGAATTGGTAAGACGTCTGACTCTGGATCAGAAGGCTCCAGGTTCGAACCCTGGCACCCCAAGCGTTGAAATTGCTTGGCTTCCTATCGCTTATAAAACCTTCTAAAATAACCCTTGTACGTAAATCTGTACACAGAAACATACCGTCCTTATTCTAATTAATCCAAAAACAACGCTATTGGTATTCGACTCAACCCAGTGTGACCGGATGAGCAGATTCCTGACGCACTGACGCACCTGATGCAGGTTTGAAACTTTAATGTGTGGTGTTTGGCCAATGAGAGTATTGATTAAATAACCTGATCTGTCTAAATTTAAAGACATGTACTGTTTTATTATTTGTGAAGGGAAAACATGAAGATTTTAAAAAAGATAATATTTGCTTCTCTTTTATTATTCATTTGCATATTTTGTTATAATTGTGGACTATTCCGAAGTGAAGAGATAGAAATTGATCTTCCCGATCTCCCAAAAGGGTCAATCAAACTCGAATTGATCTACATCAAACCAGGCACCTTTATGATGGGCAGTAATAATGGTGATAGTGATGAAAAACCGGTGCACTCTGTGACCATAACTGAAGGTTTTTATATGGGAAAATATGAAGTGACAATCGGCCAATACGCTGCTTTTTTGACAGCCACCGGCAAAGAGTCTGGAGTGGATTGGGAAAATAGTAGTAGTCCATTATCAAAAAAGAATGGAAAATATTTATTGGCTGGTCATAAATTAAGCCAATCCTGGGATCAACCCATGATAGAAGTCTCATGGTATGGAGCCGCGATGTTTTGTAATTACCTGAGCGAAAAAGAAGGACTTCAACCGGTTTATTCTGAAAATGGTGATTGGTCAGCCAACATGGATGCCAATGGATATCGCTTGCCCACCGAAGCGGAATGGGAATACGCTTGTAGAGCAGGAACACAGACCCAATTTTATTGGGGAGATGATTCAAATTACACAGATATGGATGATTATGCATGGTGTGGTAGTAATTCTAATCATCAAACTCATATAGTAGGTCAAAAAAGTCCAAATGCTTGGGGATTATTTGACATGAGCGGTAGTGTATGGGAATGGTGCACGGATTGGTATGATGTGAGTTATTATTCGAATTCCCCAAATAATGATCCAGTGAATATGCAAAGCAATTATTTCAGAGTTCTTCGTGGTGGTGGCTGGAACTTCTATCAAAAGTACTGCTGCTCTGCTAATCGTTACAAGGATTCCCCTGAAATCACAAGCAACAACAATGGCTTTCGCATAGCCAGAACGCCATAATCATTCTTTTGACACAGATCCAATTATGATCCCTGGGTGAAAGAGTTGGTGAAGCAGATGGTCGATTAAAGGAAAACTCAGGTTTAAATAAAAAAGCGATGCCCACCGGACATCGCTTTTTATCTTTATCCCTTCATTCGCTAAGTCTTACATACCCTCAGCAGGCACACTCGCCACAGTTTGTTCTTGCTGACCTTTGGCACTGGATGAATCACAACACGCCTTACTGGCAGCCACTTTTTCAGTCTTGTCGCATGAACCTTTATCCGCGCAACATCCCGCTTCTGCCGAAGCCGTTAATTCCTGGCCAGCGGCGTTCTTTGAAAAGGGGCAACTCCCGGCAGCGACGGCTTCTTTTGTTTCACTGCATGTTTCTGCTGAAGCAGGACATGCCGAGGTTTTCGCGGCTACCTGTTCCGTTTTCCCTTCACAACACGCTTGCGTGCCCACTTCACCACTGAACATGATCTCTTGTTTGGGCTTTGTTTCTGTGTCACTCTTAAACGCAGCTGATACACCAAGTCCAACCAAACCAACCAGTAATATTGATCCTAAACCGATTAATACCTTCTTCATCTAGCCATTCCTCCTTATTCTTTTCTACTAATTGTTTTCTTTAAACTGATTAAAGATTATAAATTAGACTAATTAAGTTAATTATATACGAATATCCATACTTTTACAAGCATTTTTTATTCTTTTTTTGCTCCCCAAAATGCCCTTGTATGTTCAGTGAATCCCTATACAAAACCGGTAGTTAAAATCGTAGATGGGTCACATTTTTCGACCCATCAATCACTAGCAAGTGTAAATCCGGGGAGCATCGGCTTCCAGCCGGTGCGTGTCAGTTTGGGTATAAATATGAATCCATCCCTCAAAAGACAAAGATCAACGCCCCCAAAATATAAATCACCGCAAAAATAATCGGCACCCACTTCTCTACTTGAGTTAAAGGCGTATAGAGTTCAGAATTCTTCCCCTCACCCAAGGCTTTCCATTCCGCCAACCAATAAGGACTGGAAGGCAGGCGTTCTTCCATCAACCCCACAACCTTATATTTTGCTGTATTGATTTGTCGGTATGATTTCACAATACGAAACCACGCATAACATAATGCTAAAACGGCTATCAAAGGGAGTACAATTAAACCTTTCCTCTCAATATAATGTATTTTGTCGTACGTAATCCCCAATGCCCCTAGACTCACCGTGTGAAGCGTTAAGAAAAACGTATTCGCCAAATTTCGCCGGGCACTAATCCTGTCAGCCATCTCAACATAGATTTTATACTGCTCCATTATATGATCTTTGTATTTATCAGATGAATCGTAATACTTGACCGCATCCTCGTTCCAAAGACCCTCGCGAATTTCATCGATGGTTACCTTCTTCATTCATGTTCTCCGGATTCGTGTTTTGCCATCTCACCGCTTCGCAAACACATATTTCTTAACTTCTTCCCATGTAGGCAATGAAGGCTGCGCACCCATTTTGGTAACTGACAACGCTGCCGCCTTTTGGGCATAATCGATCGCTTCTTCGGTCGAGGCATCGTTCGCCAGTGCCACCGCCAAACCTCCGGCAAACGCATCACCCGCCGCCGTCGAATCCACAGACGACACCGTATAAGAGGATATGGATTCCTGTTTCTCTTTGGTGGCCCATATACAACCGCCATTTCCACATGTAATAATAACGTTCGTTATGCCAGTCTGTAACAAAGCCTGCGTCATCACTTCCGGAACCGTATCCGTTCCCACGAGTGATGCCGCTTCATGACGGTTTGGAGTAATAAAATCAAGATGAGGAAAAAGGCTCTTCGGAAGGCCGTCTGACGGTGCAGGAGCCGGATCAAGAATCACCCTCGCTCCCTTTTCTTCCCCAATTTCCGCCGTCCGCTCCACCGTCTCCATAGGTATCTCTAATTGCAACAATATCGTATCCCCCGGATTGATTAGATCCAGCAACGGTTCGACATCCTCCGAAGAAAGGTTGGCGTTCACGCCAGGAGCTACAGCGATGTAATTTTCCCCCTTATTATCCACCACAATCAGCGCCACCCCTGATGGCCCGCTATCGTCAACGATGATATGAGAGGTATCGATGCCCTCTTTCTTATAAGCTTCGAGGCTCTCCTGGCCAAATGGATCATTACCCACACGGCAAAAAAAGGTTACCTGCCCGCCCAATCGGGCAGAGGCCACCGCCTGATTGGCTCCCTTACCACCCTGTACCCGCACAAATTCTCCTCCAAGAACGGTCTCACCCGGTCCAGGAAGGTTGTGGCACTTCACCACCATATCCGTATTTGAACTGCCAACCACAAATATCTTCTTCATATCAGAAATCCTATTCTAAACCTCTATTGGTAATCAAAATTGTCCTCGTTCAATAAAACCATCCGCTCATTTTGCCAGCGATCCCCCCGTTTTTCTACCCACATCCACCCTCCATTTCCGATATCTTTACCAAACGAGGTAAACACGGAGATTTAAAAAATCAACTCCAATTATATCAATACATAATGAACAAATGTTCATTATGGCATAAATTTTGCAGTATTACGTCCCAACGCCTTTAAAATCCAAGGAGGAATGACTCCCATGATGAACAAAAACATCATCAACAAAATCACAAATTTCGAAGAAATCACACTCGAGAAAATGATGGAGGGGTATTCGCAATGTCATTTACTTAAGCGGTGATTGCCTTCAAAAGTCCCCCCCTTGACGGGGGGATTTAGGGGGAAAATTCTTAAGTTAATGACATTTGGCGTATTCGTTTTTGTACGCAAAAAACCATATGGGCTGACACACCAGCTAGAAGCCGATGCTCCCCTATTTTTATCTTACAATGGGAGTGGTTTCAATGTTATGAATATAACTGATAAATAAAGAGTTATGGTTATGGTTGCTATCTTATTCCAAGACATTATTTAATACCACTTCACGTGGTTTGCTGCCGCGGGGCGGGCCTACGATTCCACGCTCTTCCATCAAATCCAACAATCGTGCGGCACGGCCATAACCAATTTTTAAACGGCGCTGAAGTAAGGAGGTGGAAGCGGCATCATTCTCTAGAACTATATTGACAGCTTCATCATAAAGTTCATCTGCATCGGCATCATCAGTACTCGTTCCAGAAGAGGAGGAAGAACTATCTTCAAGTGGAATAAATTCTTCCTGGACATATTCCACTTCTTGTTGTGCTTTAACAAAATCAACAATATCTTCCGCTTCTTCAGTCGAAATAAACGCACCTTGCAGACGAACCGGCCGACCCGCTCCACTTGGGGAATAGAGCATGTCTCCCATCCCCATCAGGGTTTCAGCCCCCTTGGTATCCAGGATGGTGCGTGAATCCGCGGTAGAGGACACCTGGAAGGCGATTCGGGATGGAAAATTGTTCTTGATCACCCCAGTCAACACATCGACGGAGGGACGTTGAGTCGCCAGGACCAAATGGATTCCCACCGCCCGTGCCATAGCCGCCAGCCGGGCGATCGCTGATTCAACCTCGGCTCGAACCACCATCATCAGGTCGGCTAATTCATCGATGATGATGACAATATAGGGCAAAAAGCCCGGTAATACGCGTGATGACTCAGTTTCTTTGATCGTTCCAGCCTGCTGGGCTTTACGTTTCTTGTTGAATTCTTTGATGTTACGCACCCCGGCTTTTTTTAGATAACGATAACGGGTTTCCATCTCATCCACCGCCCAGCGCAAGGCCGCTCCCGCCTTTTTGGGATCGGTCACCACTGGTGATAAAAGATGGGGGATATCTTTATAAAGCGCCAATTCAACTTGTTTCGGATCAACCAAAAGCAGTTTCGCCTCATGAGGCGCCGCGTTATAAAGAATACTGGTGATAATTGTATTGATACAAACAGATTTACCTGATCCAGTCGCTCCCGCTACCAATAAATGGGGTGCACGGACTAAATCAAAGACAAAGGGTTCACCACTGATGGTTTTCCCTAATCCGATGAGTAACTTTGATTCTCTATTTTGATACGCTTCACATGCAATTAATTCACGAAGGAACACATCGGTTCGCTTTTGGTTTGGCACTTCAACCCCAACGGTTCCCTTGCCGGGAATGGGAGCCACGATCCGAACATTAATCGCTTTCAATGCGCGGGTGATATCATTTACCAGGTTTTCGATTCGGCTGATCTTGATCCCCGGCGCGGGTTCCAACTCATAACAGGTAATGGTTGGCCCATAATTTACTTCAACAACTTTTACGGCAATGTTGAAGTCTTTTAACGTTTGTTCTAATACATGTGAATTATGGATAATCTCGTCCCGCTCTACCTCAGGGCGAGTGCTATCCGGTTTTTGCAACAAGGTAATTGGTGGAAGTTGATAGTTGGTGTTTTCTGGGGTTTCAACCAAATTAACCCCCAAATCCACTTCAGGAAGAGGATCTTCTTCGCGTGTCACAATCTTTAATTCGTGATCTTCTTTTAACTCTAGCGGGGGTAAACCTGATGCGTCACTATCAATTTCCTCATAATCCCAATAATCCTCATCGGTTTTAATCACAGGGCTGTTATTGGAAGCTTCCCGCAGAGGCAACAGGGGGATGGCCTTTTTATAACCTTCTGCGGTAGAAACATAGGTCGCTTCCATATCCTCGTCTGTTTTTTCAATAACGATTTCCTCGTCTTCCTCATCCTCAGAACGGGAAGGGAATAGAAAGGCGTGAAAAGCACGAAAGGTTTCTGAAAAAAGGAATGGGGTGCAGATTAATGCAGTGACTGCTAATAATGAGATATTGACGATAAGCGCTCCCGCGTTCCCCATCTCCATCAGCCGTTTGCATAATACATATCCGAGGGCTCCACTGATTCGCCACAAGTGTTCTTGGGTTAATGATTCATTCAAAATGGATGATAAAAGCCCAAAAAAACTGGAGATCGCTATGAGTAACAAAATACAGCCAAATATCCGTAACTTCCTAATGGGTTGGTCCGGTCCTCGCCGAATGCGGTCAATTCCCCATAGCAACAACCAGGCGGGCAGGGAATATCCTGACGCCCCAAATACTGTTATGATGCTGTGGGCCAGCCAAGCCCCTGGCTTTCCTATCCAGTTTTGGATCGGTGGTTCCGCTCCGATGCTTTGATAGGCATTCAGGTCTGCTGGTGTGTAGGAGAGCAAAGACAAGAGCGAAATAAGCGACAGCGTCAGAATGGGGATGGTTAGAATCTCCTTTCGGCGCTGGCTGTCCAGCCCTTGCCATGCCTCCACCACGGTTTCTTGTGTATGGATAGTCATGGCTGCAATTGCCTCAGAAATTGTCTTTAAGGAAAAAGAGGCCTTTTTTGAGCCGCTCTTTTTTTGACGACGAGCCACCTTATACCTCTCGCAACATAGTAATATCGGCCACAAAAATTAAACGTTGAGTGTGTAGCAGCCAGTTCATTATAACTCATTCAAAGATAGTGCCTTAAGTATAATAACATTAGGTGAAATGTGAAACAGGAAAAAACCGACTTTTATTTGGTTGTTACCTTGCTATTAACAGAACAATAATACAACGATTTCATTTCACAGTGGTGTAGAGGTTCGTTTCTGCTTCAACTTTTGATATTATAATTGATCGATTTACTCGATTTATAACGATTGATAATGAGTGATTCTCACAGACTTCTTCCGTATCAATCAGCTTTATGATTATATTTCACATCAATGAATACGAGTCACTCACAATAAACAAAGTAGAAAAACTCAGAAAGGAGTTTTGCCCAATGGAAGTTTTTGTTGCTGGATTTACCATTTTTGTGCTCGCCATCTTTGTTGGGTTTGAAATCATCACCAAAGTCCCTCCCACCTTGCATACGCCTCTGATGTCGGGTTCGAATGCCATTTCTGGTATTACTTTGATCGGCGCCATTCTATCCGCTGGAACGCAACACACCACCTTGACAACGATATTGGGATTTCTCGCTGTGGTGTTTGCCACCATCAATGTGGTTGGTGGTTTTATGGTGACACATCGCATGCTGGAAATGTTCAGAAAGAAAGACTAAATGGTCTTTAACCGTGATCTTGATTGTCATCGATCACTTGGGCTTTTCCAAAGAATCAAAAATCGATAGTTGGTTTGTTTTTTCGTTTTCCAGAAAATCTAATAAGTAATCTAATACGAATGATTGGGATTGAATTATGTTAAATCAAGCTTTTGTGAATCTTGCTTATCTTGCTGCATCTGTTCTATTTATATTAGGATTGAAAGGGTTGACTCATCCCAAAACCGCTGTCCGGGGCAATCTGCTCGGAGCGACGGGAATGTTGCTCGCTGTGGTTGTAACCTTGCTCAATGAGGGGATGAGTTACGAATGGATTATCGCCGGCCTGATTGTCGGTGCCGTGGTTGGTGCCACATTGGCAGTCAAAATCGCTATGACCGCCATGCCTCAGTTAGTGGCCTTGTTTAATGGGTTTGGAGGGGCCGCGTCCGTTTTAGTCGCGGGGGCCGCCTTGATTGAGGCTCATCTGGCTGAAACCATTCCCCCTTCCACTCAAATGCTAATTGCCACCGCTGCCTCAGGAATTATTGGGGCTGTCACTTTTTGGGGAAGTTTAATCGCTTTCGGAAAGTTACAGGATCTTATCACTAGTGGGGCGGTGATCTTTAAAGGCCAAAAAGCCATAAATGTCGTTCTTGGATTGGCGGCCTTGGCTTTGGGAGTTTTGGTTGTGGTTAATCCTGCCTCCAATCTCTTTTATTGGATTATGGTGATTTTAGCCTCTGTTCTAGGGATATTGCTGGTTATTCCCATCGGTGGGGCGGACATGCCGGTCGTCATTGCGCTTTTGAACTCTTACTCCGGTTTGGCGGCAGCCGCTACGGGTTTTGTTCTTAATAACAATGTATTAATCATCGCTGGTTCACTTGTTGGAGCGTCGGGACTCATTCTAACTCAAATCATGTGTAAAGCCATGAACCGCTCTCTTACCAATGTCTTATTTGGCGTGCTTGGACCTTCAGCCGATGGACCCAGTGCCGATGATGTTTATGCAGGTAAAGTGAAATCCACCTCTCCTGAAGAAGTCGCCATGATATTGGAATCCGCTCGACGCGTGGTTATCGTACCGGGCTATGGGATGGCCGTTTCGCAAGCCCAACACGCAGTACGTGATCTTGCTCATCTTCTCGAATCGCGTGGGGTTGAAGTTGATTTCGCTATCCACCCCGTTGCGGGACGGATGCCCGGCCATATGAATGTGCTCCTGGCCGAAGCCAACATCGAGTATGATAAGCTGAAAGAAATGGATGAAATCAATACCACCTTCGAGCAAACCGATGTAGCGATCGTTATCGGTGCCAACGATGTTGTTAATCCAGTCGCCCGTACGGATCCCAGCAGCCCCATCGCTGGAATGCCGATTATTGATGTTGACAAAGCCCGCACAGTCGTGGTAGTCAAACGCAGTTTAAGCCCAGGTTTTGCCGGCATCCCCAATCCACTCTTTGCTGCGGATAATACACTCATGATGTTCGGCGACGGCAAAAAAGCCATGCTCGAGTTGGTGAGTTCTTTGAAGGAAGCCTGAAACGACATACCGCTATATTATTACATCAAATCCCCACATTGCCTTCAATGTGGGGATTTTTGATGGGGAAAGAGTAACAATGATAATGAATATATAAAAGTTTGTTATTTGGCATCCCTTTTAACAAAGGATACAATACAAATTGGACATACGATTGGATTCCATTACTATAGAATCAGATGAAGATACAACTTATCTTTTTATTAAAGATAAGAGGGATAGAATGATTGCTTTAGGGGGAAAAGATCACAAAGGAGTTTGATTAGATGAATGGTTTTGATGAAAAAATTCATGCTTCAACAGGACAGGAACTCCTTGGAAGCGAGATAGATATTATCCAGGTCAATGTGGGTTTGGTGTGTAATCAAGAATGTGTTCATTGCCATGTTGCCTCATCTCCCCGCCGTAAGGAAGTGATGAGTTGGGAAATCATGGAACACGTGATTGAAGCCGCGGCGAAGGCTCAATGCCGGCAAGTGGATATTACGGGTGGAGCACCTGAACTCAATCCCCATTTTTGCCGCTTTATAGAACGCTTGCGCCAGGATCGGTACCAGGTACAAGTTCGCACCAATTTGACTGTTTTACTCGAAGCTGAAATGAAGCACATC
Organism: uncultured bacterium; assembly: GCA_964517495.1. Lineage (GTDB taxonomy): Bacteria > Hinthialibacterota > Hinthialibacteria > Hinthialibacterales > Hinthialibacteraceae > CAZFER01. Next base: position 70,716 of record CAZFER010000006.1, on the reverse strand, counting down.
CCCGACTTTTATCGGGATCATCAAATTCAACTGGTAGCCTCACTGCCCTGTTATTTGGAAAAGAATGTGGATACCCAACGCGGGGAAGGAGTATATAAGAAGAGCATAGAAGCCCTGCAAATCTTAAATGATAAAGGTTATGGCATTGATCCCGAATTGCAACTCAGCCTGGTTTATAATCCACTCGGCCCCATCCTTCCCCCTGACCAAGAATCACTTCAGGACAATTACCGCCGTGAACTTCGCCAGCGATATGGTATTGAATTTACCCATCTCTTGACCATCACCAACATGCCCATCGGGCGCTTTCGGGCGGATCTGAGGAAACAGAAAAAAGATCAGGAATACATGAAATTACTGAACGATTCGTTCAATCCAGACACGATTGATGGACTGATGTGCCGCCACCAAATTAATGTCGATTGGGATGGCACCATATATGATTGTGATTTCAACTTAGCCTTACGATGGCCGGTGAATGATTCCATTCCGGGCCATATAAGAGATTTTGATCCTGAAATTATGGCCAAACGCCGCATCGTAACCGGTGATCACTGCTTTGGGTGTACCGCGGGTTGTGGTTCATCCTGTTCGGGGGCATTGGTTGGTTCGGCTTAAGTAATCATTCCATGAAAACAATTGCATCAGAGAAAAACGCCATCGCAATATTTTAAATTATAACGTATTATGTATAACAAAAAATGGAGGGACTATGTCCACCTGCCGTCAGTTAATAATGATGAAGAATGGTACTGCAAATGGGGTCGGGATGCTCTCTTTGATCATGTTTCTGCTTATAGCAGTATCAATTGCATACCCCTCGGAGAAAGAGGAATCCTCCTTTGATTATTCCGATTATGCCGCTGTATTAAAGGAACATGTCGATGACAACGGTCTGGTCACCTACAGCAAACTGAATAAAAATCCAGAAAAGTTAGAGGCCTATCTCAAGGCTCTTGGCACGTTGACACATCATGAGTTCAACACGTGGAACAAGAATGAAAAATTGGCCTTTTGGATCAATGCTTACAATGGATTGACGTTAAAGGCCATTATTGATCACTATCCCATCAAATCGTCTTTCATTAAGTCCTTCTATTACCCCAAAAACAGCATTCGCCAAATTTCCGGAGTTTGGGATAAATTGAAATTCAAAGTGATGGGGAAACCAATGACACTCGATCATATTGAACATGGTATTATTCGAAAGCAATTTGATGAGCCGCGCATTCACTTTGCGCTTGTTTGTGCAGCCAAAGGCTGTCCCATTTTGTTAAATGAACCTTATCTTGGCTCAATGCTCGAGGAACAACTTGACTCACAAAGCCAACGCTTTCTGTCTAATCCTGAGAAATTCAAAATCGATAAAGAGGGAAATATTGTTTATCTTTCTTCCATTTTTAAATGGTATGGCGCTGATTTTGAATCTCAATTTTATGATCCCATAAAATTCGAATATCTCGATAAGACTTATGCCTCTATACTCAACTTCGCCTTAAGCTATTTGAACGAAAGTGACAAAGACTATTTGCTCAACCATGAAGTGTCTATCAAATTTTTGGAATATGACTGGGAACTGAATGAACGTTAGGAGATCATGAATGGAAAAGGCTAATCAACAAACCATCCAGCCTGAAAATCAGCAAGCCACGCCACCATCCGGACGAAAGGATTGGTGGAAACCTCTTGTGTTACTGGCAACCGTGGTTGTCTTGTTGGCTTTGGCCAAGTATATCGGTGTTGATCAGTGGTTGAAGAACATGCGTGGATTTATTGAAAACCTTGGTGCTTTGGGACCATTGGTTTTTATCTTGATTTATATGACCACCACCGTGTTTGCCGTACCCGGTTCCGCGATGACGATTATTGGCGGTGCTATTTTCGGTTCTATTTGGGGAGTGGTTTTGGTTAGCATTGCCTCGACGGCGGGGGCTTCATTGTGTTTTCTGATTGCCCGGTATTTTGCCCGTGATGCCACTGCCCAATGGTTATCGCAAAAGCAGAGTTTCAAAAAACTGGATTCGTTAACGGAAGAACATGGGGCTATTATTGTCGCTTTAACGCGCTTGACGCCTATTTTCCCCTTTAATCTCCTCAATTATGGTTTTGGGTTGACACGAGTGCCATTCTGGACTTATGTCTTATGGTCCTGGTTGTGCATGCTGCCAGGGACCGTGCTCTATGTCAGTGCCGCCGATGCTTTCACTCTCTTTTTTACGAAGGGAAAAATCTCCTGGCCGCTTATTATCGCCATTGTCCTATTTCTTATTATTCTCACGTTTCTCGTACGTGATGCCCGCAAACGCCTGCGAGCGAAACAGGCCCAAGTACAATAGGTTACGAAGTTATGAATGAAACCTGGATTTCCCTGGCTGATATTCAATCAAATTGCTTGAAGAAGAATGTTGAATCCGCCCGGCAATTCCAACCTCAGTTATTAAATAAGGTTTATCCATACAGAGAGAACATTTCAGAGTATTCAATCTATCGATTAGGGGATCAGCAGTTTGCTTGCCGGCATCAAATGGATGATAGCTTATTTGAAATCTATCCCATGAAGGGTTTTCACCAGTATCTTAAAAAATTGTATGAACGGACACGGGTTTTTCTTAATCGTGGTATAGACTTAATCTTTATCGCGGGTACAGGTTTTGGGTATTTGCTTTCCCATCTTGAACAGGATTATCGAGGAAACCTTGCCAAAGGATTTGTTGTGGTGGAAAACCGGCCTGAATTAATCTGGGCGCAATGGATGTTGTTTGATTGTACACACCTGCTTGAATCCAATCAGGTTTATTGGGCTATTTCACTTTTCATTCAACCTGAATTAGACGCTTTAATCGATCACGAAGCCTTTTTTCTTATCCCTGAGCAGAAAACATTCATTGTTCCTGAACGAAATATGATGGGGAAGGAACGCAATGAATTTCAGGCAATCAGCCGCTGGTTTTCGGGTTTTCGAAAACAAAAGATGGAATCATTTCAACCACAACAAATTCACTTCAGCCAGCGAATGCAACAATCACCTGATCTAGAACAGGGGTGCATCTGGTCTGTGGCCACTCCCTTGGCTTATGCTCATACGCCGTTAATGCGTTCTCTTATGATGGGATTTAAGCAATTAGGTTGGAAAGCACAACTGTTGGAACTCCATGACGCCTTTTCCACTCGATTTAAAGTCAATCGTGACCTGTTTGAATCGGCGCCGGATTTGATTGCCACCATCAATAATACGGCTGCTACATTCTTATCTGATCGAATTCAGCGTCCTCGAATTTCGTGGTTTTTGGATAATCCCAAGTATTTTAAATCAGAGTCATTTATTGAGGAACTGAATATAATGGATCATATCTTTTTTTGTGATCGAACGTATGGTACGGAATTTGAAAATCTTCCCATTGCTTCTCATCAATTTTTCCCCTCCTTTTCCATATTGAATGATGTTGGGGCACCTCGTGAGGAATTTAGAGCGCCAATCATGTTTGTTGGCAATTACCATGATTTAGGTCCCTTTTTTAAAGGGCTAAATTCAAGTCAAAAAGAACATGTGGTGGAACTTTTGCATAGTAATATTCAAGACCCAACGCGAGATATTCATCAGTTAATGATTGATCTGAAAACGCCGGAAAGTGTGGCCGGTCATTTGCAACAACAAGCGCAAACATTCGTTTCGACGATCTCCCGGCCAATTGATCCTTCGGTTCATCTTGAATATTTCATCTATGCCATGGCAAATGGGTACAAACGCCAAACCTATGTGTCAGCCCTGCTGGACAGGGGAATCGTGGTTTATGGGCCGGAGAGTTGGCTGACCTTACTCGGTGAAAAGCATGCTCATCAATACCGGGGCTGGTTGCCCTCGGAACATCTTGCGGATGCTTATGTGTCTGCAAAGGTGTGTTTGAATATCCATAGCTTACAATGCCCAACCAGCCTTAATCCGCGAGACTTTGATATCCTGGCAGCCAGGGCATGTTTGATTACTGATGAAGTTGAAGATATCCATCATGGCTATTTGAACCCCGGGGAGGATTTGATGGTGTTTAAAACTGTTGAAGCGTTGGTTGAACAGATAGACGAACTGCTTGAGTCACCTCAAAAAAGAGAGGAACTTATCCAACACGGCCATCAAACTTATTTGCAGCATCATACTCCCGAAAAACGGGCGCAGAAGATGCTCGAATGCATAAGGGGTTAAAGGATTATGCTCCAGGGGTTCTTATCAACCCTCCCCTAACCCATCCCAGGCTTGGGAGGGGAATGGTACAAACGTTTTTATGAAAAAGCATAAGGGGTAAGTCATATTATCATCCATAAACGGATATGACTTTCACCCCTGTCACTTTTCGCATATAGTCTTCGATCTCATCCGCTTTTTCTTGTGAGATGGTTTTTAGGGGAGTGGCTTCGTAACCACGCAGTTCCTCTGTGTGTCCTCCTCTTGAGTTGATATGCCAATATTTGGGGTAGGGACGTTTAGGGGTATTGAGTTGCAATTCATCAGGTTGAATGTGTGCGATCATCTCACCCAGTGATTCCATCTCCTTCAAATTCGCATGTAAGAACATGGTTTGGATACCGAAGTAGCCTTTGAATTGTGGTTTGAACAATTCGATGTTTCTCAATATATCTGTCAAGTAAATATTATTGACAGGTCTATTTACTCTCTGGAAAATTTCTTCGTTTGATGCATCCAATTTAACAAAAACTTTATCCACATGCTGAAGGTCTTTAATCACTGCAGGCTCATTCAAGTGGACGCCATTGGTTAGGACCAGTTGAGGGATAGAGGTGATTTTTTTGATTTCTTGAGCAACTGCCCCCAAATTGGTTGCCAAGGTTGGCTCACCGCTGCCGCTGAAGGTGAGAATATCTGATTCCTTCCATCGCGAATGGTGAAAGTCTTGTATGACCTTTTCGGTTGAAATAAAGCATTGACGTTCATCCGTCACAACTTGAATGTGTCCTAATTGGCAGTAAATGCAGTTAAATGAACAGACTGAAGTGTGGCAGATCAGGTCGATTCCCAATGACATGCCCACTCGCCAGGAGTGAACAGGTCCATAGACAGTTGAAATGTCTGAATGATTACTTTCCATGTGGGTGGTTTCCAATTTCTTTAATGCTGGTATGTTAAATACATATTAATAAGATAACTCTATATAGGGAAAATAGGAATAAATATGTTTGGAGATCGAATGATTGCTGGGAGGGTTTTGAGATTGGTGCACAATTTCGATAGTTTTATGTTGCCTCAAAGAGAGGTTTTTTTTCCTGCGGAAAAAAGGATTATTACTTTTCAGGTGAAGAACAGTTTCCATGTAAGGGAGAGAAGGTTTATATAAATATAGATCAATTTCACACTTGTTGTACTTTTAACACAGATATCTGTCTTTCAGATAAAGAGATTCAGTCGAATTTATCGTTTAACTTATTGATTATTATATGTTTATGCGCATTTGCTTCAGTTCAATTCTATTCATAAAAAAGAGAGAGGTGTTAAATTTTGAAAATTTCCTCTTGACGTTCCTGCTCAATTGTATAAACTAATAAAAAACAAATATGAGAAGATCATATTAATCATAAGATTGAATACGGCAACAGTGAACTATTTCTTATTTAACATATTAGCAGGGCAGAGTGGTTGATGTTGGTTTAGCCCTGCTATTGTTATGAAATAATAGTTGGCAGGAAAGTGTAAATTGCCCCATATTGTTATCAAAGGCGATTTTTCGTTAAGCGAGTTATGGGGGGCATTTACACCCCTTGTTGAAGAGACGGAGAGAAGGCTGATCAAGATAGAAGAGATTTATCTTGAGCAGAAAGGCTTTAAAGCGCTCTTTCCAACCATTGTTGTGGAAGAGGGCCATACACAGCGTTACTACATTATAGTGGGGATTAGTGAATCAAAGAATCAGTTTACGATTCGAATTGATCCCTTATCCGATCCGATTAAGACGAAGGCGGTGAAACGGTCGTTAGCCTTATTAGCCGAAATGATTTTGCATCGTTTCGAAGCTCTAGCGATCGATCATCATAATATTGTCGGATATATTTAAATTGCTTTAGGGTTATCCTCAAAAGCCCTTGTTAATAATGAGGGTTGACAGCGATATCAACCTCTTTTCTTGAGTGTGAAGTGTTGAGAATTTTTATCGCACAACCCCATCCGATTATAAATAATCAAACCAATACTGTTTCCGGTTTGTGGAGAAAAAACCGGATTAGAAAGGAGGTACTTTCATTTTCCGTTCTAACATGACATCAACGGAAAAGTGAAAGGAATTCAGCATAGCAATGGAATCTGCCGAGAGAAGAAGAGACGTATCATCAAAGGACTCCCGTGAAGCCATTGAGAATCATCTTGTCCGAGAGTGGGGGATGTCGCCGGAATCTTCACGGCGGTTTGTTCAAAGACAACCGGGCATCACTCTGAATGAAGCGGTTGAGTACATGCGAGCCGTCACGAAGGGATACCGTGTGTTGTATAAGCGGACACATGGACAGCGGATCAGCCCGATATTATTACGACAGGCTACGGAAATGGCACTGGAGCGAACCGCACGGCGGCGCCAGCCTTTAACGGAAAAAGACCTGCAATACTTAATGCAGCAAGCCCGGGATGCAACGGATGCCGATATTGCACGCAAAAGTGATCCGAATTCCAAAGACGGACGCATTCGAATCCTTCGGCCTTTGCATGAAGCCGTGATGTGTGAAGAGGATGCGGTAACCCGGAACCGATTACTAGGTGTGGCGGAAGTGTTTATTTCCGAAGGGTATGTGTTAAACAAACAATACTTGATTGATCAGTGCCTGGAAGAAAGCAAAATTTTCCCTAATCGCCGAACAGTGGATGAGACGTTGGAAATTTTGAGAACCTCCTATGAAGCGCTTGGCTTCTCAAAAGAAGACGTTTTTATTGCATCCGCCTATTTGGATGTTCCATATGGTAAAGTGGATACCGCGCGTCCCCGTGGTAAAAAGAATGGGAAAGCGCAAGAAACACACTTTATTTATTAATTTCTGATTTTAGAGAATGATTAAAGCCGCGCTCATTGATGAGGGCGGCTTTTTCATTTTTAACGAGATTCGTAGGATGGGTTGCGTTGTTCAACTCATCAATGTACTATTTTAATATGAAGAATCCAAATGACGATTATGAATTGCGAGAGGAATACGATCTTTCGCAACTACCGATTATACCCAAAGGCCGATATGCACCAGAACAGCGAGTTGGTAGCAATGTGGTTGTGTTAGAACCAGATTTGGCGCGAGCTTTTCCTACCGATGAAGCTGTCAACAAGGCGCTTCGGCTCATTTTGCAGGCAACACAAATTCCAGACAACGCGGGCTAATAGGGGGGCAAAATGCAACCATTTGGAGAAATCCCTCCGAACAGACGGAGAAATTCAATGATTCGTTAATTGCTTTAAATAAGTATGGATTAAATCCTGATTTGATTTTATCATGAACAATAGAATTTCAGCCTCAAAGCCTATTTGTGATAAACAACGGTTAGGATATAGATAATTGATGCGATTCTTTCTTGACAGTCAAGACGATATGGTTTAATGTCCGGAAACCATTGAAAAAATTGTTAGGCGGCTATATGCCGTCACGAGAAGGTAGTCTGGTTTATGCGTATTTTTGTAATCGTATTGATCTTTTTGGCTCCGATAAGCGCCATTGCCGCTGCAATTTATGAAATCATCACTGGAAAGCAAGAACCTACGCTATACCTCCTTCTTGCAGTCATTCCCGGAGCAATTGCTGGCGCTCTCAAAGAATTAAAGGATAGCGGTTTATTACCTCCCAACCGCCTTGTATTCAAAGTAGATGCCAATCACACCAACATAAAGAGGTGGGCGCGTAAAAATGGAGAAGCTATTCAGTAAGTTACAGGTATAATAATACTAATCCGTATCGAGAATAGTGATTCAGGCAAGACTATTGACATTCTTGACATTTCAATCACTTCAGGTGATTCTCAAGTCAAATTTTACCGTCCTGAAATTCGTGAAGTAAAGATAGGGAGTGAACGGAAATGGATTTATACAGTTGCTGATGGTGGCTGGAGTGAGTTGTTTAATGATGGCAAACCAAAGGTAATTGAAGCCAAGAAAATCAAAGACTACGTGATCGCTGTCTGTACATACGAAACGGCTCGTGATAAGTACTTGGTTCGCATTTCCTTTCGTGATAATTGGAAACGTAGCTACTCTGAGGAAATTATTGTAGTGGAGGACACCAATGATACAAATTTCGGTAAAGCAGGCCAGTAACGAGCTGGACAAACTTCTTAACAAAGTTGCACATGGTCAAGAATTAGTGATTATCGGTTCTGATGGCTCGGCTTTCAAAATAATGGCCTTACCGCGCACACCTCAACCTATTTTTGGTAGTGCACGGGGATTGGTTCACATTGGTCCCGACTTTGATGAACCCATTGAAGGCTTTGAAGAGTATATGTCGTGAAAATCCTTCTTGACACGCATACCTTCTTGTGGTTTATTGCTGGTGATCCACAGTTGGATGCCTACGCCCGACAATTGATTGAAGAAGCAAACAATGAGCGCTATCTAAGTGTGGCTAGCGTTTGGGAAATCACGATCAAATCGAGTCTTGGCAGATTAACAGTTCCGACACCACCAACTACCTTGATCCATGAACATGTCTGGGCCAATGCAATTGATCTTTTAGCCATCACACCTGAACACTTCGATACACTACACACTTTGCCTTATCATCACAAAGACCCGTTTGATCGCCTTCTAGTTGCCCAAGCCATGCAAGAAGGGATGTTTCTCGTTACCAAAGATCAGGCGTTCAGTGCATACAATGTTCAAGTTACATGGTCATCGTCATAGAACGTATGCTCTAAAATAGAGTACTGGGTTTCTCTGTGCCTGCCTAACAAAACTTGGAGCGGACGGGTGAGATCGGGGCTTTTTCAGGTATTTAGTGAACCCGAAAGTAGTCTCTACACCCGCCCGCCGCTCAAGCGAACGTTAGTTCCATATGAAGAAAAGAATAGACCAATGTTGAGACTCTGGAGGTGAAAATGCAGGTTAATACATATTCTGAAGCACTGCAAAAACTGGCCATGATTCTTGATCAAGCTGAAACCACAGGAAAAGTGCTAATCCGAGGGAAGGACGGCAGAACTTTCGCATTGGTCCCGGAAAAAATAGCTCAGTCTCCCCTTGATGTTCCAGCAATTAAGGCGAATATTGCTACACAAGAGATAATAGATATTATTTGAGAAGGACGGGAAAGGTAGAACCTATCAGTTTCACGGACAGGTGGTCCATTGCGCTTCCCACCTGCTGGTGATCAAAGGATATTACTAAATGAAAGTAAGCGAAAATGATCAGCAGGGCGATTCTGGTGTTTACAATGCAGGAAAAATAATCACCGATGAACTCAATTGGATATTTTGTCCCCAGAGTGCTAGAGATTATGTCATTGATGCATTAGTAGAAATAGTTAAACACAAAAAAACGAAAGGGGAACTCTTGGCCCTTCAGATTAAATCTGGAAAAAGCTGGTTCACAGAATCAACGAGTGAGGGGATTATATTTCGGAGTGATGTTGTACATTTGGATTACTGGAAAAACTATTCGATACCCGTATTAATTGTCTTACATGATCCTGGCT
>CAZFER010000006.1:23285-60956 GCA_964517495.1 uncultured bacterium | reverse complement strand
AAAAAATAGGGTTAGACATGAATGCATGCCCGGCTAATCTAGATATAGTTGAGCAGATTCCTTTGGTCAGAAATCGTATTCAACATCCTGAGAAACTAACAAGTCACATTTCTTATTCAAATAGTGATTTGAACAAACATCCCAAACCGTATTTCATTCAGGACTCTGAGTTGGCGCTAATTTCGGATCAAGAAAATCAGTCATGGTTATTTACACCCACTATTTCTCCTACCCCAGAAAAGATAATGGAAGCAATTTCTAATGTAGAAAAACTTTGTTCTTGGTTGGAAACTGAGTATTGGTCCGCGAGAAATGCATAACAAATATATAAACTGAACCGCAAATCGCCTCTGCAGTTCTGTTAGTTATGGGGTCTTGGTAAAATCATCTCAGAATATATGTCGGTGTTGTTGCCGGTTATAATAGTGCTAGACAGGATTTGTCAACTTCGCCATTGACAACTGTCACGTGACGCATTATATTAAGTGATGATTAAAACATTCGCAGATAGGCACACGGAGGGGTTGTATTCAACCGGCAAGTCGAGACGGTTTCCACCTGATATCGTGAGGTGCGCGATACGTAAGCTTGAATATATTGATTTGGCAACGGGGCTTGACGATTTGAAGGTCCCTCCAAGCAATAGGTTCCATGAGCTCGAACGGGATCGCAAGGGGCAGTTTTCGATCTCTGTTAATGATCAATGGCGTATCTGCTTCCGCTTTGTCGATGGCGATGCCTATGATGTCGAGCTCACCGACTATCACTGAATGGAGGTGTGATATGAGTATCCCGAATACAAGGGAGAGGACAGTTTGTCCCACGCATCCTGGTGAGATGCTTCGGGAGGATTTTCTACCAGATTATGGTCTCACGGTAACAAGGCTTGCAAAAGCTCTGGGGGTGTCACGCCAGACTGTCAATGAACTGCTTCGGGAACGTCGAGCTGTGAGTCCTGAGATGGCGCTTCGGCTCTCGCGTTTATTTGGTAACACGCCAGAGTTCTGGCTCAATGCGCAGCGTGCGGTAGATCTCTGGAAGGCTTCTCGCGCTCTAAAGACGACGATGGTACGAATCCAGCCGCTGGAGCCAGTCTAACAAATACATAAACATAGGCGCGAATTCGTCATGCCGGTTATGCTAACCTTAGCCGGAAGAAGATAATCACATGAGAGCGTATTTCATAATTATCCTTATAGTGCTTGCGGGATGCGTTTCCGGATATTCATCGCATGTTCGTGAAGCAAGTATTCGGCATCAGCAAATTGACCGGGAAATGATGAAAGAAGAAGTCTATCGTGTCCTGGGAAATCCGGATCAGATTTTTGAAGACGGGCGTCACCAGTGGCGGGTTGAGGATCGCGATTATTTCTCCGAATTGACGGTTCGTTTCAGATCTGATGGGAGTGTCCTGGATTTGGAGAAAAAGATAAAGAAATAATGAAGAAACCGGCGGAAAGCAGTTTCCGTCAAGGTTGGGAAGAAGCCATGACTGATAAGACAATGCCTATTGACGAATTGTGGACAGATATCGGCGATGACAGATGAGAAGATTTCTCCTGATGAGATTGAATTCACTCCGGATTTCAAACGCAGCCTTCGTGCGCTGGCAAAAAAATATCGCAGCATCCGCTTGGATGTTCAGCTGGTTATTGATCAGATTCGGGAAGGGAAGCAGCTCCTGGCAACAACGCAGAGCGGGCTTAACAAAGCCTTCGAGGTGACGCTTAACAGTGTATCTCAAGGCTGGCGTTAATATACCTCCCAACCATTCATTGCTGAGGTTTGAAACTCTAATTCATACCATAACGAAGGAGATTGATCCATTAGATCAACCACCATAGCATTGTCTTCCAATCGAAACGTATTGGTTAAGGCCTCTTTGCGCTGGCCGCGTTCATCCAATGGATAAACGGTAATATTCATTTTCTTCTGGATTAACTGGGGAGTAATCGTCAAGGACAAGGGTATCGTTTCAACCATTGGCGGTCCGGAACCCCACTGGTTGCCAACGGAGTTCTTTTCCTCATCCTTCCATATCATCCCTTTATTTTCTGCGTATCCACTGGCGGTTAACAGCCACGAAAATCCTTTATCATATTCTTTCATCTTACTGAGTAACACATTAGCCCAATCCTGGATGGTATCGCCTATTTGAAGTTCGAATCCATGCCCCAAATCAAATGTGCGCCGGGCGATAAATCCCACAAATCCTTTGGTGTTTTTGCTTCGAATGGCAACATATCCTTTATTGCCAATGCGATGATCCCAAACCAATTCTCCTGTGTCGCTCTCCATCACCGTGGAATCTTGTGGTATGGGAGGATTATCAACCGTCTGTGGTTCATTCCCATAACGCAATAATGTTTGATATAAATATGGAGCGGTGAAATGAATGCCACTCTCACCAAACGGTTCATACCATGTGCTGCCATTACGTTCAGTCAGCTCTTCCACATAATGATCTCTTTTAACCGGCACAATCACTTGCTCTTGAGCAGGGGTTAAATCACCCCGTTGAAACATCATTGCCGCGATGGGCATGGCGGTCATTTTGGGCGTATGGCCATAAATATCAAAAAAACTGTTGATCGAGCGGCTCGCGTAGTTGTTTGTATGGCTATATGAATAATAAAAAATGCCATCCCAATCCTGATAGGCTCCATACGCGGCTAACAAGGGAATCACTTCCGATGCATAGGTATTAGGTGCGGGATGATTATATTCGGAAACCGTAAACGCTTTCCCTTGCACCTGCGCTGTCATCAAGCGCTGCAGAGGATTATCCAGTTCATTCACAATTGAAATATTTCTTACAAACCAGTCAACCGAATCCCACGACCGGTTGGGAAAAACCGGATGCTGCCAGTAACTATGGATATCGATATAGTCATTCTCCATCTGAGCTGGGAGTGTCCCGAATCCCAGCTGGGTTCCGGCGATCACTTGTTTTACTCCCAACTCATCCTTTAAAAACTGGTTCATATCACGATAATACTCAGTCTCGCGCTGAACCAGGAAATCCATCCAATCCCGGCGCGTTTTCATGGTTCGAGCAGCAAATCCTTCCCGCTCCAATATGGCAATATTGCCCTGTTCCAAAGACTCTCCTTCAGGCAAAATCACTGGATTGCCTTCAATCAGTTTTGGTTGATATATCCACAATGTGGCAATCTCATCGCCTAAATCCCCAATATCCAAGCGCGCATTTGGTTCATCCTGATTGGGCGAAAAGGTGAATTCAAACTTCTGCCAGCGTGGAGCCACCTGGATGGTTCGCGAGCTATCCAAACCTTGCCAGGGGCTGTGATTCATCTTAATACCCACACTCACGTCACGAGTGTGATCACTTTTTAGCCAAACTGAGAATTTGTAAAATCCACCCTTTTTTAAATGCAAACCAGTGTAAAAGGTTTGCACATGCCAACTTTCCTGACCGGTTTGGGTTGTTTCGATTTTCATGGCCTCTTCGCCATTGGGACCTTCATCCACAATTTGCCTTGAACCTTTCCCTTCATCAATCTGCTGAAAGGTCCAATAACGAAGCGAGCGGGTAAGTAAATCCTCCCCGCTGCCAACTATGTCCGGCTGCCAGGCATCCTTGATCTGCGCTGTGGTATCATACTTCGCAGTTAAATACTCATTCCAATCATCTTGTAATGGTGAGAGATAGTGCTCTGGAAGATTATCCAAATCACCGCCACTCCAACGGTTGACCAACCCGCTTTCATTGTTGATTTCAACAATGGCAACACTGGGTTCATCCACATAGCGGGTTTGGGTGTAAGGATTGAGATGAGTCAGTAAATCACGTGCGTAATCCTTTTGCAGTTCAATTAAACGGGGGTGATAATGATCCACGCCTTTATCATATCGGGGTAGTTGATCAGTGTGGGTTAATCCATCACCAGCGATCACCTCACGCCCGACCTTCAAATTGATATTTGAATAGATACCGTTTTGTTTGAGTTGATATATAAGGTAATCGAGCCTATCCAGATTTTCAGGATCAAGTGTCTGTTTATCCGATGTGCCTTCTTTCCATATTCCGCGCGGGGCACGAAGGGTATCCATATGATGGTGGCGAACTGCATTTATGCCGAATTTTGCCATCCGCGATGCGATTTTCTCTGCTCGATTATGTGTCGGGAAATTGCCTTCAAACGAAAGGTTCACTCCCAGCAATCGAATTCGTTCTCCAGCGCCATCCACGAAATGCCCATTCTCACCAATATGAATAAAACCATGCTTGCCAGCCGGTTTTTCCAACAAATGGCTGACATTGGTAATGCTCTCACTTTGATCATCCCAAGGTAAAGCAAAGGGGATTAGTTCTCCCCCTTTGGCAATTGAAATTGTCATTGTCATGAAGATCAGACTTATGAGGAATACACGCTGCTTGTAAAACATCATTCTTTAACTCCAAAATTCCTTCGCTTGAATTAGTATCGTTTTTGAAAACCCCGTAGGTATTGTAACTGTCTATCACGAAAACGTCACAGTATGCAAACCATATATTTTTTGGGAATGAGAATGGATGTGTTTATACTTAGTTTGAACTTCATTTATTCCCAAATTCAGGAGGTATTTTCGATGGAACGATTTCTTGCAAGTCGACATGGAGTAATGATTTGCATCTTGTTTGCCATCCTTGCTATCAATGTTTCAACCACCTTTGCCAATCCATCAGATTTTGAGATTAAATCGGTTACCGGAGAAACGAAATTTAAACTTTCCAAAGCTGAAGAAAAGTACGTGGCGTTGCACTTTCTGCTAAAGACCGAGTGTCCTCTTTGCCGGCGCTATGTGGTTGAATATATGAAAAATCTGGAAAAGAAAAAAGAGAAAGATAAAGATGTTGTTCACCTTTTTATCAAGCCTGACAACAAAGAAGAGATAAAGAAATGGGCATCAAAAATTCCTCGGGATAATACCGTCCCTTATTTTTATCACGATAAAAACGCTGAATTAGCGAAAGCCTTTGATATCAAGTTCGGATACAAATTTCACGGCGAGGTTGTTCATTATCCCGCGTTTATTTTATTGGACAAAAAGGGGAAAGAGATCTTCCGATACGTTGGCAAAGATACCACCGATCGTTTTGAATACAAGGATTATCTTGAGAAGATAAAAGAAGTGAAATCCAAGGAAAAGTCAAGGAAATAGATAGAATTTATATATCAGAGGTTGTGTTTTCCCTGCGGGCGATGGTTTGCGAATCATCGTCCGCTTCAAAGGATTCCGCGGTTATAACCGTTAATGGATCAATGGCTCGGTTATTTTGATGGATTTCTAAATGAAGATGGGGGCCGGTTGCCAGACCCGTTTGGCCTGAGAACGCGAGGGGGAAATTGGCATCAACAGGATCGCCTTTATTGACCATAAGTTCAGAAAGATGGCCATAGCGTGATTTAATCCCCTCGCCGTGATCAACCTCCACCATAAGGCCATATCCGCCTTTTTCACCAGCAAAGGTAACTTCACCGGATTTGATGGGGCGGACAGGTGTACCTTCCTGTACGCCAATATCCACGCCGGTGTGGAGACGCTCTCCATCAAGAACAGGGTGGTTTCGCATGCCAAAATGGGAGGTGATTTTACCTCGTACTGGAGGCTGCAAACCGGATAGGCTTGCCATGAAATTGGTGTTGGATTCATTTTGGGGAGAGACTTCATCTCCAAGCGGAGTTAAATCAATACGTTGCCCGGGGTATATTAAATTTGGATTTTGAATGCCATTTGAAACCGCTACCGTATCAACCATCCGGTACAATTCAGAGGTTGAATAACTAACACCTTGCTGCTTTAACGCATTGGCGACAATCTCAGATAATGTATCACCCACGTGCACGATATGGGCCACATTATCGAATCGCGGGGATTGCTCTTGAGATGAATTGACAGGAGGAGATGGCTCTTCTGCCTTCTTTGTATTCGTTTCCGGTGTTGGTGATTTTTCTGGAGCATTGTTGATCTTTTGTTGGTTCAACACTTCTTGCAATGATTTAGGCTCTTGTTTGGCCGAGGTATTGGAGGTAGAAGAGGGTTCAATTTTGGGGTTTTCAGAGGAGACTGAATCAGTATTGACGGGATTCGTATTTTTAGGCAATGTTGGTCTTGGAGTTGGTTGAAGGGAATTCGACGAAGATGATGGTTTTATGTTGTCCGGTGTCAAAACAGGGGTTGGATCCTGTTGATTGACTTGTTTTGACAAAACCTTTCCAAACGATTCCGTCTTGTCGTCTTTTTCAGCGTTATTGGGTTTGGGATTATAACGCGCCGGTTTCTGAACGGGTGATGTATCTGCCGGATCGATAAATATATCAACCATGGCCCAACTCCTTTTCCCCAAGAGAGGTATTAGACAGAAAAGCGAAATTCAATGATATCTCCGTCCTGAACCACATACTCTTTACCTTCCAGACGGAATCGCCCTTCTTTTTTGACTGCATCGATCGAGCCCATTTCCTTCAATGCGTCATATGCAATTACTTCGGCTCGAATAAAACCTCTCTCGATATCGCTATGAATTTTTCCAGCCGCTTGTTGTGCTTTCATGCCGATGGGGATCGTCCACGCCCTCACCTCATCGGGTCCACAGGTCAAAAACGAATGTTGTTGTAAAATCCTGTAGGACTCCTGAATAACTTTATCACGTGCGGCACCTTCTATACCGGAGGCCTGGAAATAATCCTCCCATTCCTCTTCTGGTAATTCAAGCAAATCGTGTTCCAACTGTGCATTAATCGGGACAAGGGGGAGATCCCATCGCTGGCACGCTTGTTTCAAATCATTAAGCCATCGGTTCTCATTTTCGTCAGTCAAATCTGAAGCATTGGCAAGCACCAGCATTTTCTTTCCAGATAAAAGCCCATAAGGGCGAATATAACGATTGGTCTCATCTTTCGTTGGTTCAACGGTTATGATTGGTTTTTCTGATTCCAGCGCTTGTTGATAGCGTTGAAGTGTCTCTTTTTCAAGGGTAAATTCTTTGCGTTTATCGGCTTGTTTGTTCCAACTTTCCTCAATTTTTTTAAGCCGGTTTTCAATAATGTTCATATCTGCAAAGCAGAGTTCAGTCATGACGGTGTCCATGTCCCGTGAAGGGTCAACATGGCCTTGGGGATGGGGCACTGACTCCGTTTTAAAGACACGAATGACTATAATGAGCGCCTCCATATCGCGGAGATTGCCTAAAAAACGATTGCTAAAGCCCTTTTCTTTGCCTGAGCCTTTGGTTAATCCCGCAACATCGGTAAATTCAACGGTGGCATACGTTGTTTTTTTGGGTTTGAACAACGCAGATAGAAAATCAACGCGTTCATCGGGAACATGTGCCACACCGCGATTGGCATCCTTTTCCCCCCCTGCTATAGAGGTTTCAGCATGCCCATGGGTTAATGCATTAAATGCAGTCGTTTTTCCTGAGGTGGGTAATCCGATTATTCCAATTTGCATAAAAACTCATTTCTATAAGGCAAAATTTGCCTATTCAATCAAGCAGTGTGGTAAATTGTGTGCAAAAGCGTGTTATTCCAATTGCCCATTGGGTTCAATGACTGCTTTTACCAATCGTGAATCATGCATACCTTCAAAGCCTTCCTGCCATTGGTCAAGAGGAAGCCGTACAACGGCCATGGGGGTGACATTGAGTTGTTTGGTGACCAGCATTTTGATCACTTTTTCCCACATGTCCCAGTTGTGGCTAAATGCACCCTGAAGGCGGACTTCTTTATGGACTAATGGATCGAGTGAAAAATTGTATGCGCCCGGTCCCCAGCTGACCCTTACGATTACTCCAGCAGGTCTAACGATATCGATGGCATCTTTTAAGGAGATATTTCTACCCGATGCATCAATTACAATATCCACACCCAAGCCATCACCAAATTGAGGAATAACTTCTCGAACATTTTCTTCATCCACTCTAACAATATGGGTGGCGCCAAATGTTTTTCCAACTTCCAAGCGGGTTTTATCCCGTGTCAGGCCGGTAAGTAGAATAGGATTGGCGCCTGATATTTTAGCCATTTGAACACATAACAGTCCAATGGGTCCGGTCCCTAATATGGCTACACTCTTACCGGCTGTCACATTGGCTTGCACGGTAACAGCATGATAAGCAATACATGCGGGTTCACACAACGCTGCCAGGTATAATGGCAAATCTTTGGGGACACGATGAAGACAGCGGGCGGGGACATCAATGTATTGGGTTAATCCACCATCTCGCATTTGCCCGAATCCTTTTCGATAGGGACAAAGGTGATAATTCCCCGTGCGGCAATAACGGCAATCACCACAAATGTAGGCGGCTGTTTCTGAAACCACACGGTCTCCGGGCGCGAATGTGTTTACTCCTTTTCCCACTTTTTCTATTATTCCGCTGAATTCATGGCCCATAATCACTGGTAAATTTACCGGCCAGGAATGTTCGTTTAAATATTGGTGAACATCGGTCCCACAAATTCCAACCGCTGCGACTCGTAATAATACACTCCCTCTGGGAGGTTCTGGAACAGGGACTTCTCTTATTTCCATAGATCGATCTTTAAGGGCAAACTGGACAACAGCCGGTTGGTTCACAAAACGCCTCCCCATCATTAATCATACTTATATTCCTTGTAACGTGTCAGCGATATGAAGAAACAATCGGTCCCACTATTCCTCCCCCAATGAAATGGAAGGGGGTAGGAGGAGGTTAAAGGATATTGCATCATGTTTTTTTATTAACCCTCCCCTATCCCTTTTCAGTCTTGGGATGGAAATGGTGCTTCAAATGGCTGAGCACTTACAATACCTTGTATAGATCATTTTACAATAAAGTTTAAATTAAACGAATAATAATTCAATTTGAAAGGAAAATTCCTTCAAAAATTATCTAAAATTTTTGCACAATTAATGCGGATTTATTTTCTCTTTTTTTTTCTCAAATGTGAACAAATTGAACATCTATTTTGTAATACACTTTTTCAATGTATCTCCAATTATAATTCTTTCATTGTAAATTAAGAAATATAAGAGCATAGCGAGCGAGAAAATGTATAAAATCATTGTAGCTTATTAATCCAAAACAAAATATTTATTGGTAATAAGTTTCAAAATGGGTATTTTTGATTCCACTAAATTCTTGTACTTTTTTAATTATGATATAGAATATTATATATAGGTGTAATTATTAATAGAATTGATCAAAACGTTACATCTAGATTCTTTAAAGGAGAGAATTGTATGGCGAAAAAACATGTTCTACTAGCCGATAATGAAGAATCTGTTTTGTGCGTTATGAAAGCCATGCTTGAACATCTTGATTTTAATGTCGTGGAAGCGCGAAGCGGTCAGGAAGCTTTGGATAAATTTCAGGAACGAAAAGATGATATTTCTCTTGTCATCCTGGATTACAAAATGCCAGAGATGGATGGGCTTCAATGTTTGAAACGGATTCGAGAGATTGCAGAAATACCAGTTATTATATCCAGTGGTTTTGGAACTTGTATAACAGAAGAGATGATTGATGGAAATCAAGCCCAAGGCATTTTACCTAAGCCTTTCACCATGAGCGATGTGCAAAAAGCCATCACTGAAGTATTGAAAGAAAATAGCGTTTAAGTGTTTGATTTTATTGTAATATAATTTACTCTCCATTTATATTTTTTTCCCAAGTCACCTCATTTTATAATTTCGATATGGATTATTCTCCACGTTTCCTTTATATTTAAGTGTTTTTTATAATGATGATCCGTTTGGAATATGAAGTGTAATTTGAAAAGATAGGAGTATTTTCATGGGTAAACTACTTGTTATACCAAAAGATGGTCCTCCTCCGGTTGGTCCTTATTCACCCGGTGTCATATGCAATGGATTTCTATTTGTTTCGGGTCAAATTCCGCTGAATCCCAAAACCGGTGAGTTGGTCACTGATTCATTTGAGAATCAGGCCCGTCAAGCCTTGGAAAACCTAAAGGGAATTATTGAGTCGGCAGGAGCTACGTTGAATGATGCGGTTAAAATCACGATTTACTTGAGTGATATTCAAAATTTTGTGGCACTTAATTCGATCTATGAAGAGTATTTCATGGACAGCAAGCCCGCACGGGCTTGCATCCAAGCTGCTGCTTTACCTAAAAACGTTGATATTGAGATCGATGCCATCGTTGAGGTGAAATCATAAAGTATTCGTATCAAATCAAAAGCAATGATTATCATGCATACCTTAAATAAAGGATAAAGATAAGATGCGATTAACTATACCTTGTATCAGGTTCCCCGTATCAAAGATGCTCCCAGGATTGAGATTGTCTTACTCGACCGAAAAGACATCCGTTTCGCAGGGGCGGGAGAAACTCCCATCGCCGCTGTCGCCCACGCAGTTTACAACGTCACCGGCAAACGAATCCGCTTGATGTCCATGATCACCAATGGCTTCAAATCCGTTTGATATTACCATTTAACGCCCCTCTTCAAATTTGGAGAAGGGCGTTAAACTTATACACCAGTTTTTTTATCTTCCCTATTCATTAAATCTAATCAATCGTTAAATATATCTACATCTCATCAATCGCATTTAATAAAACATCCGCGGCCTCTTCGATGGTTACTACGCGTACTTTTTCGCCATTTTTGAAGAGCATCCCTTTTTGATCACCAAAGGCGATTCCCACATCCGCGGCTTTAGCTTCACCGGGGCCATTGACTTCGCAGCCCATTACCGCCACGTCGAGTGGTTTATCGATGCGTTCCAGCTTCTCTTCAATGGAACGCACCATGGCGGGAAAGTCGGTTCGGCATCGTGCGCATGTAGGGCATGAGATGATTCGAATTCCTTTGGAGCGCAATTCAAGTGAACGAAGCAAGTCAGCCATCCCAGGCAGGAGTTTGGATGCGTCCTGATCCTTGCCGATGATGACACATAGTTCATCACCTTCCCAGCGGTACAGTACTGGTGATAGGTAAATCATTAAGCGTGAGTAAGTTTGTTCAAAGCCTCGTAAATCAATCAGAATACGCTTGGTTTTAATGGGATCAGTATTCCCTAAATAAGTGATAAGTTGTTCCATCGACGTAATGCGGATCTCATCGATCGGTAATGACGTGGGATCCGGCATAGGTTCATATCCATCACATAAGGTAGCGGAAAGATCATCCTTCATTCGATCCACGGTTTCCACGTCCGATGCGACTTTAAGTTGAACTGAATAAAGTGACATAACGTCTTAACTTTCTCCTTTATGTTTCTGTCATGGTTAGGGGTGATTTTGTATCACGTTTTAGGGTTTGTCGAACCAGGTTATTGAGCCGGCCAAATGCTGCTCGTAAATAATTCAGGGCGATCATGGGCGATCCAGCCTTGATTAAGGTTTTGAAGATGTAATGGGGGCGCAAGTACATACGCCA
This sequence comes from uncultured bacterium, assembly GCA_964517495.1. Taxonomy (GTDB): domain Bacteria; phylum Hinthialibacterota; class Hinthialibacteria; order Hinthialibacterales; family Hinthialibacteraceae; genus CAZFER01. The sequence continues at coordinate 49,562 of CAZFER010000006.1, read as the reverse complement.
CAAAGCCCAGCGGCGCCATTTCTCTAATTGTTCAGCGGAAAGATGCTCGGTGGAAACCGCTCCCACAGCATATCCACCGTGGCGCAAACGCTCCCGGCTTACTAAACCTTTTTGCGAAACCAGCTGATCCAATTCGGTTCCAGGTAAAGGAAAGGCGACGTTGAAATCAAAGAAGTCAGGATCAAGCCGCGCCGCAAATCGGATCATTTTTTTGATGGATTCTTCCGTATCCCAGGGAAAGCCGAAAGCGAAAAAGGCGTGTGCACGAATACCAAATTTTTGACACATTCGAACAGCATCTATTGCTTGTTCACCGGTAGCCCGTTTTTTCATCAGGCTTAAATGCTCATCATTCCCGCTTTCAACACCAAAGCCAATCACCCAGCAACCGGCTTTTTTCATCCATTGGAGCCGTTCTTCATCGATGGTATCGACTCGGCTATTGCATCCCCAGCGAATATCCAAACCTTTATCGATAATTCGCTGGCATAAATCAATGATCCAGCGTTTATTAAGAGTGAATGTGTCGGCGTGGAATAGAAATTCCCGAATTCCGTATTGATTGACACATTCCTCCAATTCCGTTACCACATATTCAGGGGATCGATAACGCACTGAAGTGCCGGTTAATGCTGGTACAGAACAGAATATGCATTTATGCGGGCAACCCACGGAGGTTACGATGGTGGTAAGTGGATTGCGCGTTTCAGGACTGCGATAAATGGAATTATCGATCAAATGGCGAGCTGGAAAGGGCAGGGAATCGAGGTCCATCCACGTATCCGCTTCTTTGGTGCGAACAACCTCTCCATTTTTTAGATAGGTAACACCTGGAAGGGTATCCCATGAATGTCCATTAACGAAATCGTTGATATAGGATTCGACTTCACCCCGCAGGATAATATCAACTTCGGGTGTTTTTCTGATAATATCCTCATCCTGATAATGAAGGGGTTCTCCTTTAGCGGCAATAATGGTGTCAGGTGATATGCTTTTGATGGTTTCAGCCGAAGCCAGATCATCATCCAATGTGGCAATCGTACAGGTCAAGATTGCATAATCTGGCTTAAAATCCTTTATATCTTGTTCAAAGGTTTTCCAATCGGTTTTTAAAGCGGGGTAGTCTTTAACGTTGACGTCATGTCCGGCTTTTTCCAAGAGGGCGGAACAATAGAGTAATTCCATCGGTGGAAAGACAACATTAACCGTTTGGTCTTCCACCTTATTCTGGCAACGGTTATCTCTTCGATATAACCCTGTTGGGGGGTTGAAAACAAATATTCGTTTCATTTTTAAGTGCCATTTTTTATTTCGACCGAAGCGCTTTGTTGATTTTCTTTTTGTTGTTTTGCTTCCTGTTCTCTTATATAGTATAACATCCCTTCGGCCCGTCTGACGGCATTGGGAATATCACTATGATTCTGTTGTATGTCACTGATCCATTGTCTGGCTTTATCATATTTTTCCAGTCTGATATATGCATCAGCAAGTAAAATCTTAGCGCCGATCTGTTGTTCAGGAGAAGGTGGTTCGTCAATCAGTTTTGTGTATTCAGATACAGCTTCTGAAAGAAACTTCTCAGACATTTCCGGGGTTGAATCTTTTACTAATTGGGCAATATTGACACGTGCATCAAGCGCCCGTTGAGTATTGGAATAGTCATTTACAAGACGCATGTTTTCATGGACTAATACACTGATTTCTTCGGGTGTTTTTTCCCCATCTTGTTCAAATAAGCGTTTGAGGCTTTCTACTTTATAGTAGATTAGTTCGGGTTTAATTTGAGGTTGAATATATGGATTATCGAGCAACCGGTCATAAATGGTGGCGCTGGAAACAAAATCACCGGCCTGGGACCAGGTATGTGCCCATTGCAATACAGCGTTTTGCCTTTCTCCCTCTATCCCAACAATACCCGTTCCATCTTTAACAATATCAAGCGCTTTGGAATATACTTCTCTGGCCCGTTTGAATTCCTGGCTTGCTTCACGTACTTCGGCTTTGCCATATAGCGCATTCAACTTGTATTGGACAGATTCGGTGGGATTTTCGACTTTTGTATCCGCGATTTGAAAAATTTGATCGTATACCATTTCAGCTGAGGCCGCATGAGTTCGTGCCGCATGAACTTTGGCTAAATTACTGAGTGCGTCTACTGTAATTCGAATATCACTGGTTGAATCTGCTATTTCCTCATATTTGGAAATCGCGTTATCAAAATCTCCCTGCCGGAAATACGTATCTCCAATTTTAAAATCACACCAGACATCGAAATCGAATTTTTCTTTGGCGTCTTTCAAAACTTCACGTGCACTGGGGAATTCACCCATCATGTAATAACATTCGACCAATAATAAATGGGCGTCACGAACACGTTCGTCTTCCGGGAATTTTTTGATGAAATCATCAAAATACAGTGATGCACCAATGGGATCGCGTTCTTGCATGGCTTTCAATCCACGATAAAAAACCGTATCCGGAGAATTACCGCCACACTGAATGAATGAAAAAAGGATGAGGGTTGCCGTTAGTAATGCGATACTGAATCGAATGGAGCTCATAAGACTTCAAACCTTTTCTTTTGATTTGAATCAATGTTTAAACCGATTAAATAATAACGCTTTTCTTATGGTTAAGAAGGAAAACATCGAAAAGAAGATGATAACTGATTTTCTATTCTTTACGAAGCGTTATTGATAAATCATCTGGATTTCCCAGTTAATTCGTTATCGCACATTAAGGGTTTCCTGATTGTCCAGCATAATTGGAATCCGCTCCACCGGTGGTCTTATCCACTACAGCGGCACCGACTGAATCACCCCACACATTTACTGAGGTACGGCATCGATCCAAAAACCAATCGACGGTGTATACCAAGCCGATACCCTCCAGAGGTAATTCCACAGCTTGCAAAACAATGACCATAGTAAATAAACCTGCATGTGGTATAGCCGCTGCTCCCACGGACGCTAAGGTGGCGGTTATGAATACAATAAACTGTTGTGATAGTTGAAGATCCACACCGTAGGCTTGCGCTATAAAAAGGACGGCAGCCGCTTCATAAAGGGCGGTGCCATCCATATTTATCGTTGCGCCAATGGGCAAGACAAATGAGGTGGTTTGCGATGAAATTTTGTTTTTGTGCTCCACACAATCCATGGTCACTGGAAGGGTTGCTGCACTGGAATCGGTTGAAAATGCAGTTGTTACTGCACCAAGCATATTTTTAAAATACTCGATTGGATTGCGTTTTCCAAAGAAAAATAGGATGATTGGCAAGATGATAATTCCATGAATGGCCAGACCGGATATTACGGTAATCACAAATTTACCAATTTTCATGATCTCCGTCCAAACCGCGTCGCCTCCTCCCTTTTCCCCTAAAATTGAGGCAACCAATGCGAAAACTCCGATGGGGGCAAAGATCATGAGAATATGGACGATTTTCATCATGGCCAGATCAAGCGATTTAAACAAATCAACCAGTGGTTTACCTTCTTTTCCCAAGGTGGTTAAAACCGCACCAAAAAATAGGGTACAAACAATAATGGGGAGTACATCATTTTCCGCCAAGCTGCCAAAAAAACTGGTGGGGATCATCCCTTTAATAAGGTCGATGAAGGAGAATTCCTCTTTTCCTCGAACCAAATCCGGTGTTTGAGCTTCGGTTAACGATACGCCAACCCCCGGTTCGAAAAAATTAGTTACCATAAGACCCAGGGTAACAGCAATTGAGGTGGTAATAATATAGTAGATTATCGTAATCCCGCCCATGCTGCCTAATCGGCGAATATCCCCCAATCCTGTAACGCCAACAATCATTGAGGCCATAATAAGTGGTATAACGACCGCTTTTAGTGCGTTAAGGAACATGTCGCCGATAAACTCAATCGCCAACATTTTGGGGCCGAAATACCAACCACAATAGACACCTAATATGATTCCAATGAAAATGCCAGGCAGTATAAACCGGTCAAATTTTGTTCCAGAATAGCTCATATAGCCTTTTATCCCTTTCCAATAGGATTCGATTGAATGGATACTATGACACAATAGGAGATGAAAACCAATAGAAAACAACAAGACAAGTTGAAAATGAATTCAATCTTCCAGAATAACCTGGGCAATGGCAATGTCACCATCGTGACTGATTGAAACATGAGCTTTTCGCATCCCTTTCTCATTACAGAGGTTAAGTGCCTTGTCTTCAAAATGAATGACAGGTTTTCCAGTCGGTTCATGGGTAATATAAATAGAAGGCCAGGCAATACCACGTCCTGGAAAATCCCCCAAGGCTTTAAGGGCTGCTTCTTTGACTGCAAAGCATCCAGCCAGAAATTCAGCGGATTTACGGCGCTTATTGGCAAATTCAACCTCACAGGGATGATAAACCCGTTTCATGAAGCGGTTGCCATGTCTTTCCAGTGTTTCGGCAATGCGTGAAATTCGAATAGTGTCTATGCCAATCCCTATAATAGCCATAATTATTGATAAATATTGTTATGTTTTACTCAAGACAATTTGATAGAGTTTATCAATTACTTCTTGTTCTGATAAATACGAACTATCCACAACTATTGCTCCATCGGCGATCTTTAAGGCTCCTACAGGACGTTCTTTGTCTCGCTGGTCCCGTTGAAGGAGTTCTTTATGCGTAGATTCCAATGTTACGTTTTTACCTTGAGAAATGAGCTGATCATAACGCCTTTGCGCACGAATTTCTGGTTTGGCGTCCAGATAAATTTTGATCTCTGCATGGGGAAACACTACCGTTCCAATGTCTCGGCCTTCCATCACCACACCACCGTGTTGTCCCATCTCTTGTTGAAGGGCAACCAGCCGCTCTCGTACTGCAGGATTATCGGCAATCGGTGATGTATTAACACTGACTTCAGGCGCACGGATTGCCTCGCTGACGTCCTCGCCATTACAAAGGATTATTAGCGAATCGTTTTGCCTTACGAATTGAAGATGAGTGCGTTGGGCCAGAGTAGCGGTTTGTGCTTGATTCTCAAGATCAATCCCTTCTTTCATGGCCTTTAAAGTGACTGCTCGATACATGGCCCCTGTATCGATATATATAAATCCAAGCCGTAGGGCTAAACCTTTAGCTACTGCGCTTTTTCCCACACCTACAGGGCCGTCGATTGCGACAATGGGTTTTCTAGTTTTCTTCATGGAGTATCTTCCAAAACACTGTTCTTGCTGATTTGATTAAGAATGTCAAAAAAACCTGGAAATGAGGTTGCGATTGACTTTGTCCCTTTGATAGTGGTTTCATTTTTAGCCGCTAAGCCTGCGATAATCAACGACATAGCAATTCGATGATCCCCATGCGAAAACACATTCGTGCCTGCTAAGTGCTTTCCGGCTTTAACTTCAAAACCATCGGGGCGTTCCTCTAATTGGGCACCCATACGGTTTAATTCGTGAACAATTGTGCTGATTCGGTCGGATTCTTTAACGCGCAGTTCTTCGGCTCCTTCAACGATTGATGGAGATGATGCAAAAGAAGCGGCCACTGCAAAAATAGGGAACTCATCAATCATTCGGACAACGGTATCTCCTGAAATACGGACCCCTTGAAGGGGTGAATAGCATATATGAAGATTTGCAACAGGTTCTGCACCCATCTGGCGTTTATTTTCCAATCGAATATTCGCTCCCATATCGTGGAGTACATCGAGCAATCCGGTGCGGGTTGGATTAATTCCAACATTTTCTATTGTTAACTCAGAGTCTGGAACAATACAGGCCGCCACAATAAAAAAAGCAGCGGAAGAGATATCTCCAGGAACATGAATGGTTTGGTTTCGAAGTGTTTGTTTACCAGATAGTGACGAATGTTTATCTTTACGCGTTAAATCAACTCCAAATGTTTCCAACATGCGTTCTGTGTGGTCGCGGGAAGGGCCTGGCTCATGTACAGTTGTTGTTCCCTCAGCAAACAGACCAGCGAGGAGCAGGGCTGATTTTACCTGGGCACTGGCCACGGGTGAGTTATATTGAATCCCCGTTAGTTTTCCCCCTTTTACCGTCAAGGGAAGTTTGGTGCCATTTTCCCGGCCCAAAAACATTGCTCCCATTTGCTCTAGTGGTTCTGTCACCCGTTTCATTGGCCGTGAGCGGAGGGATGAATCTCCTGTAAGTGTGGTTGAAAATTCCTGCCCAGCTAAGATACCAAGCAATAAACGAGTGCCCGTGCCAGAATTGCCCATATTGATGACATCTATGGGTTCATGAAGTCCCCGTGGACCATTTCCATAAATTTCAAGCCGCTCTTCAACTTCTTTATAGGAAACTCCCATTTGCTGAAATGCTTTCAGGGTTGCAATGCAGTCTTCACTTTTTAAAAAACCATGAATGCATGAATCCCCCTTTGCCAATGAAGCGAGCATAACTGCCCGGTGGGAGATGGATTTATCCCCTGGAACGGTGATTTTCCCTTTAAGGGGGGATGAGGAGTTAATTCGGCAAATGCCTTGCCATAATGGATTTTCTTGATTCATGGAACAGCAATGACCTCACAGCCAAAATATGGATGAGCGTAGCAGCTAAAATAATAATTTGAAGATGAATGGTAATAGAAATATCTGGTAAAATAGTGTATTTTAAGTTTATACTAGTGATTTATTGATAATCTTTATAGCTGAATTGAATGAAAATCATCATTGTTGTGGAAGGAATTAACCTATGAAAAGGCAATATTCAGCATTCACATTGATTGAATTATTAATTGTTGTGGCAATCATCGGTATTTTGGCGGCCATCGCCGTTCCTAATTTTTTAAATGCTCAGTTAAGGGCCAAAATAGCACGGGCTGAATCGGATATGCGTAATCTCAAAACCGCCATCGAATCCTATCGAATGGACTATAATGGCTATCCGATGGCTCGTTCCAATCCCATAACCGGAGAAACAGGACAAATCAAGTTATCCAATCGTTTCATCCCATTAACAACTCCAATTAACTATATGGGAAGCATTCCAGATGATCCATTTTGGAGCCAATTGAGTGAGCAAAATCCTGATTTTTTTGATACATACGATTATTTCGATGTTTGGTCAGCCACGGTGTTTGCAGGTGGGGAAGCGGGAAGTGGTACGCGCGGATATAGCTATCGACTCGCAAGTGCGGGTCCGGATAACGTCATGTGCTGGGGGGATCCAAGTTATAATTTTCAGGGGCATACCGGTGTGGATTTTGATTCTTCAAATGGTTTAAATTCCGATGGTGATATAGTTAATGTGGGTGGAACCATAGTAGGATCCCGGTGGGTTGTGGAATATCCGCTTGGTTCCTATCCACGTTAATGAGGTAAAAATGAGTTAGGGGAATTAATTTTTGTTGTTTTTTAAATATTCAATCAGGCTTTTTCTGCCCATTCGTTCATGGAGTTTTTTAACCAGCTGGTAACCAGTCCCATAGGGTGAGTCCGTTCTAGCTTCCAATCGAGCCAAGGTTTTCTCGAAGCCTTTGGCTTTCAGGATTTGAGCGGCAACCCATTGAGCAAATCCTTCTTTTAATTCTTTCGATTGCTGAGGGTGGCAATTTTCAGCTTGCCAGGCATGAGCATATTCATGAGCAGCCGTTTCATACAAAATTTCCGCGGGTAATCCATAAAGGAGGAAGATTTCAGACTTTCCATCCTTGCTTCGATATAATCCAAGTTCTTCTCCATAAAGAGGACTATCCGAATTCTTTCCTAACTTGGCCTTATGGGCTTCATCGGATGAGTGTTTGTTCAACTGTTCAATATGAAGTTCGTATGGGTGTTTTGCTTCGATTCCAATGTATTTCTTTACCAATTTTTCCGCATCTTCCATAATTTTGCGGATATCTTTGGTTTTGATAATTGCCTTTTCGTTGCACTCGTTGCATATTGCACGGCCATCGGGAAAGCGCCAGAATTCATTTCCAACAGGAACGCTGCAGATGTAGCATTTATCACGGCCTAATTTGCAGTTTTCACAGTAATAGCCTTCTGAGAATTGGAATTTGAAATATTTACCTGTGATATAGGAAGCACATGATTTACAGCGGTGTAATTTAGGGAGGCAACGCCAACAAGCACCTGATTCTTTATCCAATCGATTCAGGTGAGTAGGTAATTTGCAGATGGAGCATTTTGGGCTGTGGTTGAAGCAACGTTGACAGAATATTTCGCCCGTATCTTTGACATCGACATACTTCCCTTGAATGCGTTTGTCACAGAACGAGCAATATTTTGAAATTTTTATGCAATCTCTACATATACGCTCGCCTTTATAAAATGGCAATTGTTGGGCATGAAAAGGTAAGTTGCATGCTGCACAATGGGGTTTGGTGCGGTCACAGGGCAGGCAAACGGTGCGTGATTGGGTTTTGGAACGATATTTTAAATAACGTCCCTCTATCTCTTTACCGCATAAATCACACTTGATCTCCTCCCCAAACGTAAGCGAAGAGCCAAGCGTTAATGCAAGGAATAGTAAAAATATGTTTAAGTATATTTTCCTCATCATATTACAATTATATCGTATTCAGCCCAAACAGCAATATATTTTCTTGAGATAGGGTTAATCCATTAATATTGCAAGAAATCTTTAACGCTTAGGGGGTCAAATGGCCCATCAACCTTATATAACTCCCATTGGGATTTAGTCTTATTTTCGACTAAAACGGCAAAAGCATTACGGCCAGCGGCCACAATTCCCTGGATGGAAATACCTTTTGCCGCTTGGATGATTTCTACCGGTTCGGAAAAGCGGTACCACACGATTTTATCGTTTTCCTGGGGCTTGTCACTCACGATCAATGCTCCATTGTTTTGACCGATAACGATATTATTCCCAAATGATTTTATTGGTTCATTCAATACATTTAACAATTGTATCTCAAAGTCATCAAAAAGTGCTTGAAGCGCTTCACTCACAGGTGCCAGGGTAGGGGATGGTGTTGGAGTCGAAGTCGGAATCTCTAATGGAGTAGGGGTGGGAGTTGGAGTAGGTGTCCCCTCAATAGCATATAAAATCTTTTTTAAGTCTACGATATTCCATGGTGCATCCCGATCCAGATTGGTATTAGTGAAACTTTGTGAAACAGAATATGTCAACATGTTCCCATCCAAGAAGTATTCAAAAGTCGAGCGAGTTTCACCGGGTTTCGGGGTTGCGCTACGGGCAGGAATGCCAAGATTTATTTTTTGGGCAGTATCAAAATGATAGAAGCGAAGAACGGTTTGAGATTGTCCGTCTCCATTAACATCCCGCCTGGATCGAAATTCATCATGAAGAAAAATCATAAACCGCCCATCTTTGGAAGCCACAACCGAATTAGCCAAACCGTCTTCTTTGGTATCCCAAAGTTCATTGGCATTCAAATCCCAAACATAAAATCGTTTGTTTTCATCCGGATCGATGGTGACCTTGGATAAAATGATACGATTTTCAGTCATGGCTTCCACATGTGCTCCAAATATTTGCACAGATTCCATTTTAAGCCGCCGAATAGGAGTAGGTTCAGCATGCGGATCATCAGCATAATCAATAGAAAGTTTTGTTGGTACAGGAGTCACATTTTGAGCTAAACTCTCTATTGAAAAGCCTATAATTATTGGAATCATTGATAATGTTACCCATGAAAATCTGAAAAAGGGGAATAGCGATTTACGAGTTCGAGTTAACATCCAGGCATACCTTTCATCTCACTATCAATTTGAATGTACCTATATATAAATATGGCACAAGCCAATAATTTTGTCATTGAAAATAGATGTAACATGCCAGCCATAAAGAAGTGGAAATGGAGTAATAACATATAATGGGACCCACTATTCCTTCCCCCTATGAAATCTGAGAGGTTAGGAGGGGGTTAAAGGATTTTGCTTACCGTATTCTTATCAACCCTCCCCTAGCTCCTCCCAATCTTGGGAGGGGAATGTTGCTTCAAATGGCTGACCACTCAACAAATAGATATTTTGGGTTTCATAATTTCTATTCGTTCAGAATATATAAGAAACTAGAAACCCGAATACAAAATGATTTTAGCATCCTTTTGATGTTCCCCTAACGGCCAAAGAGGATGACCGGGATTGTGGGAGGGGTTGCGTTGTCTAATCCATGGGGATTAATAAAACTAATCCATGGGGATTAATAAAATTAAAGGATTGCTATTATATTCGAAAACGGCTCGGGGGGAGCCTCCCCTTCCCGTTTAAGTATATGATTTTAAGATGGATTATTTCCTTGCCCTGGCGAAAATCCATCCAAAAAATCGTTTTGTGCGGGGCGTTAAACGGGTACGATTGAAGGCATCTCCAGTCTGCTTAATTGCCTCGGCCTGTGTGGGATAGGGGTGGATGATTGAGCCTAATGCACCCAAGCCCACCTTTTTGCTCATAGCTAAGGTAATTTCGTTGATCATATCTCCTGCATGGCGGGCAACGATGGTGGCTCCTAAAATGCGATCACTCCCTTTTTTGACATGAATTTTGACAAATCCCTCGGTTTCACTGTCGGTGATGGCTCGATCCACATCATGCAATGCACGTTTGAACGTATCGATGGCGATACCTTTTTTATCGGCCTCGCTTTCGCTAAGGCCGACATGAGCCACCTCGGGATCAGTATATGTGCACCAGGGAATGATCAGAGAAGAGAATTTTTGCTTGGGTAAAAAGGAAAAGAGGGTATTGCGAATAACAATCCGGGCAGCGGCATCAGCTGCATGGGTAAATTGATATGGCATGCAAACGTCACCGGCAGCGAAAATGGATGGATGGGTGGTCTGGCCATAGTCATTAATATGTATACCCTTTTTGGGATCATATTGCACGCCAACCTTTTCCAATCCCATTCCTTCCACATTAGGCGCCCGTCCTACGGCCATGAGGATTTGGTCAACATTGAGATGGTTTTCGTTTCCGTCTTTTAGCAGCGATACGCTTACTTTCTCATTATCTTTTTCCGCTTTGATAAAAGATGTGTTGAGTCTTAAGTCCAAGCCTTCCTCTTCAAAAACCTTTGTGATGATATGTGATACATCAGGATCTTCTCGTGGTAATACTCTTGATCCCATCTCAACGAGAGTAACCTCTGTGCCTAACCGTTGGAAAGCCTGAGCCATTTCAGCCCCAATTGGACCAGACCCGACGACTAGCAAATGGTGAGGTTGCTCGGTAAGGGTAAAGAGTGATTCGTTGGTTAAATAGCCTGTATCATCCAAACCGGGAATGGGAGGAACAAAAGCCCGGGCGCCTGTTGCGATAACGGCTTTTTTGAATTTTAAAGTTTGCTCTCCAACTTGGAGGCTGTCGGAGCCAAGAAATTCGCCTTGTCCTAGAAAGATATCGATCCCGAGTTGACTGAATCGTTCCACTGAATCATGAGCACTAATCTCTGCTCGAATTCGACGCATTCGTTCCATCACGTTACCAAAATCAAATTGACTGCCTTCAGGTATATTTAATCCATACTGATGCGCATCGTTGATATCTTTCCATAAGCGTGATGAGCGAATAATACTTTTTGATGGAACACATCCCCAATTCAAGCAATCTCCACCCATAAGATTTCGCTCGATCAAAGCGACTTTAGCGCCAAGTCCAGCGGCACCTGCTGCTGTCACCAAGCCCGCGGTTCCGGCTCCAATAACAACCAAATTATATTTAGAAGCAGGCTTTGGGTTTACCCAATCCTGGGGATGAACACGGTTTATTAACGTTTGGTTGAATTCATCGTTCGGTAATACCGGTGAAAAATAGGCCATAACATACCTCACATTTCAATTATGACAGTCCAGTAAAAAGTCTATTCGTGTAGTGCAAGCTGGAAACCTGTACCACAAACTGTGGAATTACTCATAAACTGATTGCGCTTTTTACCGTGCTGTCAATTATTGGTTTCAACGAAAAAACTTTTATTAATGTTTATATGGTATGCCCTGAATGAGCGTATAGCAAAAAATATTTATTTTACCATTGGTTAAAATGTACTAAATCATCAATAGGCAAACGGGTTTTCTTTAATTCTCCATCTGCCGAATAGCCGACTGGTATTAGCACAGGAATAATATGAGTGGATGGAATGTTCAGAATTTTACGGACCCGTGATTCGTCAAATCCTTCCATGGGAACAGTTGCATAACCTGCCGCTTCCGCAGCCAACATAAAAATCATGGCGGAAAGCATCACTTGCTTGGTTAGCCAATAACGTTTGTGAACAGCCGGCATACTGGGAACGGGCCGAAAGAATCGAACAAAAGGTAATAGGCATGCTTTCCATACCCAACCCATGCCCATTGGTTTATGACTGAACGCCAAGGGGATAAACGAATTCAGCATCTGTTCATATTTTTCGTTGATCGCGTTGGCCTCTTTATCAAGCGATACGGTTTTTTTAAATTGATTCTCGACGACCTTTCGGTCTCCTGTGAACACAACCGTCGCTGGCGCATAAAGCACTTGTTTTTGATTAAAGCATGCTTCAACCAATTTTTCTTTTATTTCATTTTCTGTTACCACGAAAAAATGGGTTGGCTGAAGATTGTATCCACTCGGTGACCAATGGGCGATATCCAGTAACCGCTTAATCTCATTGTCCGCTATAGGATCAGTACGAAAATGCCGTACCGCCCGGCGTTTTCGCACCAGTTTTTCAAATTCATCAAGATGCATGTTTACCTCACTATTTTTATTTAGTATGATAACAAAATGCTGAACAAACCAAAAGGTTATATCCTATTCGGAGCGATAACATGATTAAAAGAGTAATCATTTTCTTAACCATAAGCATGGCAATGATAGGTGCCAATCCATCTCAATCGATTGCTGATGAAGCTATTTCTTTTCCAAAGATAGGAAAAATCAAAACAAAATCCGCCCATGAAATACGTGCCTCCAATTGGTCCGTGGGCGCTGAAACCATGGATCGTGATTATACCATTTATAGCGAATGGAAATCTTATTTGGGTCCACTGGGATTTAAAAAGGCGCGTATTCAAGCCGGATGGGCCAAGACTGAAAGAACAAGAGGTGTATATGATTGGAAATGGCTGGATGAAATTATCTTCGATATGGATAAGCAAGGTGTGGAGCCTTGGATGTGCTTGTGTTATGGCAATTCAATATACGCAGACGGAGGTGGTACTCGGCTGGGAGCAGGTATTCCCCAAACCGAGGAATCCATGGAAGCATGGTGCCGGTGGGTAAAAGCCAATGTGGCGCGTTATGGTGAAGTGATTGATGAGTGGGAAGTCTGGAATGAACCCAATTTGCGCAACAAAAACCAGGCATCCGCTTATGCGGAATTTCTTATACTCACCGCGGAGGCCGTACGTTTGATTCAACCTCACGCGAAAATCCTGGCCATGGCTATGGCAGGCGTAAAGGTGAAATTCACGGATGAGGTTCTCTCTATTTTATCTCAACGAGATAAACTGGATCTGATTGATGAAATTACCTACCATCCCTATTCATACAATCCCGATGACAGATATGATGACGTTATTCAACTACGGAAAACCATTGCTCGTTATTCTGACCGAATTTCCATTCGCCAGGGAGAAAACGGTGCCCCTTCTGAACGCCGGAAAACCAAAGCCCTGAGTAATTATGATTGGACAGAATTGTCCCAAGCCAAATGGGCATTACGCCGCTTGTTAGGTGACTTGGGACGGGATATTCCCTCATCCTATTTTGCCATCATGGATATGAAATACCCTGATGAAATCAATCGCAAAGGTTTGCTGAAATCAACGGAATCGCAGGAGGTGGAACGGCCCAAGCAAGCTTATTATGCCCTGCAATATTTGGCTTCTATCTTTGATGACAGGCTGGAGCGAATTCCGAATTATTCCTATGAGGTCAATTCGGATAAATCCCTTTCCTTGTTTGCTTATCAGGATCGAGTTTCCAAAGGTCAGCTTGTTACCATCTGGCAGGATGGTGATACGCCATCTGATAGCATAGAAAAAGATTTGCTGGATTTTACCTTTCACAATGGCTGTTTTTCAAAACCTGTTTTTATCGACTTAAGAACAGGAGTCGTGTATGAAATCCCAACGGAGAACGTTGAGAAGCGAGGAACCGTTTATCATTTTAATTCAATACCTTGTTACGATTCACCCATCTTAATCGCGGATCGAGATGCAATTGAAATGACAAAGGAATGATAATTTGTTATCACTCTCGGATTACCACCCGAAAACCCAAGGCGGGATGAATTTCATCCGGAGGGGCGGCGGAGCGATTGGCACTTCGAATATTCTCTGGCCCCTCTTGCCATGAGCCACCTCGGAATGACCGAGATAATCCATTGGTTGGCCCTCGTGGATCGGTTAGCGGCTGATCGTTATATAGCGTAAAAAAATCTTCACACCACTCCCAAACATTTCCCAACATATCGTGAATGCCAAACGCGTTTGGCGGAAAAGAACCTACTGGTGCTAATCCTGGAAACCCGTCATTACAAGGGACCAAGCTTTTAAAAAAGAACTCGGTGCTGGAACTGATATCCGCCGCATTCGCCATTGAGCATATCTCTTCATCATCAGCATCGATTCCCCAAGGCCGGCGCGTTTGTGAACCTGCCCGGCAGACATATTCCCATTCCGCTTCGGTCGGCAGAGAGAAGGTATACGGTGTCTCATCTGATAGCCATTGGCAAAACTCATTGGCTTTTTTCCATGATACATTCACTGCAGGCAGATGATCCAAATTCTGCTGCATGGTACCGACAGAAGGGATGGCATGGTTAGGTTCGAAAAGCAGATAAAGTTGATTGGTTATCTCATATTTACTTATAAAAAAGTCATAGGTTAGGGTGACTAAATGGGGAGGTCCTTCATTAAACGAACGCCCCACTTCATCCTCAGGACTTCCTCTCGTGTAAGTCCCTTTTGATATTTGGATCATTTCAAGGCCAATATCTTCACCAAGCTCAACTGAAATGGTTGCGCCTGTCGGTACTCCTGAAGCAGGGGTGGGAGTGGGAGTGACCATCGCACCTGCTTCAACTTGCATATAATAAACGGATTCTTGATTGGTGTAGCCGGTAAAAAAGGCTCCCAAGTCCGGACCGCTCTTGTCCAATTCGATCCATTGCAATGCTGCGTGCCAGTTGGGAGGATAAATCCCTATAGGGCCTGTATCAATAATGCCCTCTTCATCGAATGCGCTCAATGTGTGGTTTGAACCATCCAATACCCATAACAGGTCATCCTGCCATTCAATATCGATGAGGTTTCCCACTTGTAACACACGCTGTAACTCAATTCCACCCACTGAAATCCGATAAAGCCGTGGTCCGAAGTTATTCTTCGCTGCAAGATAAAAACGGCCTTGACCATCGCCGGCAATCGCTTTTCCTATCAAATCAAGGGGGATGTTGATGGGAAATTCTGTCAACTCATTCCCGTTCCAATCCACCAACCACAGGAAGAGTGGAGCGGCTGATTCTGCTGCTGCATTCCAATTGCTTGAATAAAGCACACCAATAATTTCACCACTTATTTCAACCGCCAAGACATGGGGGTTGGTGGGTAAGGGCACAGCGCTATTGAATTCTGTTTTCCCGAGATACTCTCCTGTGGTGGAAATATAATGAAGCGTAATAATGTCGGGATGGCGTAAAATGGCCATAACGAAGCCGTTTTCAGATCCTCCAAACGCCCAACGAATCGCATCCGCTCCCAAATGATCCACATCGATCATGTTTCCCTCGATGTTATCCAGGTTGAAACGCTCGAATCGAAATCGTCGCGTTGCGGCTGGATGCTCAAAGAATTGCCCAAAGGATAATCCGCCGTTGGTAAAAGCCAATCCGGAAAAGTCATTTTGTGAAATGGATAAGGTTCGCTGGTAGATTCGGCCAAAACGATCAAATGAAATAAATTGTAATTGGTTATCTTCGCTTTGAGTATAAACTGCATAACCTAAACTGCTGGATGCAATTTTTGATGATGAGGGAACTTCAACCGGTTTGGTAAACAATGATAAAGCCCGATGGATGTTCCATTGGCGTACTGGTGCCGGGGTATTCATTGGCGAGGGAGTGGGGGAAGGTGTTGGAGTAAATGTCGGTGTTGCAGGGGTTGGGGTTGGTGTCAGGGTTGGGGTATTCGTAGGCTGGCTGGCAGTTGGTGTCGGAGTAACATCGGTTGAATCTCCAATTGATGTGGGACTGGCAGATGGGTGAACTGACGGTGTTCGTGTAGGTGTTGGGGTAAAGGTAAATAAGGATGTTGGACTGGGAGTTTTAGATTCAGGAACTGTCGCCGTAGGTGTAATTTCCATGGTTGAGGATTCTGTCGGTGAAGCTGTGGCCGATGGGGTGGAGGTCGTTGTTGGTAGTATTGTTCCTGTTGGTGAAGGCGTTCCCGTTGGAAAATCTGTGTTTGTTGGTGTGGAAATGATCGTCGAAGTGGGAATGGAGGTTGGCGTGAGCGTCGCCGTCGAACTCGTGATCGTTGAGGTTGGCGTTAAAGATGGGGTATGAGTAATCGTCATGGTGGCGAGTGGTGTTGATGTTGTCTCCGCAGGATCGAGTGTTGGTGTGGAGGAAGGCTCTTGAGTTGGCGTTAAGGTTTGAATGATGGTTGGAGTCAGGGTTACTTCATTTGTTGGTGAGGAGATGGTTGGTGTGGATGGATCGGGTGTATTGGTAACCGTCGGTGTTAAGATGGGAGTCGAGGTTTCCTGTGCTGTTGGGCTTGGTGTTGGAATTGGGGTTTCATCATCTCCGTAGTCAGAATTGGAAGCTTCATGATATTCCTGAATGAACTGTATTAAATCTCCTAGATCGATGATGCCGTTATGGTTTAGGTCGCCATTCTCACCGGGTGTGGTTTTCTTCATCCAATTTTGGCCCATCCAAAATAAATAAAAGATATCATAATCAATATCTCCATCCACCGATATTGATTGGCTATGCGCTTTGCGGAAATATGAATCAGTATCTGTTAGTGAAAAAAGGATAGAAATAGCAATAAGAACAGAAAAATACACCCTGTTCATTTGTTTTTACCTCAACCCAATTCGGAAGGCAAACATTCCTGTTTGCTACCGCCAATATCATTCATGCTGTTATTATAATAAACTTTGCGCTATTCTGATAGTCAACATTCATCTAAAAAATTGAATAATACAAGAGGCAAGGGCATGAAGAACGCACTTAACGATAATAATAGGTCAATCCAACTGGGAAGAAGAGCATTTCTAATCAATTCATCGTTGCTAATGATGGGAACCACCACACCATTGGCTGCTGTGGCGAGCGAGCAGGATAAACTGCAAACTTCTTCTATGCTTAATTTCGGCATATTAACCGACGTTCACTATGCGGATAAAGAAAAAGCTGGTTCACGTTACTATCGTGAATCAACCGGCAAGATGCGTGAGGCAATTGATCAATTTAACCGATCAAAACTGGATTTCATCATTGAACTAGGGGATTTCGTCGATGCGGCAGATTCGGTTGAAGTTGAACAAGGCTATTTAACAACTATACATAACGAATATAGGCAATTTGAAGGGCCTTGCCATTACGTGCTTGGCAACCATTGTGTTTGGAGTCTCACAAAAGACCAATTTCTAAAAGCAGTAGGTCAAAAGAATTCCTATTATTCTTTTGATCTGAAAGATTATCATTTTGTTATTCTTGACGCTTGTTTTCGTGAGGATGGGGTAGCTTACGGAGAAAAAAATTATCAATGGACGGATACTGAAATTCCTCTCAAAGAACGGGAATGGCTGCAGGCGGACCTGGAATCGACGTCAAAAAATACGCTGGTCTTTGTTCACCAGCGTATTGATGTGGAAAATCATTATGGAATAAAGAGTGGAAAAGCGGTACGTGTAATATTAGAGGCATCTGGCAAGGTTAAGGCTGTTTTTCAAGGACATAATCATGTGAATGAATATCAAGAGATCGGTGGTATTCACTATTGTACTATTGCAGCTATGGTTGATGGTTCCGGAAAGCAAAACAACGCCTATTCCACTGTTCATTTACTGAAGGACGGGGGGATTTTGCTCAATGGATTCCGTCAACATGAGGATTATCATTGGAAGGCTTGATTATCCATATTCATTTACTCTTTTTGGCTGCCTATTGAATCCTGCGAGAGACCAGGAGACAATAAATAACATAATATATCCATTTTCTGAAGGAGATTTCAGATGCGAGTTCATCGAAATGTGTTGGCTAATATGGCTATCATTGCTTTTTTATGTTTTTACACTCTTACTGTGGTTGCAGAAGATGTGGAAGAAGGTTTTGTGTCTTTGTTTAACGGGAAAGACTTGGATGGCTGGGTAATTGAAAATGGTGATGCCCGTACTTTTTTTGTTACTAATGGCATGCTATACAGTCCAGGGGAAAACAGTTTTCCCGCCTGGCTGCGCAGCGAAAAGGAATATGAGAATTTTGATCTGCGGTTCGAATTCCGGCGAGTAGGCTGGTGCAACAGTGGCGTGTTCTTCCATGCTCCTCTGCATGGCCGAAACTCCAAAACCGGATTTGAATTCCAAATCGACCATAAAGATAAAGAAGAACTTTCGATTAAATCTTGTGGCGCCATCTTTGGGGTTTTACCACCAGAAGAAAATCCGATCCGTTCCTCCGGGAGTTGGAATACGGGACGAATCCTGATGGATTGGCCCTATTTAAAAGCATGGATCAATGATGTACTGGTTCAGGATATTAATGTCAACGAGCATGATGAACTGAAGTATCGCCTGCGCCGTGGCTACATTGGTTTGCAGGATATGGGCTATAAAGTCTGGTTTCGCAATATTCGCATCAAAGAACTCCCCTCAAAAATGGAGTGGCAATCCTTATTCAATGGTAAAAATTTTGATGGTTGGTATAAAGAAGGTAACGATTCCGCCAAGTGGAGCGTGGTGGATGGTTATATGCATGCGGAAGATGGCACCAACTATATGGTAACGGAAGAGGAATTTGAGGATTTTGAACTTTTCCTTTATATTCGCACAAAAAAGAATTCAAATGGGGGTGTTTTCGTCCGTTGGAATACCCTCAAGGGGGGTGACCGTGGTAATGAAATTCAGATCGAAAACACTCCTGATTCAAATTATCCTAGCGGAAGCCTTTATAATATTGTTCGTGCTGAACAAGCCCCTTTCCGGGATGAAGAATGGCTACCCATGCAAATTCGTTTGAAAGGTTCCCACTTGGTTGTACGGGTAAATGGTGAAACCGTGGTGGATTATCCCTATTTTCCAATCGTGCGGAAAGGGCATATTTCATTACAGATGCATATGCATGATTCGTGGATTGATTTTAAAGATTTAAAGATCAGACCATTGTAATTTAAGATTGTTTTTTAAAGCGCTTATTATCGTGTGTATGGGGCTGAAAAGCCCCATACCCTTTCCTGCGTCTTGTCCAAAAATCGAGTAGAGTTGATCGTATAAGGAGTATGTATATGCAAGGTCTTCAAAACCCCATGCTCGGACGCTTAATCCAACCCGAAATACAAGAATTAATCGCCAACAAACACTATAAAGAATTGCGTGAAACATTGATTGAGTTGGATCCGGCTGACATATCGGAATCTATTGTTGTACTGTCGCAGGAAGAACGAGCGATTTTGTTTAGGATTCTGCCTCGCGATATTGCGGCAGATGTATTTGAATATCTCCATTTTTACGATCAGGAGGAATTGCTGCGTTCTCTTGGGCTGGAGCATGTTTCTGCCATTCTTAATGAAATGGAACCTGACGATCGTACGGCTTTGTTGGAAGAGTTACCGGGAAAAGTCACCAGCCGATTATTAAAACTCCTCACACCTGAAGAACAAAAGGTGGCGAAATCGCTCCTTGGTTATCCGGAGGATTCCATTGGCCGTCGTATGACACCCGAGTATGTGGCAGTCAAAGAGGATTGGACGGTGGCTCAGGTGATGGATCATATCCGTAAAACCGGCGAAGATAAAGAAACCATCAATGTGATTTACGTCATTGAGGAAAACGAAAAATTAGTGGATGATCTTCGCCTTCGTATGTTGATTTTTGCTGATCCCCAAACCCGGGTTTCTGAGTTGATGGATCATCAATTTGTTGCTTTATCCGCTATGGATGATCAGGAAACCGCTATTGAAGTGATGACCCATTATGACCGAATTGCCCTGCCGGTTATCGATTCGCAAGGGACGCTGGTTGGTATTGTGACCGCTGACGACGTCTTTGACGTAGTGGAAGAAGAAACCACCGAGGATGTGCACCGCATGGGGGGGATGGAAGCACTGGATGAACCCTATTCTCAAGTCCGTTTTTACACCATGATTCGCAAACGGGCGGGGTGGTTATTTGTCCTCTTTGTGGGTGAAGTGTTCACCATATGGGCCATGCAAAGCTATAGTGACCAAATTAAAACCCTCGCTGCTCTGACTTTTTTTATTCCCCTTATAATAAGTTGCGGTGGTAATTCCGGATCTCAGGTTACTTCATTGGTCATCCGGGCGATGGCGGTTCAGGATATTAAATTAAAGGATTGGTCCCGAGTGTTGGGCAGGGAACTAATGACGGGTGTGATAATGGGATGCATTTTAGGTACGGTTGCTTTTGTTCCTGCCAATATATTTATTGAAGGAACGGGTTCAGACAAATCAACTCTTGCAGCAAATCCGGTAGAAGCGAATCAGAATGAAGGAGAAAATCCTAATCAGACCACGGATTCAATAAACTATTCAATCTTTATTTTTGCCTCAGCGGTTTCAACAGCGGTTTTTAGTGTGGTGGTATTTGGTACTTTAATAGGCTGTATGCTGCCTTTTATATTAAGTGGAATCGGTTTTGATCCAGCCTTTTCTTCTGCTCCATTGGTCGCCACCATCGTCGACTTGATGGGGGTGTTGATCTATTTTAGTGTTGCCAGCTTGATATTGGGGATTTAGTATGATGAAGGATTAAACAAAAAATGTCTCAATCGTTTATATTTAACTTTTGCCAAAATCTCAAAGAATCCATTCACCAAATGGACATGCTTCCTCCAGGAAGCCGGGTATTAATCGCTGTTTCAGGTGGACCGGATTCAACTGTGTTACTAAATTCACTATTTCGCTTGATGGATAACCTGGAAATCGAGTTGAATTTATGTCATGTCCAGCACGGATTACGGGGAGAAGAGTCGATTGAAGACGAACGATTTGTCATTTCCATGGCAAAGGAATATGAATTGCCTTTAACTGTTCGTCGCCTTGAACCTGAGGAAATTCAGAAGATTAAATCCGGCAACCTTGAAGAACATGCACGTAACCTTCGCTACCAAAAATTGGTTCATACTGCTTTGGAACTTAATTGCTCTCACATTGCCACCGGTCATACCAAGAGCGACCAGGCTGAAACCATCCTGCATCGAATTATGCGCTCTACCGGTTTTTCCGGTCTGTGTGGCATTCTTCCTATACGAGAGGATATGGATATCTCCATCATTCGGCCACTTATTCATTGCTCCCGCCATGAAATCATGGAATATATTAAGAAAGCGAAACTAAAATACCGTCTGGATTCAATGAACGAGGATCTCTCTTATACACGCAACCGTATTCGTAAAGAGCTCCTCCCCCTGATTCAGGATCGCTATAATCCCAACATTGAAGAGGCTTTGGTTCGCTTGGCACATACGGCTCAAATGGAGGAGCAATATTGGCAAAGCCGAATAAGAGGATTAATCAAGCAAATTGGCCAGGGTACGTTCGAAAGACCAGCCGATCGACAGGCTTTTATCCATTTATATGAAGCCGAACAACGCCGCTTGTTACGCTTTTATTGTCAATATAATTGGTTAGATCCTACCTGGCAGCAAATTCAAGATGCCCTTGCGTTAATCAATTGTGAAAAGAAACATATGGAATTCCACTTTTGCGATAATAATCGTTTGTTTATTCGGGATTATGAATTTTTTATCTCTCAACCGTATGAAAAAGTGAAGATCGAAAAAGAATACAATATTAAAGTTCCCGGCAGTACATACATTCCGGAATTGGATTTGGAACTATTAGCAGAAGTTACCCCCCATGATGTGGTTCGGCTCAATCCCTTCACCATGCTTTTGGCGGAGTTTGACGTGGATAAAGTCAAAGAACCTATACGGCTGCGAAAACGAAATGATGGTGACCGTATGCATCCATTGGGTATGAAAGGCACGAAAAAAGTGAAAAAAATCATGCAGGAAAATGGAATCCCCGTCGAACAGAGAGATTCCATTCCCATTATCTGCTTTGGTGACGAAATCGCCTGGGTGGTGGGATGCTGTACATCCGAGTCATTCCGGTTGGATGATTCCACCCGCCGAATACTTCGCCTGACCGTGCGTGATTAAGATGCATTCTCTAAAACGATCGTTTTCGCCGTTGGTTCATAAAATCGACCAGCAAATAGTGCCCAAGGGTTTGTGGCGAAGTGAAATAGGCTTTCCCTTTGGTGATCTGTGTCATTTTATGCACAAACTGGATTAACAACTGATCCCGTGCCAACATAAAGGTATTGATTCGAATTCCTTTATTGCGGCATTTTTCCGATTCTCGCAAGGTTTCATGAATAATCCAGGGATCCCACCATGAGTGGCGGACGATTTGGCCTTGATGCCATATCGCGGAGGGTTTCCCATCCGTTATCATAATGATCTGCTTATTGTCGCTTTGATAGCGGGCTAAAATCCTCTGGGCCAGAGCCAATCCTGCTTTGGTGTTCGTATAATAAGGACCAACCTGAGTGTTCATTAAGGATTCCACTGATATTTCCTTGGCATCATCAAAAAAGAGGAGCAAATTGAGGGAATCCTGGGGGTATTTTGTTCGAATGAGATGAGATAATGCCATGGCCACTTTTTTTGCCGGGGTAAATCGATCTTCTCCATATAAAATCATGCTATGGCTGATATCCAGCATCAACACCGTCGCACATTGGCTTTGATGCTCGGTTTCGATTATTTCCAAATCATTCGCTTCCACATCGATGGGGAGATTGACTCCCTGGCGGATAAAGGCATTTTGAAATGTGCGAGGGATATCCAAATTAAGGTGATCCCCAAATTCCCAGGGCCGGGTTTCGTAATGATACACATCCCCCGATCCCTTATGGGCGGTTTCATGGTGGCCGGAATGGCTCTTTTCAATCGAACTGAGCAGTTCTTCCAGCGTTTTTTCACTAATCAGGCGCAATCCCTTTTCACTTAATTGCCTTAATTTGCCTTCTGAATCGACAAATCCTGCTTTTTCAAGCAGTTGCATCAGTTCTTCGGCACGCCGGTCTGCTTCTTCTCCATCACCTAATTCACCTGACTCTTTCATCATATCGATTGCTTGTTGAACATCCCCATCGGTGAGAAAGAGCAAATCCTTCAATTTTTCCAATAATTCCTCAGCGCTGCTGAGCAGATCGTCGTCATCGTCGCCTTGGTATTGTGTATAACTAAACTTTCGCATACAACACCTCATCCATAAGCGATATAGTCTGTCATTTCGGTCTTGCTTAATCGCTTTTGGGCATATAGTCCTTCGAGCATGAATTCGATTCCAGACGCTAACACTTCCGTACGGTCGACTGCTTCTCCTTTTAAATAGGCTCGTACTCGGCCTACTAGTCCTTTGACTTTATCAGCACTGGAAATCACGTCTTGTGAACTCATGTCATCAGTTATCACGAATGTCTTATTCTCCAATTGGAACCAATCGATGGTACTTTGGCAATCGTCATGTCCAAAGTACTCATTAAATACCAGCCGTACCGCCTGGCGTATCAATCGTTTGCACACTAATTCCGCCCCACGTTCTTCGCCTGAGTAACTCAGTTCCATCTTGCCTGACATGGCGGGGATCATATACATCAAATCGCTGGCACGCGGGCAGAGCACTTTTTCGCCATTCATCAAAGCCCTTCGTTCGGCACTGCTGATCAGGCTTTCCATACAGGAAATGGAAAAACGTGCGCTAATGCCGGAGGCTTGTTCGATGTCCTTGTTTTCCCTGGCGGCACGTGATATTTCTTCGATGATCTGTTTGATGAATTTGGGGACGATAATCTCCATCCCATCGCGGTGGTAAATATCCGCCTCCTGATCGGTGATCGCCATGCCCAAATCCCGAGTGACAGGGTAATGGGTGCGAATTTCTGAACCGATCCGGTCCTTAAGTGGGGTTACAATCCGGCCACGGTTGGTGTAATCCTGGGGATTGGCGCTGAAAACCAATTTGATGTCCAGGGGCAGCCGCAGTGAATAGCCACGAATCTGAACATCCCGCTCCTGCATAATGTTAAACAAGCCGACCTGAATTTTCGGTGAGAGGTCCGGCAATTCATTGATAGCAAATAATCCCCGATTGGCTCGTGGGACTAGCCCGTAATTGATCGCTTCTTCGTCGGATAGGTCCAAGCGTTGTTTGGCAGCCTTGATGGGATCAATATCCCCGATCAAGTCGGCGATGGTCACATCGGGTGTCGCCAGTTTTTCTGTATAGCGCTGATCCCGATGTAGCCATTCGATAGGCGTATTATCCCCTTCCGTTTTAATTCGCCCACGCGCGTATTTTGATACAGGCTCAAATGGATCGTCGTTGATCTCACTCCCTGCCACAATTGGTATATATTCGTCCAACAAATCGGGTAGCATCCGGATTATTTTTGTCTTCGCTTGCCCTCGTAAGCCCAGAAAAATCATGTCATGACGTGATAAAATCGCATGTACAATCTGCGGAATAACCGTATTTTCATACCCGATAATACCGGGGAATAACTCCTGTTTATTCTTTAAACGGTCAACCAGATTGTTGCGCATCTCCGATTTAACCGATTTCGATTGGTAGCCCGATGCTTTTAACTCACCAAGTGTTTTTGGTTGTGACATACCTTATCTATGCCTCCAATAGTGTTCTTATATGCAGTATGATTCTTCATGTTTATCATGGCAAGTCGTATTTTTTTGATTGTTTGTCCAACCGGCTTGAATTTTAAGAGGAGCATGGATCGTATTTTATTCAAAGTGAGAGTATGAAGACCAAGCAGAAAAAACATATCGTGATGCTTAACAAAGCCTATCCCCCTTGGGTGGGTGGGGTTGAGCGCCATGTTAAGGATATCAGTGAAGCCTTGGCTTCTCGTGGATGGCGTGTATCTGTCATATGTTGCAATAGCGGATGTTTTGAAACCAAGGAATGGATCAATGGGGTCAATATTATTCGTGTTCCGCGACTGGGAACCCTTTTATCTTTGCCTATTGTAACTCGTTTTTTTAAACGATTGGAGGAACTTAAACCTGACATTGTTCATATTCATACACCGTTCCCACTCGGTTGGTTTGCGGCCAACCAGGTTTTGGAACAATGCCCCATTGTCTGTACCTGGCACAGTGACATAATCCGCCAACGTTTGTTGAAACCGGTTTACTGGCCGTTTGAGCGATTATTCTTAAGCCGCTGCGATCGTATTATCACTACATCCCCCAAACTCCTTGAAAACTCCAGTGCCTTGAAGTCATTTAAACATAAATGCGAAGTCATTCCTTTAGCCGTCATGAATCACCTTCAAATTGAACCATCTTATGCAATGAATCAGATTCGATCATTGATCAAATCTCCCTATATCCTCTTTGTTGGCCGTTTGGTAGGTTACAAAGGTTTGAATTATCTTATCCAGGCTATGGACCATGTTGATGCTAATTTACTAATCGTCGGTGATGGCCCGCAAAAAGAAAAACTCCACCGTATGGCATCCCATAATTCCCGCATCCACTTCCTGGGAGAACGCCGTGATGAAGATTTACCCTTTCTATATCAACACGCCTCAGTTTTTGTCCTTCCCTCCATTACCCGCAATGAAGCCTTTGGTTATGTACTCCTCGATGCCATGCAGCATGGCTGCCCGGTTATCTCCACCAACCTGCCCACTGGTGTTAGTTGGGTAAACCAACACGAAAAAACCGGCCTGGTCATTTCCCCACGAAATCCTAGTGCTATCGCAGAAGCGCTCAATCGAATTCTATCCGATACAAAATTCCGCACTGAGTTATCTCACAACGCTATCCAACGTGTGCGTGAACAATTTAATTTGTCTCTATCCATCAAACACATAGAAGAAATGTATATAAATTTATAGATGTTCGAAGAGAATATTTAACTGTTCACAACTGAACATAAAAATTCTGGACTTTTTAATACCGGAATCTGTATCTGGATAGGTTACTGCTTGTATCCCAAATAAATACAACTTACTGAGACAACCAAAATACCCGACTTTCATTATAATATTAGTCATATAAATGTAATATTTTTATTTAATT
>CAZFER010000006.1:0-23185 GCA_964517495.1 uncultured bacterium | reverse complement strand
GCCAGTTCTGGAATAAATTGGCACATTTGTTGAGTATAGGAATTTATGAATCAATTTTTAAAAATTTATAAGCCTGGGGAGGGCAAAATGAAAAATCTTAACGACATCAAAATGAAGCCCAAGTTAATTGCCTTGTTTCTTTTAGTTGGTATTATCCCATTAGCTATTGCTGTATGGATATCTTGCAATAATGCTTCTGAAACCATACAAGAACAAGTGTTTGGCCAATTAGAAAGCATACGGGATATCAAAAAGAATCAGATTGAAACTTACTTCGAACAATGCAGGGGGGAGTTGAATGTTTTGGTCGATACGGTGGCTTCGCTCCAGCAAGGAGCTTTTCATGAATTGGAAGCCGTTCAGGAACTCAAGCAGTCTCAGATTGAATCCTATTTTGAGGAACGTGTTGGCGATTTGAATGTCTATCGCGTAAATAGCGCAATGGTTCAAGCCTGTGAACGCTTTACCTCAGCCTATGACAAAGGCGGTCTAAAGAGCGATTTGTGGAAAAAATGGGATACGTTTCATGGTCCAAAACTAAAGACCTATGTTGATACATATGGGTATTATGACTTATTCATCATATCACCGGAAGGTGATATCGTATGGACCGCTACCAAAGAGAAGGATTTCGGCACAAATCTGATTAATGGACCTTATAAGGATAGCGGCCTGGCACGTGCGTTTGAAAAAGGTAAAAAAGAAACGGTTATTCAGGATTATTCCTTCTATCAACCTTCAAATGAACAAGCGGCCTTTGTCGCCGGCCCTGTTCATAATACCACAGGTGATTTAGTGGCTGTCTTGGCATACCAACTGTCATCCGAAAAAACGAACAACATTGTTCAAAAGCGTGAAGGAATGGGAAAGACAGGAGAAACTTACCTCGTAGGGAAATATCAAGGAAAAACCGCTTTTCGCAGCGACATGAAAACCATGGGGGATGGCAAGTATGTTATCGGTTACGAAATTTCAACTACTTATATCGAACAAGCCTTGGCGGGCGAAAATGGTGAAGATGTATTTCTTGATTCATCTGGCCGTTTAGTTATGGTGAATTATGATTCCTTGAATATTGAAGGTTTGAATTGGGCGATCATTTCAAAAATCGATCTGGAAGAAGCGATAGCCCCCAAATTGGAAGGAGAAGAAGAAGATTATTTTGCTAAATATGTGGAAAAATATGGATATTATGATCTGTTTCTTATCAATTCCAACGGTCATGTCTTTTATACGGTTGAGCATGAACCGGATTATGATACCAATATACTGACTGGCCCCTATCAAGACTCAGGGCTTGGTAAATTGGTTAAAAAAGTAATGCAAACAAAAAGTTATGCGATGCAGGATATGGAACCATATGAACCCAGTAATGGCATTCCAGCATCCTTTATCGCTCAACCCCTGATGCAAAAAAACGAAGTTAAATTAATCGTGGTTTTGCAAGTACCCTTCGATGAAATCAATGCGATCATGCAGGAGCGCACGGGGATGGGGCAAACGGGAGAGACCTATCTGGTCGGAAGTGATCATTTAATGCGCTCTGATTCTTACCTCGATCAAACCAATCATACGGTGTTAGCCTCATTCCAAAATCCCACCAAAGGAAGTGTGAAAACCGAAGGTGCAGATGCGGCGTTAAATGGTGAAACCGATGCTAAAATCATAATGGATTATAATGGCAATCCGGTCTTATCAGCCTATGCTCCATTGGATTTGGGAGAAATACAATGGGCGATTTTGGTTGAAAAGGATAAATCAGAAGCGTTTTCTAGTTTGACAGTTTGGAATGAATATGCGGATCGTCTGGGATTGATCGGTTGGTCATTGCTTGTTGCCTCTATCATCGTTGTATTTATTGCAATTATCGCTTTATTTCTCGCTAATAGTATCGCCAATCCACTCGTTCAGGGGGTGAATTTCGCAGATATAATCGCAGATGGTGATTTTACTCATCAACTGCACATCAAGCGAGATGATGAAATTGGAATGTTAACAAATGCATTAAACCGTATGCGTGAAAAATTGAGTGATGTTATGTTGAATATCCGGCTTGCGGCGGAGCAGGTGTCCTCTAGCTCAGAAGAACTCTCAGCTTCATCACAAAATTTGGCCAATGCTGCCACCGAGCAAGCATCAAACCTGGAAGAAACCTCATCGTCTATTGAGGAACTAAGTACGGCTGTGGAACAAAACGCGGATAATGCCAAAACCGCCAATGATGTTACCTCAAAATCAGCGATTGAGGCGGATGAAGGTGGAAAAGCGGTGAAGGAAACTGTCGATGCCATGAATCTGATTGCTGGTAAAATTTCTATCGTTGATGATATTGCCGATCAGACCAACCTGTTAGCACTCAATGCCGCCATAGAAGCTGCCCGTGCTGGAGAAATGGGCAAAGGTTTTGCTGTGGTTGCCGTTGAAGTTCGTAAGTTAGCTGAACGAAGCCAGTTGGCTGCTCGTGAGATCAGCGATTTGGCCAAAAACAGTGTGAATCAAGCAGAACGTGCTGGTGAACTGATCCAAAACGCTGTGCCCTCCATACAAAAAGCATCCAACCTGGTGCAGGAAATTTCGGCATCCTGCATGGAACAATCCAATGGGGCGGCTCAAATCCGCAATGCGGTTGAGCAACTTGATCAAGTCACCCAACAAAATTCAGCCACCAGCGAAGAATGTGCTTCCGCCAGTGAGGAACTGTCCTCCCAGGCGCAATCGCTGCAATCGCTAATTGCACAGTTCCGTATCAATGATTCAAGCAACGGCAAGCATCTTCAATACAAACAGGAAGACCAACCCGCGCTCCTTGAAATGCATCAATAATTGGGCTCCAATTTTGGAGAGTTGTAATGTGGGGTGGGCATTAGCCCACCCCGTTTTGTTGGTATTGTGTGTTATCGATTTGTGACAAGACGTATTTTTTACTATTTTTACCGTGGGATTGTCTTACCATGTGGATCCTTATCCGGCTTTTTAGTTTCCACATCCAACCGTTCTGTAATCAAAGGTGATAGGTGGTGCTCCACCCGGTCAGCAGGATCGTGGATGTGGTCTGATGCATAGCCCAAATCCCCTAAATAGGTCTCATACAAACGGTGTCGACGTATGAGATCCTTGGCTTGTTGCAATCCTTGGGATGATAGGGCATACATCTCAGGTGTTTGGCGGTCCAACAATCCCGCTTTATCCAAGCGCTTTAACGAGGCTTGCGCTTCCGGCATCAGCCACTGGTGGGTTTCACTGACATCGCTTGGCGTAAATGCGAGTGCTTTCCCTAATTCCAAACGCCGTGCTGCCCAAAGCAAGACATCCTCTTCTGCCACCCGATGGCGTAGCTGTCGCTGCGTTATCCAGCGAATAATCAATCCATGCTTTGGGGATAGGAAAAATGCCAGAATAAAAAGCAAGCCTGCCACCGAACCAATCGCTCCAGCGATTGAACAATCCAGCCAACTGGCGATTAAATATCCAAGGAATGAGGAAAGAAAACCAATGATCACCGCATTGACAAGCATCAGACTTAGTCTATCCGTCAAAAGATATGCGGAAGCCGCCGGCGCAATCAACATGGCAACCACCAATATCGCACCCACACTTTGAAACGTCCCTACGGTGGTCACCGCGACCATCGACATCAAAAGATAATGCATAAATGTGACGGGTATGCCCACTGCAGCAGCCATCCCCGGATCAAATGAACACAGTTTAAATCCCTTATAAAGCAAGCTAACAATCAACAAATTCAAAACGAATAAGCCACCATTAATCCATAACGAAGCAGGGCCTAATGACACGTCACCCCACATCAGTGGGTAAAACGGGGCATAAACAATTTCACCATACAGCACACAATCCAAATCCAAATCCACATGGCGGCCATATAACGAAACACCTACTACTCCCAAAGCAAATAAAGCCGTAAAGGTAACTCCGATAGCCGCATCTTCCTGCACACCTCCGGTGGAAAGGCTCTGTACAAAAAAAGTGGTAAGAATCCCGATAAAAACCGCTCCCAAAAACATGGGCAGCGATGCCATACTCTCGACGATCAAAAAGGCCAACACAATGCCTAACAGAATTGCATGGCTAATCGCGTCTCCCAGCATGGCCATGCGGCGTAAAACCAAAAAACATCCTAACAAGGCACACGCACCTGCCGCTAAAGCCCCCGTGGTGATAATAATGATGGCATTGGATATGTCTGGCATGGTTTTAACCTTCCATATTCGTGATCGCACATTTCGTGATGAGGTTGTTTCAAAACTCATTCAGATGTTTGCTGTACTACAACAGAGGGCGAACACACAGATTCGCCCCTACACCATGTAGGGGTTGACCTACGTGTCAATATGGTTTTTGAGACTCTTAACTAAACCGTCAGTGGATGAACACTCGGCGGTAATTTCGGCGTTCGATCATGCAATTGCAATAGTTTTTCCAATTCCTCCACCGAATCTCTGGTTAAATAATGCTCAATAAAATCAGCCTCACGATGCACCCGCTCCGCACCAAATTGTTCTTCATGCATTAAATACATTTCCCACAAGCGGTGGTTTCGAACAATCTGATAGGCTTCTTTCTTTCCCTTTTCAGTTAATGTATAAGCATCATTGTTGGATGTCACAATACCTTGATTTTTCAAGTGTTCTAAATGACGCTCCACCTCTTGTCTGTTTTGTTCACGTTGATTGGTTATGGACTCGGCAGTGAATGGGTGATCCCATCGCTCTTTCATTTCCAATATCTCGTAGATGGTTCTCAATACATTCTCTTTCGCCACCCGTTTTCGCAGTTGAAACAACTGAATGCTTCGGCTTAATAATCCACGCTGTGGGGCAAAGACCAGCGAAAACAAAAATAGCGCCATCGCCGACAGCACGATCAACGGACCTGTGGGCATACCCGTTGCCAGTGTACTTAAAAGGGTTCCTAATCCCCCTGAAAAAGCGCCTACCACAGCTGATATTATTACCATGCGGTTTAATTGATTGGTCCAAAAGCGTGCTGTCGCCGCTGGCGTGATCAACATGGCGACCATCAAAATAATCCCCACCGCCTGTAATCCAATCACAACGACAAAGACAATCAGTAAATTCAACAAACTATCAACGAATTTGGTCGAAAATCCCAATCCCTCACCAAATTCCGGATCAAAGCACAACAGTTTAAATTCCTTATATAATCCCACTGTCAACAAACACACTAAAAAAGCACAAAAAGTCATGATCCGCACATCGCTTCCCACCAACGATGCCGCCTGGCCAAACAAATATTTATCCAGTCCCGATTGATTCCCCTGATTTGAATGAAGAATCATGGTTAATAAAACAATGCCAAACGCGTAAAAGATGGAAAGGACCAATCCTAATGCTGTATCTTCCTTAATGCGTGAATAGCGCGTAATCCATTGAATGCAATACGCACCAATCAATCCAGCAAACAGGGCGCCTAGCATAAAGAAACCGATGGATCGGCTTCCTGTCAAAAGATAGGCAATACACACCCCGGGAAGTGCGGCATGGGATAAGGCGTCACCTAACAAGCTGCGCCGCCGTAACAACGCGAACGAACCCAGGATCCCACTGCTGATCCCTAGCATCGAACAGCCTGTTAGCACCCAATATGTGTTGGCGCTTAGTTCGAATTTCATCCTTCGTTCTTTCCTCGTGGAATATCGCTGGCCACCGCATTGGCGACATCATTAATAATGTTTAGCCGGCCACCATAGGTCTTCTTCAAGTTTTCCGGGGTAAAGTGTTTTTCAACCGGGCCAAACGCAATCTGCCGCATATTCAGCATCAATACCCAATCAAAATAGTCGGTTACCGTCTGCAAATCATGATGAACGACAAAAACGGTCTTTGCATGCTGTTTGAGTTCTTTTAATAACGTAATAATGGCTTTTTCTGTCGCCGCATCAACACCGGCAAATGGTTCATCCATAAAATAAAGGGAAGCGTTTTGTGCCAACGCTCGTGCCAAAAACACTCGCTGTTGCTGCCCGCCTGAAAGTTGGCTGATTTGGCGATAGGCATATTCCGCCATTCCCACTTTTTCCAGGCACTCCATGGCAAAATCCTTATCATTCTGCTTCGGACGTTTAAACCATCCCAACTTGCCATAAACGCCCATCATCACCACGTCTAGCGCATCGGTGGGGAAATCCCAATCCACCGATTCACGCTGGGGAACATAGCCAATTTTGGTCCGCTGCTTTGCCAGCGGTTCGCCATAACATTTTACCCAGCCTGAAGCAAGTGGCACCATCCCCAGCGCGGCTTTGATCAAGGTTGATTTGCCCGCACCGTTGGGGCCGACAATACCAACTAACAGCCCTTCCGGCACCTCGAAATCAATGTCCCATAACACTGGCTTGCGATGGTAAGCCACCGTTAAATCGTGTACTTCCAGTGGAGAAGATTTGGTTTGCACGACAGGTTTGGTTTGTTTTGGCATTTCTGCTGTTAACATGTATCTATCCCTTTAATGCTTTGACGATGGTATCAACATTGTGTTTAAACATACCGGGATAATTATCTTCATCAGAACCCGGCTCTCCCATGGCGTCGGAATACAATTCCCCTCCGACCACCACGTTATGGCCTTTCGCTTTACATCCTTGAATAACCGCTTCAATGGATCGCGTGGGGATACTCGATTCAATAAACACCGCTTTTACTTTGCGCTGAGTGATCACACTTACCAACCGCTCGATATCTTTCAAACCATAATCGCTGGCTGTGCTTATCCCTTGCAATCCCATTACCTCAATGTCATACGCTTTTCCAAAATATCCAAAGGCATCATGCGCCGTGATTAATATGCGTTGTTGTTTGGGAATAGAGGCAATCGCTTTTTGAGCATAATCATGTAATTCCAGCAATGTCTGTTTATACGCTTCCGCATTGGCTTCAAATAAACTCTGATATTCCGGATCCAGTTTCGATAATGCCTCTACTACGGCTGGGATGGTTTTAGTCCACAAACTCGCATCCATCCAAATATGGGGATCGTAATGGCCTTCATATTCAGGCGGATCCAGCAACTGCGATTTATCTACTGTTTCGGCCACCGCCACCGTAGGTTTTCCCATTTTATTCATACGGGAAAACACATCTGTCATCCGCCCTTCCAGCATTAAACCGTTATAGAATATAACATCCGCTGATCCCATTCTACTGATATCACCTTGCGAGGCCTTATACAAGTGTGGGTCTGTACCCGGTCCCATCAGGTCAATCACCTCAACCCGATCACCACCAACATTCCGGACTGTATCGCCCACTTGCGCAATCGTGGTGGTAACACGAATCTTGCGCTCACTAATATCCACGTCATTTTGTGGTGCACATGCAGACACCACAGTTAAAATCAAACCCCAACAGATCATTTGCACTTGATTCTTCATTTAAGATTCACCTTCCTCTATCGATACAAATATATAATGAAGCAATTCCCGGCCGAGGATTTGTTCCTGGCCGTCAATGTTGACATAATACAATCCCCCAAATGGCTCTTTTCGAATCAACTCTATTTTCACCCCAGGATAAATACCCATGTTGCCTACATATTTCAGCAATTCGGAATTATCATTGTTCACCTGCCGTACATAGCCTATTTGTCCCGCTTCCATATCCGCCATGGATGGATACACAATGGTCTCGATTTTCCCATCCTTCGTTGGAATCGGCGCCCCGTGGGGATCGTGGGTTGGATTTCCTAAATAATCATCAATTCGTGTCTCAAATTCTTCAGAAATCACGTGTTCCAACTTTTCCGCTTCATCATGAACCTGATCCCAACTGTAACCCAGCGCCTCCATCAAAAACATTTCGATTAACCGATGATGCCTTAGTACTTCCAAAGCAATCTTTTCACCCGCCGCGGTTAACACCAACCCCTTTTTGCGTGAATAACGCAGAACATTTTTATCCTGCAGTCTCTGGATC
This sequence comes from uncultured bacterium, assembly GCA_964517495.1. GTDB lineage: Bacteria > Hinthialibacterota > Hinthialibacteria > Hinthialibacterales > Hinthialibacteraceae > CAZFER01. The sequence continues at coordinate 15,236 of CAZFER010000006.1, read as the reverse complement.
ATCTTGGTCACCGCCGCAGGGGATACCTCCAACTGCTCAGCCACCATGGATGGAGTAACCAACTCGAAAGACAATCCCAGCTTGTAGATAACCTTTAAATAATCCTCCCCAGTTGCTCCAATCATGATGGCCTTCCTGTATAGTTTTAAATTTCCTCGAGAATTATATTTTACTATAGGGGTTAAAATAATTAACCAATGTTAATATTATGGATTTAATTATGTATGTCAAGGGAATATTCATAGGGAAATATGTAGATTTCGTGTAAACGGCTCCGCAGGAGCGTCGCCCTCCCTGGATTGTAAATCCATCATTTTTGGGTAAAGATCAATGCTGAGAACGAGTGAATAGGTCAGTGTGTTGCCATTAAACGTGTGGGAGGAAATAAAGTTTACGTGGTAGCCTCAAAGGCTGTCTTAGACTTGTGTTTGCCACCCGGTTGTTTCAATCAACAAAAGAAGAGTTGAAAAAGGGAGTTGAGAATGACAAAGTGGATTATGGATTCACTTTTATTGGGGTTTCTCCACCCAATCCAATTGAACATCAAAACGCATCGACTCAATCGCCGCTTGTTCCCCTTTTTTTAAATTGGACAGTTCCAATTCCTCAATCGTTAAGATACCTGCTGCCTTGGGGAGTTGATCATATGCCTTCATCGCATCCAATTGAATTTGTTGTTGATCATCTGAATTTTTCGCATAGATATGAGGATGAACCATCTTATCGACTAAAGGTGTGGCTGTTTGGTAGCTCGATTGCGTGGTAAAGAAAAAAAAGGTCCTCATTTTACCGGGTGCATTGGTACTACCGTCGTTTGGTCCGGTGTTGTCTGCATTGCGAAAATGCCACCCCTCAATATATATCGCATTAACCCCATGAAATGGGGGAGTGGCCAAACCCACCAGATCAGTTTCAGGATGATCCTTGTCAATAATCCAAATTCGCCACCCCTTACCAATTGGTTCAAGCCGAAACAGCAAATTCCGCCCAATCTCTTTTGCAAAGGTTTCCCCAGCGCTGATCTCTCCTTCAAACGATTTTACATGCTGGGCTTCTAAAAATTCAGGTATCATCCACCAGAGCAAACCGGCCAAAATGATACAAACAACAAGCCCTTCAATAACAAGTATCTGTTTTCTAGCAGGCATAGATAACTCCATCTTACAAAACAAAATTATATGGCAACCACAAGGGTAAACCTCCTTGTTTACCCATTGCATCTATATCAATTCAACGTTCATTCACCTCAAGGCCGCACAATCGTTCCATCACGCCGCCGGACATTCCCCCAAAACATATCAAACGGCGGATCTTCCTTTATGGGATACTTTTTGGCCTTTTCTTCATCGCAATCGATTCCCCATCCCGGCGTTTCATTGGCAAATTCATAGCCATTTTCAATTTTCATAATACCGGGGAAAACTTCATGAGCGGCATCATTAAAGATATGCTGTTCTTGAACACCAAAGTTGTAACAGCTCAAATCGAGTGCCACGTTGGCCGCACGTCCGAATGGCGACAAATCCCCTGGCCCATGCCATGCTGTGCGTACGCCAAATGTCTCAGCAAAGGCCGCCATTTTTCTCGCAGGGGTAAGACCGCCGATCTGCGAAAGATGGACTCGGATATAATCAATCAACCGCTCGGAAATCAAGTCATTCCATTCATGGGGATTGTTAAACAATTCACCCATTGCGATGGGAGTCGCTGTTTGCTGGCGAATCAAACGGAAATGGTCAACCTGCTCGGGGGGAAGGGGATCCTCCAGGAAAAAGAGTTGATACTCCTCCAACGCTTTGGCAAGATTCACCGCCTGTGAATTGGAAATACGTTCATGGGTATCATGTAATAGTTCAATTTCCCAGCCCACATTATCCCTTAAATGCTCAAACATTTTTGGAATCGTGCGCACATAAGCCGCTGGCTCATATACACGTGTATTAGGAGGTAGATGTTCTAAACCCTGGTCCGCTCCCGGAGCGCCATACGTCGAGTATCCTTTAATAGCCACTTGAGCACGCACATGCCGGTAGCCTTTCTCCATCCATCGGCGCACCCGGTCTTCCAACTCTACAAAATCACGCCCGCTCGCATGCGCATAAAGATCAGCGGCAAAACGGCACTTACCACCCAGCAATTGGTAAACGGGCAATCCCGCACGCTTCCCCTTGATATCCCACAAGGCCATATCAACACCACTGATGGCATTGTTCAAAACCGGTCCATTGCGCCAATAACTACTGACAAACATCGATTGCCAAATATCCTCGATATTGTCGGGATTCTTACCCACCAAAAACGGCTTCAAATACTCATCCACCGCCGTTACCACGGTCTTGGGGCGCTGCGTAAAGGTTGCGCATCCCCAGCCATATAAACCCGGCTCACTGGTTTCTACTTTCACCACCACCAGCCTGATCCCTTCCGGAGCCGTTAAAACTGCTTTGACATTAGTTATCTTGATTGAATCCTTGGAATTAAAGCTATCCGCCGAGGCACTTTTGGATTGAAGATAGCCCACCCCCGCTGCGGCCATCAGTGAATCCTGGAAAAACCGTCTCCGATCATTATTTTGAACAGATTGACTCATAAAAAATCTCCTTCCCATACATTTTCATAAAGTTTAACAAATATATAATCTGACTTCTAGCACATAAGGCCTGCCTGTAAGCACTCATTTGAACATGAACTATCTCCAAGCCATAGCATCCAATGTTCTTTTGAACTATAATAATTAATATATAAACAATCAACGCATATGTTTGGTAAAAACTGTTGTTTTTTAAACACAAAAGTGTTTTCGATAAGAAATTCAAGATATTTGTACCTCGATAATTAATTCGAATACTAACAAATAATCAACAAGGAGAATTACAATGTGTGGGATTGTCGGTTTATGGCAGGATAACGACGAAACATTAGCCAAAACCATGATGAGCAAATTAATCCATCGTGGACCCGATGCACATGGCATATATCATACCCCAATGCAAACCAGTTTGTTGGGCCATCGGCGTTTAAGCATCATGGATCCCCAAGGTGGAAATCAGCCTATCTTAAACCAAAATCAACGGCGAGCTATTGCGGCTAATGGTGAAATTTACAATTTCCCTCGCCTACGCCCTGCATTGGCAGAGAAATATCCTTTTAAAACCACCAGCGATACAGAAGCCATTCTGCATTCCTATCAAGAACATCAGTATGATGTGGTAAATCGATTGGATGGCATGTATGCCTTTATCATCAGCGATGAAGAAGAATTCCTCGCTGCCCGCGATCCCATTGGCATCAAACCTCTCTATTACGCGGAAAAGGGAAACAAAATCGCTTTTGCCTCTGAACTTAAATCGATCATGCATTATTCTGATGCGATTAAAGAATTTCCCCCTGGTACGTATTTTCATACCCAACAAGGTTTTAAAACTTTCTATACCGTTCCGGATTTACCGATTGAAAATCATTCCGTTGATCATTGGCTCAACGAAATACGTGAAACGCTTGAGGAATCCGTGGTTAAACGTTTGATGAGCGATGTTCCCCTGGGTGCATTTTTATCCGGTGGGTTGGATAGCAGCTTGATCGCAGCCATAGCCCGCCGCCATGTGGATGAACTGCATACCTTCTCAGTCGGTTTTGAAGGCAGCCCTGATCTGGAAGCGGCCCGTATGGTTTCCCGCCATTTGGATACCATCCATCATGAATATATCCTGACCATTGATGAGATTCTCGAAAAACTGCAGGATATCATTTATTATTTGGAATCGTTTGATCAGGACTTGGTGCGAAGCGCCATTCCTTGCTATTTCACCTCACGCATGGCATCCGATTATGTCAAAGTGATTTTAACCGGCGAGGGAGCGGATGAATTGTTCGCTGGCTATACCTATTATAAAGATATCGGGTGTGAGAAGTCCTTGCACAAAGAACTACGCCGCTCCGTTATGTCATTACACAATGTAAACCTGCAGCGTGTGGATCGCTTGACCATGGCTCATTCGATCGAGGGCCGGGTTCCATTTTTGGACACCAGGATGATCGAATTTGCCTTGCGTATTCCATCTGAGTATTGCCTGTATGGCGATCCTCCAGTTGAAAAATGGATTCTACGACGTGCATTTGAAGATTGGCTGCCCAAGGAAATTATTTGGCGTAAAAAGGCACAATTTGATGAAGGCAGTGGAACCGCAGATCGATTGGAAAAAACCCTTGCTGAACTTATGCCAAAAGCAAAAGCCCAAATCCATATGAACCAATGGACGGATTCGCAACTGCGATCCGCCGAAGAATGCTACTATCACCAACTTTTAGTAGACGCCTATGAAAACCCAATCCCCATCCTGGCCAATGTAGGCCGCTGGAACCAACGCCGAATCGCCTGATTATCATTGAAACAAAATGGGGCAGGCGAAATCGCCTGCCCCACTTATTGTATTAAATAACTTGAAAATTATCCTTAAAGCGATACCCATTGGCCAACCGTTCGCACGGCACTCTTGTCACCAAAATAATCAGTAAAAAGTTTAAAATAGTAACATTCCTCTTTGCTGCGAACCATGGGGTATTTTTCTTGAATCGTGGCGAGTTCCGAATCACTAATTTTGTCGTCAAAATAGGCTGGCATAACCCCAGCTGAGCCGGAGCCCTGGGAAAATTCCTGCTTCAAACGTGTGGTGATTTCGGGGGGGAGAAGATCCTTGTAGGCTTTTCTGAAAATCCACTTTTCCACCCGTGTTCCATCCTGCTCGTATTGCTTATACTGCGGTGGAATTTTGAGTGCGTAATCCAAAAGTTCTCCAGAGATAAGAGGAGCCACCACTTTCACGGAATTGCATTGATTCATGCGATCCAAGCGGTGGGAGGCATTGTTATGCAGAAAACTCAAGCACTCGAGTTGTTTTTCCAACATTTCTTCATAGGGAACTTTCTTCAAGTAGGTGTATCCACAAAAGATTTCATCGCCCCCTTCGCCGGATAACAATATTTCAATGCCATGTTCCTTGGCGGCGTAGGAAGAGATTAAATAGTTTGCGACTGAACTGCGCACCAACGAAGGATCGAAATTTTCCAGATAATATATAACATCCGGCAAGGCTTTAATCAAATCATCGATGGTCACCAGGATTTCATGATGTTCTGAATGGATAAATTCGGACATTAACCTTGCATTTAAAATATCACCACTTTCTCCAACACCGATGGAGAAGGTTTTTAGTTTTCCATTGTTCCCACATTTTTCATTATAGATTTTAGCGCTAATCAGGTTGATGACGCTGCTATCCATTCCACCGCTTAGCAAGCCACCTGTGGGGCGGGAAAAATCGACTGTGCTTCGGATATTCTTTTCAATGATTTCCCGTATTTCCTGAGTCATTGTGTCAACATCTTTTTCCCACAATTCCACATTGGCTGATAAATCACCAAAACGGGTGACCAATCCATGCTGATCCATGATATACCCCGCGGGAAATTCCTGGACATCATCCACAATGGCTGTAATACATTTTAATTCCGAAGCGAATAACAAGCGGTCGTTATAATTTGTATAGAAAAGGGTTTTGATTCCAAGTGGATCGCGTGTGGCAAACACATTGGTTCCATCGGTGATCACGAAGGCGTAAATGGCATTGCCTAGATAGCTAAAGATATCATCTCGATGATGACGATAAAGATAGAGAATAATCCGTTCTTCCAAAAAAGGGCCATCTTCCAGGCCAAAACGCTCTGCAAGGGCTTGAGCATCATTGATTTGCCCATCGTAGCCGATGACGAGTTCATTATCACTCACCGGCACAGCCACATCAGGTGATGCGCCTCGTGTATCGGCCTGTAAATAATTCTGTCCTACTGTGACATTCTCTTTTCGGCTTACGCCTTTTAAATAGTTGCCCCGATGAGGAATTTTGTCCATCATCGTACTAATGATATTTCCATCATCCTGGCCATAACACATTGTAAAGCCACTCATGTTTGACGTTCCTTTCTGGTTTATTTTTGAATTTCGAAGATGCCAACCAGCCCATGGCCATTTCCACGGCCACGCTGCAAGGAAAACTCTAAATCACGTAAGAGAAAACCCAATTGCATTTCGAGTACATCCGCCCGTATATCATCGGTATAGAAACAATTAAGATGTTCCATCATCGTTTTAAATCGCTGAATGGTTGTAACAGATTCAGGCGGCAGGTTTGCAGGGAGATCATCTCCTGAAGAAGAATCACCATAACAAAGTGCTGCACAGTGCTTTACCACTTCATTCCAGGCGTTAAATGCATGTTGGAAGAAATCATTCACACTCGCTAAATTATTGTGGGGGTGATATTCAATAACGAGTTCATGTAATGGTGTGCGCGTGCTTCGTTCGAAGAGAGAATTGACGAACTGGCGCAATGGTTTGGTATGGTGATTGTAATCTCCCGTATCCATATGCCGGCCTATAAAGATTGAACGATCGTAAAATCCAAGTATCTTTACCTTTGCGCCGGTGTTTTTCTGTACGGGATTGATCACATGTGTCAAGAGTTCTTGCTGGGTTACCAACCTTAACGGCAGTGGACTCAGCTCCACCGATTTGCGTTCTTCCGGTGGGTAGATATAGGAGATGTAATAATCCATCCATTGTTCTTTGGATAGATCATTATCCCACAAATCCTGCCATTCATAAGAAAAACGTCCCAGCCAATCCCCAATAAGCACGGCGCCATTCGGTGCATGCGTAACCAGTTGGGACAACAATCGTACTGTTTGCTCCCGGGTAAAGTGGGAGAAAGTGCCATATCCGGCAAAGTACACGTCATAAGGATTATTATCATCGAGCGTGGGAAAGCCTTTCGACAAGTCTCCCTGACAAAAACTTAATTTTGGATCATTACCCCATCGCTGGGCATTTTGATTGAGCAAGTCTTGATTCAAATCCACGCCGGTATAACGCTCCATATCATCGTAGGTGATTAAGCGATTCATATCCGAGCGTAAATCATCCTCACTGGCAGTGAAATGAAGAAACATTTCAAAACCATCACCGCTGCCACATCCCAAATCAAGAATGCGCAGACCACGGTTTTGTTCCCGGCATACGTGGAGCCTTTCAGCCACTGGTGTCTTCATTAACTTTCGGGTTAACGCATCTTCCCAAAAGATTCTGACATTATCGTATTTCTGATAGAAGGCCTGGCCTCGATCATATTTCCCGCTGGTGGCTGCCTCGGAATAAGCCTGATTGGATGTACTCATGGATGCGCAACCTTTAGCTGACTTTTTCGAGTTTTTCGATGGTGGCGAAAGCGTCTTCACAATACATATTGGCGCCGATCTTCTCGGCATATTCCTCCGACACCGGCGCACCACCCACCAAAACGGTGACCGAATCTCTCAAGCCTTTTTCATTGAGCAGATCGATCACTTCTTTCATATGCGACATGGTGGTTGTCAGCAAGGCGGAAAGTCCCAAGTATTTGGGTTTGATTTCTTCGACTTTCTGAACAATTTTGTCGGATTTGACCCCTGTTCCCATATCGACAACTTCAAACCCCGCTCCACGCAACATGGTGGCAACGATGTTTTTACCAATGTCGTGAAGATCCCCTTCAACGGTGGCCAGCAGGAATTTGCCTTTGCTGGGCAGGTCACTTTCACTCAGCATGGGTTCGAGGATTCTGATCGCTTCACCAACACATTCAGCAGCCGCCAGCATATCGGGGATAAGGTAGTCTCCTTTTTCAAAACGCCGGCCCACTTCTTCCATTCCTGGATGCAACCCTTTTTTGATGATGTCACCTGGATTCAAACCTTCTTCAATGGCGGTTTCCACCAATTCCGTTACGCCGGGCTGTCCTTCCATATCTCCGTCAAACCCTTCGTCCTCTTCGTCGATTCGGCCTAATATGACATTCTCTTTGATTTTTTCGAGTATAGGTTCCATGTGCTTTTCCTTTTTATTGGATGTTAAAAGTCTCTCGTGGCAATAAACCATCTATTTCTTTGTAAATTGCATCGATTACATCATCCGGTGGGCAATCTGCATCCTCATGCCAATAAGCCTGCAAGCGGTCATAGGCCTTGGCAAAAACTTCATCTTCCGGTTTGTTTGTTTCAAATGCATAGGGGGGTGAAACCAATCCCTGTCTTCGAGGTTTACGAATGTAGCGCGCGAACAGTTGAGTAGAAGAAGCCGTCACTTGCCTCAATTCTTTAATGGCTTTACCCGTTTTTTCCTGGTCGAAAATGGGGCGGCGCAGAATATGGCGGACGAGACCGATATGCTCATCATCCAAAACCGCTTGTATGGGTGAGAATACATTGGTTTTGTCCAACAACCCAAAGGCATAATGGATATATTGCGCACCAGCTTGTGCCACCGCTAATTGGGAGAAAACCTTTTCAATCGTGGCCTGTATCCCTGGCACTTTTGCATCCCCAACACCGGCTGTTGAATAGCAGGGAATACCATAATATTGGGCCATTTGGATGCAATCCTGGTTGTAATGGATGAATTCAGGTGCTCCATAAAGATCATGCAGGTTATCCAAGCGGGCGCGAACCGGCACGGCACCGTATAAAACCGGTGTGCCTGGATTGGCCAACTGAGCAAGGGCGATCCCCGCGAGTATTTCAGCGTTGATCATGGAGACCATACCCTCTTCCAAAACGGGCGCGGTTGATCCGCCTTGTGGTGAACTGGATAAAACCACTGGTACACCTTTTTTAGCGATAGCTAATAATTTCTCAGTGGTATCCTCTACCATCTGTAACGGGCTTTTGATGATACAGGTGATGAATGAAACCGGAGATGCTTTGCTCTCTCCACCACACATCCGTTCAGCCAGTTTTAAAATGGTATTGAGGTTGTTGATATCGACCAGCCCGGCCATGACATGCTTTTGCATATACATAAAGGAAGCAAAAAAGACATTGACATCCTTGTTCTGATGAGTGATGCCTTCATCCTGTATGTTTACATTTCGGATGAAGAAATCGACATTATCCAACCGGTTACAAAGTTTGGCTGACTTGCAGAGGTTCTTAACTGAACCGCGGTTTTGAATAAAACGTGGAAATTTTCGGGTAACCTGAGGATCGTTTTTCGAAACAAACTCATCCATCTCCGTATCAAGAAAGATATTGGTTTCCGAGCCAGTCCCAAAGTACACAGTAGGGATATGTGCATTGAGTTTCAATGTATTTTCAGGTTTACGTGCGCCCAATAAAACCTCTTCAGGAGCTTGGCGTACGGCATCTTCAACGACACGGGCAGGGAATCGGACATTCCAGCTTTCGGTGTCGTCCTCATTGCGTTTAACCGTGCATCCATTCTTATCATACAAATCAGCGGCTTGTTCGTTAAAGCAGGTAATACCGGGATCATCCAATATCGCAAGCGAGGCTTGATGGAGGCATTGAACCTGCTCATCTGAAAGACGTTTCAGTGGATTGACGAGTGTTCCTTTTCTAAATGTATCGTTCATTTTTGTTGTCCGTTTTCAAATAATCCGTTTCGTACCCCTCGGCCAAATCGGCGGCAAAAGCGATCCTTTCCGCACACCAGCGATGCAAGCAGAACGGCTTGTTGAATCTCACGGCGGGTGGGATCACAAAAGGCACAGTCCAGCCCATTAGCAACAGCAGCGATAAGAAAAGCGCTGTTGATTTTTTGCCGTAGCGGTAATCCATAAGAGACGTTTGATAATCCCAAGGTTGTTTTCGCTTCAGGAAATTCTTGCTTAATAGCACGTATAGTATTCAAAACCACTTCACCGAATTTATAGTTTGATGAAATGGGCATCACCAGTGGATCAAAGTAAAGGTGTTCGTCTTTGACACCCAAGGCATTGGCTTTTTCGCGAATGGAACGGCAATTATCCAATCGTTTATCCGTGGTTTCGGGGATTGATTCTTCATCCATGGCCAATGCAATCACAGGCGCATCATGTTGGGCTGCGATGGGCAGCAGGGATTCCAACACGTTTGATTCGTTCTTAACCGAATTGAGCATCCATGCCCGCTGGCCAGCCAAATGATCCGCCCCCGCACGAATAACATCTGCAGAGGCGGAATCAAGTACCAATGTTTTATCTGTAACCTCGAGGGCAATATCAATCAGCCATCGCATATCATCCGCTTCACTCGCAATATCACCATCCGGATTCCCGGCATTTAAATCGATATAGTGGGCACTGGCCTCAACCTGGTCGTTGATTTGTTTTGCAATGGTATCCCGATCTTTTGATGCAATGGCATTGCGAATCGATTTACGTGTGGCGTTTATCTTTTCTCCGATAACTTTCATGGGATCCTCTCTCAATTGTTGGTCAAAATTTATTGTTTAATCTCGGGGAAAGCGGCTTTGATTTTCTTTGAAAGCGCTTCGTCAATATAGCAAACCTCAGGTTCAGCCAGTAAGGTTTTGACGATGGAGTGGGCTTCTTGGTCGATGGGTTGCGACCCCTGCATTTCCCACATTTCTCGCTTTTCCCGATTGGTAAGTGTGGGGCGGTAATGCTCTTTTTTGAAAAAATGGCGAGTATGACGCGCGGCAACAAAGTTTCCCCCCGGTCCGACGGCTTTGATGGTGTCGAAGGCAAGGGTTTTATCATTGACTTTAATTCCGGATACCGCCCGTTTTACCATGCCGATGATTTCATTATCGATCACCAGTTTTTCCTTACTGACTGTCATGGCAAATTCCATCAAGCCAGCGGCGTCGTGGATAAAATCGCCACCTCCCATGCCAACCAGCAGATTGTTGATACATGATTCATAACCGCATTGGGCATCCAGCGTTTTTGAATCGCTGATTCCCGCGGTGGAATAATAGGGGAATCCGTAATAACGGGCCATTTGTGCGGTGGCGGCGTTGATCATGCCGCTTTCCACAGGCCCGCCAAGGTAGGCGACGTCATGCATATTGACCGAGGTGGCAACGCTGCCATAGAGGACAGGAGCGCCCGGGTTGGCCAGCTGGGTTAACATGACACTGATCAAACCATCACAGTTTTGGATAACCAACGTTCCCGCCAATGTGACCGGCGCTGTCGCGCCACAAAGAGGTTCAACGGGGACAGCGGTGGGAATGCTCTTGCGTGCCAGCCGAATCATAAATGCGCCATATTTGCTATCGAGCCGAAGAGGGCTGATACTGCAGGCGATCATGGAGATAATAGGGCGTTTACGCAGGGCTTCTTCACCACCAGCCACCATTTCCGCCATTTGAATGCTTTTATCAATACCTTCCGTGGTGTAGACCCCTCCCATGATGGGCTTTTGGGTATACTTAAGACCAGCATAAAATCGATTGATATCCACTTCCTCAACAGGGATTTCGTTGGGGTAGGTGGGCAATAGCATGAAATCGATGTGGGGGAGTTTATCTGTCAAACGTATAATTTCGTTTAGATCATTGAGATCGGCTTTCCGTTTCTCACCGGTTTGATAATCGAGGACAAAAAGCGCTGTTCCCCCGGTTCCGAAATAGGAATGTCCTGCTCCCAGGGTAATGTTATACGCATCATTTTGACCATATAGGGTTACCTGGTTGGGGACGCTGGAGATGATTTCTTGAATGCGGCTCTCTTTAATCTTGACTATACGCTTTTCTTCATCGACCTCAGCACCAGCCTGTTTGAAAAGGGAAAAGGCTTCGTCTTCCAATACCTCAAAGCCGACCTCTTCCAACACACGCATACTGGTATCGTGAATTTGTTGAATATCTTGAGCACTCAGCGGTTTATATTGAAACCGATGTTTCTTGGATGAATAATTCATGATTGACCTTATCTATTTTCTTCGATGTGAACATTGTGTCCTACGGCATTTTTTGCAGAGATTCTTCAAATCGATATTCAGATTTGAAGCGCAAATTCCGATGACGCCAGACACACTTTTACTGGGTGACATAAGGAAAGTATCAGAAAGGTCCACCCCTACAGAATGGTTTGGAATTAATTCAAATAATTTGCTTTGTTCCTTTAAGGGCCAATCACAATAGCCGGGACTATAGCGATAGGTCGTGGTTTCATTTTTAGGAATTAAGCCTTTGATGTGGTTTTGAATATATACGGCCGCCATATCCGCTGCTGCTGAGGCGGCCAGGTTTAGAATGTATCCATAATGAGGACGTTCATTCATTGCCTGATCGACGATTTGATCCACTTCCTCGCCGAGTGTGGTTATAAAAACCGCCACCCGTTTGCATTGTTTTAATAAAGATTGGAGGTTTTTGCTGGCAAAACGAGTATGGCGTCCAATGGTTACCCGCCCATCTTTCCCTTTAATAGGGAAGAAACGGAATATTCCCTTTGGGTTCATATTGTCAGACAATTCTTCCAGTGCCTGGCAAATTTGCTGGCGGGTTCGATTTGAAATCCCTTTCCCTTTTCCGTTTTGCAGCTCTTTATATAAGGTATATTCTGTTAAAGCGATAGGAATTGTGCTCAGTTTGTGGACTGAGTAATCATCAAGATCGAGTAAGTGGGATTGGAGCGGTTTTTCCGCTTGATCTTCCCTTAAACCGAATTCGCGCAATACGTTTAACCGCATTGCTTCCGGTATGTTGATGAGTGGTGTCGTGCGGGTTGCGATATGCTTTCCCTCGGTTTTGATCTTAGACCACCCTTCTTCATCTTCCACAGTTTCAGAGCGTTGTGGATTGGGAGAAAGATTTTCTTTCAGATTTATGGTTTTAACCGTATGAAAGCTCATCTATAGACTCCTTTTTGTTTGTCTCAGCATCGGAAAGATGAATTCGTGTTGAATTCATAACATGCAATACAAGTTTTTAATTAAATCTGAATGGTATTTCATGAATGGTCTTGAAAAGTAACATTTCATCCTTCTCAATTCGGTTCATTATAGGATGGACATCACCAAAATAGTTACCACAATTGTTTTATGACCCTCCTTCGTTAATGGTCAAATCATTGCATAGTGGAATATACTATTTGTATGTCTACACCATTCCGATGTTTGGGTTCATTTACGGTATTATTTCTGATTCGAATAGATTGTACACTAAATATATTTGTTTGTCTATAGCTCTGTAAGGATATTGTTCAAATAAGAACAACGCATTTAATCTTCCCAAATTCAGGGATTGTTTATTGAGTGGCGTACTATGTATTTTGTCTTTGTAGTTATGAATTTCAATATATTCATGGGTGAAATTGATTTTCGGTTATTTTTATGTTTGAATGTGATTATATAAAGTCATAACAGTAACAAAACTCATTTCATTTTTTTTGTGTACAAATAAAATTCTAACACGAAAGGTTTTTTGATCAGTTGAAGTGGTTCCCCTTATGCTGCTAATTAATTTAAGCGAAATCCCATCAAGTTCTCTTTAATCAATAAGTGAGGAGAATCATAAATAGCTAAGGGAATTAAATTTATTTAGAATCCTAAATAATGTTTACAAATTTTATCACCTTTATAAACATTATCTTGTGTATTGATTTCCCTGTGAGTCTGATTATTGCCAAAGGGTTTAATAAAACAATGCTTTTGACCCCACCGGGGTTACAAAAGATAGCCAGTGGGGAACATCGTTGATTGGGATCATGTATATCTTGAAGATTGTTCTGTGTGACATCACCATATCAACCATACTGAAATAAAAGCGAAGGCTGGATGATGGCGAAACTCAAACTTGATCTTCATGATATATATAACAAGGGCAAGACAATTGATGATGAATTAAATCGAGTGATTGATGAAGCGGTGGAGAAGCGAATCCCTATGATTGAAATAACTCCAGGGAAGGGATCAGGCCAACTGAAGAAAAAGGTGTTGCGTTTTTTGGAGCAACCGCATATAAAATCAAAATACCATCGGATTGATAAAGATAGCAAAAACTTTGGCCGGCTGTTTGTACGATTTAAACATACGAAAAAGATGTAAGGATGAGTGCAATGGAACGGATATGTATTTTTATTGATGGGAGTAATTTTTATTTTCAATTGAAAGAATTGAAATCCAGCGTTAAAATTGATTATCATCAATTTTCGCAGGCCTTAACCGGTGAGGAACGCCAGCTGGTTCGCACGTATTATTATATATGCCCACCTACCCAGGATCAAAAGAATAGTTTTCACGATCAGCAGAAATTTTTTTCTTACCTTAAAAATACGCCTTACCTGCAGCTGCAGTTTGGGAGTTTGGATGTTCATGGAACTACCCAGGTTGAAAAGGGGGTTGATGTGCGGTTGGCAGTTGATATGGTTTCCCTGGCGTTTGCCCATGTTTATGATACGGCGATATTGGTTAGCAGTGATGCCGATCTTGTTCCGGCAGTTGAGCAGGTTAAAAATCTGGGGAAGCATGTTGAGTATGCTTATATATCAAAACTGTCAGTCGGTTTAGTGGAGTGCTGCGACCGGGTAATTCAGATTGACAATAAATTATTAAAAAACAGCCGTGCCAGTCAATAAGATCATAGTTGTTGGCAAGCAACAGGAGAGATAATACATGAACCGATTTGATCAGGAAGCCAAAACCTGGGACCACGAACAACGCAGGATTGATACAGCCAATGCAATTGCTCATGCGTTGCAGCAGGCTTTAAATATTGAACCTCATCATCATTTAATGGAATACGGTGCAGGAACCGGCCTGGTGACGTTGCATTTTCAGCCTTTGGTGGAGAAGATCACCGCGATTGATTCATCGCAAGGTATGCTTGAAATACTGCGAGAGAAGATCGATTCGCAAAAGATTGACACTATTGAGTTGCAGCCAATCGATATTGAACAACAGGTGCTTCCAAAGAACCAGTATGATATTGTGATTTGCGCCATGACCCTTCATCATTTGAAAGATACGGCCCATGTTCTATCTGAATTTTATAAATCCCTGAAACCGTCGGGGCAATTGGGCATAGTCGATTTGGATAAAGAGGAAGGTGATTTTCATAAGGATACCAAGGGAATACACCATTTTGGTTATGAACGTACATCCATCAAGACGTTAGCCCGGAATGCCGGTTTTCATTCCATTGAAATTACCACGCCCTATATAATTCATAAGCAAACCAGCCAAGGAATCATGAAAGACTTTTCGCTCTTTATGTTAGAAGCAAAAAAGTAATAAGAGTGAGTTATAACCCACCTCTACGGTATCTCTAACCAAACCATCACATGACCTTTCAAAGGGCCACCGATTTTTGTCGGTGGAAATTCGTGCGAAGCTGGCCGTTAATACGGTTTGTGACGACGCTTCAATGGGGCCACCGATTTTTGTCGGTGGAAATT
>CAZFER010000005.1:0-142016 GCA_964517495.1 uncultured bacterium | reverse complement strand
AATAGGATAAATCGACGGCACCCCCCGAATTAAAAACCGGGGCGCCCCGAAACAACTCGTAACCAGTATAAGAAATGATCAACAGACACCAAAGGAGATTACCTGATCGTTCAAACTCAGATTGCACAATGTTTCGAGAATTTTAAGCAATGAAACATTTTCAAGGAGATCAACCATGTAAATTGCCTTCCTAAGATTTATGATTACCTTCCAAATCTTATTCATCATCTCAATGGAAAAAATGATGAAAAGATAAATTATTTTTATATCCTAAATTACTACAAATATGGAATTTATGTAAAAAACTTTTGAATTCCCCGCAATAACCATTACCATTTAAAAGAATGCTTTTTTGTTACAAAATAAATTATCCAGCGAGGGTAAATAATAAAAAAAGGAGATAGTATGCCTGATAAAAAAATCGGTGATCTGCTTGTTGAGAAAAAACTCATCTCTGAGGATATGCTTGCCTTTATTCAAGATGCCCAACAGGATACCGAGGGCAAATTTGAATACCTCTTCGTTAAGCATGATCACTTACACTACCTAAACGAAACCGAGCTAATTCAATTATTGGGAAAATTTTTTGACGTTCAGATTGTTGGTCCCGATGATCTGGTCCTCTCATCCGATGCCCAAAATATAATCCCTGACGCACTTGCTTGGAAACATGGCCTGATTCCAATTCGCTTTTGGAACAATGAAACCGAGCTGTTGGTGGCCTGTACGGCACCCATACCTGACGAGGTTAAAAAAAATCTCAGCGATATCTCTTTTAAAACCATTCGTCCCTTGCTTATGGATAGAGTAAGTTTCTCACAACTCTTCACGCGTGCCTATCCAAATAAGGAAATGAGTGAAATATTCACCGTCGAAAGCAACGATGAAAGCAAGGCCGTGGAATTAACCAATAAAATCATTTTGGATGCCATCAATCGCCGTGCCACCGACATTCATCTCGAACCCACAAACCAAAACGCTCACGTTCGCTTTCGTATTGATGGCTTCCTTTCACCTCAAGGGGAAATTGCACGTGAAGATTACCCCCCTGTCGTATCAAGAATCAAAGTCCTGTCCACCATGGATATCACCAATAAACTAATCCCCCAGGAAGGCGCCTTTGTCTATACCCTTGAAGAACTCAACAAACCACCACTCAACATTCGCGCCTCCACTCTCCCAGGACCTTATGGAGAAAAAACAGTTCTTCGCCTGTTACCTCCTGAAGAAGAACTGATCGCCCTCAATAATTTAGGTATTCCTGAACCCACATTGGATCAACTCCACGAAACACTAAACACACCTCACGGTGTTATCCTAACCACTGGTCCCGCGGCAAGTGGAAAAACCACTACCCTCTATTCGATTTTAAATTCAATACGTAATGACAATGTAAATATATCCACCATCGAAGATCCAATCGAACTTATTATGGAAGGTCTCAATCAATTCCAAATTGATCCGGCTCATAACTTGTCATTCCCCAAAGTATTCAAATCCTTACTGCGCCAGGATCCTGATATGATTATGTTAGGGGAAATTCGTGATCCAGAAACCGCTCATCTGGCTCTTCACGCTGGATTGACGGGACATCTCATCTTATCCACTCTGCATACCAACGATACCCCCAGCGCCTTAACCCGGCTCATTGACATGGGTTGCGAACCTTACCTGGTGGCATCATCCATTCAAGCCGTCATCGCCCAACGCCTTATTCGACTGGTTTGCACCCACTGTAAAAATCAAAGACCCATCCAGGATGATGAACTTGAAATCCTTTCCACAACACGTGATGAAATTTCAACAGTAACATATGGGCAGGGATGTAAACACTGTAATGGAACCGGATTTCGAGATCGCACCGGCATCTTTGAACTGCTAATCAATGATTACGAACTTCACCAATTGATCGTAAAAGGCGCCAATCCCGCCACCTTAAATGATTTCATTGATAAGAAAGGAATAACTACACTGCGCCAGGATGGTATCAGCAAAGTAAAAAAAGGTCTCACAACACCCCAAGAAATCGCAAGAACCACCCTTGCATAACTCGCCTGATGCTGAGACTTCCAACCTGCTTTATAGTGTGGTGAACTTGTCTTTACAAAACCAAATGGGGGATGCAGGAACAGGTCGAACTGCTTCGGAAGCAAAACATTCCTGTTCCCAAACAAAATCCCGGTCCAAAAATTTTCATTCAAAACACCAAAGTGGAATCGGTGGCTTGATTGGGGGTAACTCAAGCGTGCCCCATGGGTAGATTTAACTGGTACCATATCATCAAACCAATAAATTTAAATCTGGAGGTTTATGAGCCATCGCTATCAACCGGTCTTGATCGGTCAATAACGTATCTTTCCCTGGCTCCACATAGGCACGTGGATTCAATACCGTAATCCTTCGTATACCATCCATACGTTCCGTTTCATGAGTAAACAAACTATTGGAGAGCAAAATGGATTCGCTCTGCTTTCGATGCAACACAAAACCACAAAGAATATAAGGAACCTCCCGCTCGATGGCTCTCCGTGCCAGCGAACGAAATGTTTCTCCGGAAAAGGTCGAGGGCACCTCCGACAAGAAAATCTGATTGGTCTCTATCGTCGCAGTCAATAACCGCTCAAATATGTTTTTAATCCCCGGTGTAATACAACTTTGAGCAATGATTTTTTCTGAAATCTCTCCTTCACAAATCACTTCATCAATCTTTGTCGTACGCAGATGTATGCGATTGATGGAGGAAATAAGTTCAATAATCGTATGGACTTGAGGATTCTGCCGCTCAATCGCCATCGCCACCAGGGTGGATCGCGCATCCGATAATTCTCTTTGGTTGGGGTCAGCCAATATCACCGCCGCACGGGCAAAACTGATTTGCGCCCGCTTCAAGACACCTTCATCTGTTGGGCACCCTTCAATAACAAAAAAATGCGCTCGCTTCCCCGCCTTCGGGTGCCACTCGGGATGATGATCCCATAAAGCCGCATCCTGCACAATCAAAACCACATCTATAGGCTCATGGTAACTGCCCTCATTTAATTCCTCTACAATATATTTGATCTTCTCGTTGCAATTGCACATCACAACGTGTTGCATTAATCCCTCTGGAGTATCTTTCCGCTCCATAAATCCTCCTCCTCCACCCCAACAATCGCAGGACGTTCATACGCAATCACGATCAAATTATCTCCACGACTGAGAATAATATTTGACGGGGGCAGTTGATCCCGGCTATCCACCGGATTTAACCAAAAATGAGTGCTTGGATCATCTTCCGGTGAACAGTCGATCCCCACCACTACAACCGCTTCATTATCCAAATCCAAAAAGTAAAGTTGAGCATCTTTAAATGTCTTTCCAATTAAATCATTCGGAACGGGAATACTATAAAACTCACTTGAATCCCCGGTGAATGTCATCAGTTCATTATAAATATAAGTCACCCCAGGATTGAGAATTGCCTGGGAGGCCAACCGCTCAATAAAATGCCGGCTGACCAGAAAATCCACACCGGCTAAATTACGGGCGTAGCGTAAACTATCCGCGGTTCTTAATTCCACCACCATGGGAATATCTTTCATCCGGCTGGCCACTGCCAATGCAATCATCAATGACCGATTATCATTCAATGATGTATCTTCATTCGGTCCATGACTAGCCAGAATCACCACCCGCAGGCTGTCATCCACATCAGAGGCATCAAGCACTTCAGATTTGAGTGGATCCCCCGCCAAGGCAAATACGTTTTCAAATGCTTCTTTTTCTGTCACTTTTATCTCATCCGCTGTTGGGGTAACGACCAGGAAGAAATACCTACCAGATAGAGCAGCATTCACTTGTTTGATCACATTATTGCGATGACCGTTATCCCCTAAAATCACGATGTGTTGCTCCATCTTCCCTTCAGGTGGTTTTAAGGTTAATTTGCCAGCACGTTGGATTTTCCGAACCAAAATAGACACAATTTCACCGGTCAACATCCCCACAACAATAATTCCCCCAATCAAGAATATCGTTACTTCGATACGCCCTAAAAATGAAAGGGGTTCTTTATCTTCAATGCCCGATATCAGTACAATCAGGATATGCCAATACGCCTGCCAATACCCGCTATAAGGGCCTTCAACACCGGAAATCCACTTTTCCGTAAAGAATAACAGATTAGAACCAAATACCCATAAAATAAGCATCCACACAAACAGGGATCCCAACTGGCGAAGCCGGTATTGATCATATAAAGCGGAGAACCATATACGAAACGAAACCCACCCTCGGTAAATTAAATAACTGTAACGTATGAACTTAAGCATCCTTAAAATGCGGAGAAAACGTAGAAATCTCAGCAATCGTATACCACGGAATGACCGCAATAACATAAATTCCGTGGCAATCATCAATATGGAAGGGACAATGGCCAGCAAATCAATAATCGCATAAAACGTAAATGGATACGTTAATCGATGAACGGCTGAATACCATCGCAATAAATATTCAACAATAAAAATGATCGCAAAACAAAACTCTAAATATTTATAAAATGTTTCATATTGGGGGTAATAAACTTCAATCGGTATCACCGCACAAGATGCCACGATACAAAACAGGATGAACATATCAACATACAAACTAAGCCGGATGGAAGATCGCCTCCCCGCATAGGGTTCCATTATTTCCCGAATAACGTCACGAATTTTGGGTTTCGGTTTCGTCTGCATGGATTTCGGTTCTCTATTGTGTAGTCCTTTAATCATCTTCACTGCATAAAAAAAAGGCAAGGCGCATAAAACACTTTAACGCCTTGCCTTTGGCTTCTTTATGGAAATTCTAAACGGTTATCTGGGCAGAGATCCAAATTCCAGATCCCGTGCGATATCCAATCCAAGGAACGGGCTTTCTTCAATTTCTGGAGCCCCACCAATCGCTTGAATACCTCCAAAACCGGTAAGGATATAAAATCCATCTTTCCAATCAATTGTATTGTCACCATTTGAATCCACTGGATTGATTCGAATATCGCGTGCAATATCGAAACCAAAATTAGTTGCATTCATTTTGAAAGACAAATGCCCGGCATTTTGTGGATCACCTTCTTCGCCGGCCCCTAGAGTACCGCCGGGCCGGCCAAAGACCTGGCCGAAACCGTTCAGGGTAATGAAGTCATCAATCCGGCCATCGGCATCGACAACCAATTCAAGAGCACGGAATATATCTTCTCCACTAACACCTGCCGTCTGGTGTATAGTAACGTTTTCAGCTCCGATATCGTCACCAAATGGCCACATCGTCCCGGAACCATCCAGGATAACATATCCTTTAACGTTACCATCCGCATCTCGAACAAGTTCAAGGTCTCGTGCTATATCATTCTCGAAGCCCTGAGCTAAAATTTCGGGATTAATTAAAGGTTCAGCATCAATTTGGTTGTCATCATCCAGGTCTTCTTTAACCAAAGTGGTTCCACCTGGTCCGATCACCCTATCCAAAATCCCATTTCCATTTCTATCTTCTGTGAAGTATCTGCCATCGCCATCCAGATCATCAAACAGGAATTGAGAACCAGTGGTCAAGCGAATACGTGAACGTGCAGTGAACTCTTTTTGGTCATCATAGAGATCACCGTAGATAGATTCAGCAAATTCTTTAAGTGATTGTTCATCCGCATATCCACGTTGGACTTGGACGATATCTCCGTAAAACGGAGCATCACCATAGGTTAGGATCACGCCATTCCCTAACAGAACATAGGCTGAAAATGGATTTGCACTAATCACTTCCAAATCACGGGCGAATTTCCCAGGAATAATAAACTGATCAGATTCAGCGGGGAGTTTACCACTTTCACCAAGTTTCATGATTCGTCCCGCATCGGTTAACACATAAAGGGGAGAATTTTCATTCAATTGGGCCACAGTGGTGTTTTTAGGTACACCGGCCAAGGCGCGAGCGGACTCGTTCCCGGATAAGAAGCCTGAACTAAGTTCGGATGATGGAGTATGCATAATTCCGAAACCATCCAGGATGATGAACTGAGATCCCGTTATAGGATCAATCACATTAGCTTTAAGCGCATTGCTTTGATTCCCTGCCGTGTCTTTTGCATAGATATAGACTTCTTCCTGTGTCAATGATACAGACATGAAGAAGGTTCCATTTGCATCGGCTTGGGTGGAAGCTAAAAGATTTCCTTTGCCTGTACTTTCAAAAACAGATACATATGCATTAGGTTCTACTGAACCTGGACGCCCAAAGATCGATTCTCCTCTGACTTCGATCAAATCACCATTTGGATCATCAACCGTTACATCCAATTCCACCCTGAATGGGCTTGGGCTTAAATTACCGAATCGATCCATCAGAGCAACAAAGTAATTCTGTCGTCCAAATACGGCTTGAGAAGAAGGATCCCAATGGTTATCCCCTAAATCAATGGGAGCAATTCCAGGATAAGGTATACCAATCGATGAAAGTAATGGTTGATACCCAACAATCTCAACATTTGGTGAATTGACATTAATTTCATTATCATCATTATCGTCAATGAGGACAAATATATAAGGAATGGCATCCGCAGGTAATGAATTGGGGCCGTTTCCAGCGGGGAGGGTATTTTTCACAATTAAAGTATCTCTCCCACCGACTCCGTTTTCCCTTACAATAATATCCCCACGCCGGGGTCTGGATAAAATATCCTGTATATCCGGTCCGGTCCGGTCGAATAGATCATTTTCATCAATTAGCGTAAATCCTAAATCCCGGAAAGTGAGATCATCTTGCACCAGATCAAGGGCGACCAAGTAAAACTCTTCAACAAACTGGCCTAAAATGGGTTCCGTTTCAGGAATGCTTAATTCAAATGTTCCATCATTATTTACAGCAACAGGATCAATCAGTGCATTTTGGAAGGGGAAGTTAAGTTCAGGATCATTGGACATCCTATAGTAAGCACCTACAAAAATGCCTGAGACCGGGTTCGATGTAGATTGTTGAACAACCGTACCCGTTACAACATCTTCCATCCCTGAACCATTGTTTTGAATATCAATAGGATCGAAAGCAACTAATCCTCGATTCAAAGGATTGCCATTTTCATCGACCAATTCCACACCGACAAAATCGCTTGAATTGCCAGCGATATCAATAGCTTGTAGATAAATGATCGAACTGATTCCACCTGGTACAGTTAGGGAAAAGTCTCCATTCGCATCAGCATTTACCTGCAGATCTTGAAGGTTGAATGCCTCTTCGGGTAAGGTGGCCAATGTTTCTGAAGTATCAGGAACACTATTCAACGGGAAGGCAAAAACCAAAATATTGGCATTCCGTTCAGCGGTACCCGTTATGCGAATATTAGGATACGCAGAAGTAATTGTATTTACCGAGGGGTTAGGGGTCGCATCATCACCTTCAACGGCTACAGGATCAGATACATTCCCTGCCTGGTCAATGGCACGAATAGTATAGGATTGAGCTTCTGTAGCAGTAGTGATAAACACACCAGACGCATCGGCAAACATACCACCCGCGTTAAATTCCAATCCATCTGAATTTCGTCCTGTTATAACCACAGCAGCCAATGGTTCCACGGTACCTTGAATCACAAAGGTTCCATCCCCTTGATCTGTGGAAGTGGGTGTACCAAATACAACTGATTGGTCATCAGTGGCGACTTCCGTGAGCGTGCTGCCCGAGTTACCAAACGTATCCAGTACATCAAGATAAACCTCTTGCCGTTCCAAGTATTGATCATTCACATCGCTGAAAGCTGGTGGAATGGTAATGGAGAATTGTCCTGAGGCATCTGCAGTAGCTTGTGCAATGACACCAGAAGCGCGTGAGTCTTCAGGGTAAGCCGTTATTAGGGAGTATGGATCTGCTTGTCCTTGAATGACCGCTATGCCATCAGCGCCTGGAGCATCCGGATTGCCTTGCTGATTGTTATTAATAACTACCGGATCACCAACGATTCCGGCACTCACATCCAAATTCAGTGTTCCCCAAACGACACGTCCCCCTTGAGCCTGATCCAGAGTGGCTCGTAGCGATATAGTTGGTTCAATCCCTTCCTGGCCGACATTTCCACTATTAACATCAATTATATCGAAAGGAAAGAACCCGCCATTAATGACAAATCCCTGGTTCCCAAAAACAGTGTGAATTCGTTTTCTGATATCTGGATTGTCACGGTCTACATCACCTGAGAAGAATTCAAGAGATTCAAAAGGAGTGACACTTCGTAACGGTGGGTCGGCATCGCCGAATGATAATCCTTCAATTTGATCCACCAAAATGGCATCCTGACCTCTTCCAATCAACCGTTGAGTCATCAATACATGGCCCAACAGGTTTTGATTGGTCTGGTCATCCGCTGTGAGGCGAATTAACCGGTGAGGAGGAACTCCCTTGGTAATCGAGGATTGGATGCCATCGATCACTTTTCGGGATTCTTCGAAGTAGTTTTGCAATGCTTTTAAAACATCAGGCGACTCAATATCAAGATTGACTGTCCCGTTTAACATAGAACCATCATTCTTTTGTATACTAAACTCCGCGGAGTCCATATTGACGCCACCCGTAATACGAATCGGCTGATCCGCCACTACTGGGAATTGTCCGGTAAAAGCGGCGGTGTGGAAGAATTCCTGATTACCAGCTGTCACTGTCACCTGGCTAAAAGGAGGCACCGAAAACGCCAAACCGTATATGATAATATCGTCACCATCACGGACCAATAAAACCTCTCCAAACTCATCCGAACCCTCAATTTTGACGCGTGCCGCTTCATCAGATTGAGCATATGATGGGACGGGCATGGACAATGCCAATATTGTGATCAAAGCCAGTGCCTTTACCGCACAAAACAGCCCGTTCTGTCGTAACATCGTTTATCCTCCTATCCAGGTGCCGCCTTTTAGTTTGAAGGCGGTATATCGAAGGTCTTTCGTTCGTCCAAACTTGTAAATAAGGAATCAAATCCTCGTTATATCCATCACAATATCACAGTATGGTGATTTCAAAAAGCAATATTTTTAAAAAAGGCTTTTTTCTACTTGTTGGATTGCAGGAATTCCTCCAACTCTTGGAAATTCAAGTTTTTAGGAATCCTCACCCACTGAATTCGAATCAATCAACTTGGCTTCAACGGTTTGAGGCTGCAAATCAGCAACCAGAATATTAACTGATTTTACCACATGGCCTGTCATCTCTTCGACCACACTCTTTACTTCACGCTGGATTGAACCGGTTACTTGTGGAATGGAAAATCCCTCTTTCAAAATCACAGTCATATCAATACTGACGTCATCGTCTCCGGTTATAACCTTTACTCCCTTTTGCGTTTCACTTCGTCCCCATACTTTGGATAAGCTGTCTACCAAGCCATCGGCGGCTTCCAAGCCAGCGACTCCACCAATTTTCCGAGTGCATGTCGCAGCTATCGTTTCAAATACTTCGTTTGATACACCGATATCACCAAGTTCACGCGTACTGGCATCACGCTTTTCATCCATCAGCAGGGTTCGATACCTTTTCCTTCATATTTTTACCGGCTTTGAATTGAACGATATTTCTCGCCGGAACATCCGCGGATTCTTTGGTCACCGGATTCCGCCCCACGCGGGCGGGAGTTTGTTTCACTTTAAACACGCCAAAGTTACGAACCTCAATTCGTCCTTCTTTAGCCAATGTCTCTATAAACACATCAAACACACATTCGACAATTGCTTTGGTATAATTTTTCTTGAGTTTCGTCCTTTGGGATACGATTTCAATAATTTCTTTTTTCGTCACGCGGATCGACTCCCGATTTTGTGATAAAGACCCCATCACACTATGCAAAAACACATCAAGAAAAAAAAAGTTTATTGCGGGGATGGGATTCGAACCCATGACCTCCGGGTTATGAGCCCGACGAGCTACCACTGCTCCACCCCGCGTCAAAACTTCTTTATATTATTCATTTTCATCCACTTGCGATTCATTCAACATATGCCTCCAACCGAAAGTGGAACAAACTACGTTAACCTATCGTCTTGTGATTGTCAAGGAATTTCAACGGCTTTCAAGCAAAAAACATCATTACAAGCCTCTGATTTCAGAAAGCTTGAAGTAGAAGGGCCAAGAATCAATCAGAACATGGCCCTTCTAACTGATTCCTTATTCTTGAGCTGGTATAAATGTGACCAGCACTTCATTCGGCCCTAGATAATTCATTTTATCCCGTGCCACTTGTTCCCATGCGGTGGGATCCTTCTTTAATCGTTCGACCCAGGCTTTTTTTTGTTCCAAGTCCTGATTTAACAGGAGGATATCATATTCCAAGCGGGTCAGTTTTTGTTTATAATCATCCATCCGGTCGTAACGGTTAACCAGACTAGCTAAACCAATACCCAAGGTTAATAACAACACAACGAATAGAATCCATGACACCGTATCTGTTATAAATGCTTTAAATAATCGCAACATGCCTAACTTTCCGCCTTTCTTACTTAAAGCCGGGTGCCAAAATAATCATTCTATCCGCAGAAAATTAATTGAAAACTTTTTTTCCCAAATAAATAGCGGTCTCACCCAGTTCTTCTTCAATGCGCAACAACTGATTATATTTACAGACGCGATCAGTGCGGCATAATGAACCAGTTTTTATTTGTCCGGCATTGGTAGCCACTGATAAATCAGCGATGGTTGAATCTTCTGTTTCACCACTACGGTGAGAGATCACGTTGTTATAGCCTGCTTTTTTAGCGATTTCAATTACTTCAAGGGTTTCGCTTAACGAACCAATTTGATTCAACTTAATTAATATCGAGTTTCCAATTCCCTGATCGATGCCTTTGCATAAACGCTCTTTATTGGTCACAAAAAGGTCATCGCCCACCAATTGGATTTTATCGCCCAATTTGGCTGTCAACTTTTGCCAGCCATCCCAATCATTTTCGTCCATTCCGTCCTCAATGGAAAGAATGGGATATTTGTTGCACAATTCATCATAAAATGTGATGAGTTCTTCCGCTGATTTTTTGGGTTGTGCTTCTGCACTGAGAACGTAAGTCTTTGTATCCTTGTCATAGAATTCACTTGACGCCACATCCAATGCCAGGGAGACTTCTTCACCTGGTTTATATCCAGCCTTTTCAATGGCCTGGATGATTACTGATAATCCTTCTTCGTTAGAGGCCACTTCCGGGGCAAAACCACCCTCGTCTCCAACGGCGGTATTTTTCCCCTGTACAGCCAGGACTTTTTTAAGAGTATGAAACACTTCTGCCCCAATTCGCAATGCTTCTTTAAAACTCGGGGCACCGTGGGGAATAATCATACATTCCTGAATATCCAAATTATTATCGGCATGTTCGCCGCCATTTAAAATATTCATCATGGGAACCGGCAATAAATAAGGGTTGGCTCCTCCCAAATAACGGTAAAGCGGTAAATTTAGAAGATTAGATGCGGCCCGAGCGGTTGCCAGGGATACCCCTAATATAGCGTTCGCACCCAATTTTGACTTATTGGGAGTGCCATCCAGTTCCAGCATAATCCGGTCAATACCAAGTTGGTCAAGTGCAACGCGTCCTTTTAAAGCGGGAGCGATGATATCATTTACGTTGGTAACTGCTTTTTTCACGCCTTTACCGACATAACGTCCTTTATCTCCATCCCGTAATTCAATCGCTTCATGCTCTCCTGTCGATGCTCCAGAGGGAACAGCGGCTCGACCAATCACTCCACCTTCCAGCACAACATCCACTTCCACGGTTGGATTACCGCGTGAATCCAATATCTCCCGGGCATGTACATTCTTAATATTGCTTGTTTCAACCATGATGTAATAAAGCTCCTTGTCTCTAAATAGTAAATATATTTATTCATCACCACTGTTAAATGAGGAAATTCTACTTCATATAAGATTGTGCGTTAATCCTTCAACCCTCCCCTAGCCCCTCCCAGTCTTGGGAGGGGAATGGGGTTGTTCGACTGTTTTTCCAGTCACCCTTCATGACATTCTCTATTCCCCATTTGTTGGTTATTCTCTGGTTGACATTTTACTAAATTTAAGGTTGCTAATTTATTGATTATCAGATTATCAAGTCATTGACAGTTTAACCTTTATCGTTCAAAAAATTATAGCAATGAAAATATAATTATCACAGAGTAATTCACCATATAATATATAGTTATTCAATCATTATGATAATCCCAAGGTCAATGATCAATCCAGGGGAAGATCAATAATAAACTAAATTCCAACATAAATTCAGAAATCAAAGGGATTAAGCAACTTTTAAATAATTTGAAAAAATCTCTAATTCGACTTTATGATTTCTATTAATGCTGAAAAAAATGCTTCAAACGTTTATTGCAGTTTGGGCAATCAACACTAAAGCGTTAAACATCAAGCAGTTATGTTATAATAAAAAAGCAAAGTATCAGCAATATGGGAGTAGATAGTGACATATGTCTTGAAGGTTAAACCATGAATACAGCCATATTACTTGTAGGACATGGGACGAAGGATGAGCTTGGTACCCAGGAATTCAATCGAATGGTTGAAAAAATTAGGAAAGAAATGCCTTTTCATATTGTGGAATATGGATTCCTTGAATTGGCCGAACCCACCATTGAAACAGCGATTGAACGGTGCCACACTCAAGGAGTCCAGACAATCATTGCAATACCCATACTCTTACTAGCTGCTGGGCATGTTAAAGAAGATATTCCCAAGCAACTTAGAAAAGCCCACTATCAATATCCGCACATTGAATTTAAATATGGAGGGCCGCTTCACCTTCATTCCAATATCATTCAATTGTCGCAACAACGCATTAATGAATCGCTTCAATTTTCCCGTAAAGAAACCATGCTCATCGTCGTTGGACGAGGCAGCCGTGATTTGGAAGCCAATTCGGATGTTTACAAGCTCAGCCGTATGTTGTGGGAATCATTGCAATTTTCCTGGGCGGAAGTGGGATATCTGGCTATGGCTTCTCCCTCACTGGAGGAGACACTGGAAAAAACCGTTCCCATGGGTTATTCCAATGTGCTTTTATTTCCATTTCTGATTTTTCATGGTTATCTCTTTCAAAAGGTTCAAACCATTACTACCCAATTCAACCAAAAGCATCCTCAGATCAAAACCATAATTGCCCCTTATCTAAATGCGCATCCATTGTTATGCCAAACGGTTATTGAGCGGATTGAGGAGATAATGGAAACGCAAAATTCTAAACTCTATTATAGTCACATGAAAAATATCTTGGTTTAAGAAATTCGATCAACACCTCACACAAAACACATGAAACACCTATTTAGGACAACAATAGATTTTTTTTTCATTCAAGCATAATGTATAATAAAGTAGCAATTAATGGTCAGGAGAAACCGAAAATGGGAAAAAGTTTAAAGGCTGTTTATGAAAATGGGTTATTGCGGCCACTTGAGCCATTATCAATGTGTGAACAGGAGCAAGTTACGATAACAATTCTCGATGAAAAAGAAACACACAAAGGAAATGAATCGGGAAATTGTTATGACATTGCTCTCCGTATAGGAATTATTGGTATGATGGATAATGCCCCGCATGATTTAAGTGCTAATCCAGAATACATGAAAGGAATTTGAGTATTCAATTACATTATGGAATTTTTAGCAAATCGTTTCTTCAATCCACCCTTTTTGTTTTAAGACTTGAGCCGCAATTGTTATCTGCCTCGGTGAAAATTGCTTTTTACGCTCATTCCATTCATAAGTATTATTGATCACTCCATCCATTGTATGGGCGGATTCCTTTTTGATTACCCAATGCACAGTAGACAAAAGTTCAAGGCCAAAAGAGGATTCAAATCCCTCGATCAAATCAGCCACTCGGTCAAAACGGGCATTGGTTATTGGGTGTTTATTTAAGAAAGATCGTGCATTTTCCACAATTCCAGGAACCAATTTAAGTTGCTTATCAGGTGAATCTCCCCCGTCAGCATATCCAAATACAAAGTGTCCTTCTATTCGATTCAAAAGATGGCGAAGTTGTTCCGCATAGGGTCCGTATGGTCCTTTTTTATATTCAAGTTGCAATGGTTCCCCTGCCTCCTGCATGAAATACATAAGTTTATGAATTTCTAAAAGAGTGATGAATGGATCGAGTAAACCAGCTAAATAACGATCCATCAATTCAATGAGTGCAGCCCGCCCCTTCGTCATAGAAGGGGCATTATTATGACGAGAAATGTTCTTCGCATGAGGTGCTCCCTTGGGTTCAAAAACTATAATTTGGACATTGTTTAATTCTGAAAGTGTATTTTCAATACGTTTCCTTACTTGAGTCCATTTAAGTCCTCCCAATCCACTTCCTAAAGGAGGTATTGCAATTGAATGAATATTTCGCAGATGGATTTCATTCACAAGCGCTTCAAGACCTGATTCAATATCTTCCAAAGAGCTTCGAGCCCGCCAATGCCTTTTAGTTGGAAAGTTAATGATATATCGTGGATAAGTTAACCTATCCATCTCATAAACGAACATTCGACCTTGCTTTACATCTCCACGCTTACAGGCAGCGGCATACGCTTTATAATTCTCTGGGAAAGTTTTTTTAAATTGAAGGGCAAGGCCTCGTCCCATGACACCAACGCAATTAACGGTATTAACCAAGGCTTCAACGTCTTCATCGAAGATGTTGCCAGCTTTGAATTGAATCATTAGGTGCCTCCTCTTATCAATAATACCATTCCCGCATTATTCCAATGTTTGGTTTATGACTGCTTTTTTCCAGAATCTTATGAACCACTTTAAATATTTTAGCAGAATATACACTTATAAAAAAAACGAGAAACCACGGTAACGAATGTTCGATTAAAAACTCAGTTTGTTTTCCAAGTTTGCAATCACTGCAATTTCTAGCGTTAATTGCTTCCCAATTGATTTCACTTAATTTAGAAAGTGTGTTGAAGTCATCAAAATATCTTGATCCAGCATTCGAAGTGGTGAAAGCCCACCTCATATCGTTCTCATTCGCCCAATTCACAACATCATGAAGGTTGGCTTCAAGATGGATTATTGATTCTTGACCTCCCTTATATATCAATTCAGGAGAATTCGCTTGATAAATCATATAAAGCATAATGCAACGGGGACAAAAATAAAAAGGTACACAATCACCAACATATAAATCGGGATAATTACGCAAGGTAAGTTCATTAAGACGTCGACTTTTAATGGTATTCAAGCCAATTGTTGAACCCGGTAGTTTTTGACGAATCACTTCTTTATCACACCAGAGACATTTACATTCAACAATTGATGGTAGCCGATTCACATGCAAGATATGATAGATTTTAGGATTAAGTGGCTGTGGCATGCTAAAAAAATGCCCTCCACACAATGAGAATGAATCAGACAAAATCCCACAAGGCTAGTTGCGATATTGTATCGCAGCTAGCCAAGTGGGAATAATCACTTGTTTTATTCAACTCCCTTTAATATCTTTTCCCATTCCTGGGCGTTGTTGGCGGGGTGTTCATGGCCGCGATGGCAGGTAAAGCAGGTTACTTCTTCGCGAAGTTTTTTATCCGTATTTTTGTAGAGGGTATTGTTTATTTTTTTCAACTGATCGTTGATCCCCATCTGCATCTTCATCATCTCACGCGCCAGTAACTTTTTGTCTTTCTCATCTTTTGAGAAGTCCCTTAAGTCATGACACTCTTTGCAGGTGACGCCCAATGAATCAGCCACACCTTTCATAAAGGTTTGCAGTTCAACAATGGATTCGATGTGGGTTAGCACTTGAATATTTTTTCCCACCTTTGATTTTGGAGCCTCTTGCGCAGATTCGGCGCTATCCTGTCCCCATGGTCCTCGTTCGTTCACCACCAAAGTCAAACAGACAATCACCATTAAAACCGTGACACCATACAGATACATTTTTTTCATGTTTTCAACCTCATCTATAATATTGTTATGGATTTTTACGTGGTTCCGCATTAACCACGCTGGTAATCTATACTGTCCTTTTTGTGAAATCAATCTCCGCATGGATAAGAACATCAAATACGGATTCAAAAAGTTTGGTTATTCCATTTCAGCAAAATCCTGAGCAATTTGTTGAAATTGATCATCAACGGCTACAAAAGCATCCACCACATCCGGATCGAAATGAGTTCCCTTATCGCCCTCAATAATTTCTCGGGCGGTTTGATGAGAGAAAGGTTCTTTGTAGGGGCGGCGGCTCACCAGTGCATCATATACATCCGCCACTGCCATTAAACGGGCTGGTATAGGTATATCATCGCCTTGCAAACCATACGGGTATCCAGCGCCATCCCATCGTTCATGATGGGAGATTGCTATATCTTTGCCCACCCGTAAAAACGAATCAAAGCCTAATTTTTCATCTGC
Source organism: uncultured bacterium (assembly GCA_964517495.1). GTDB lineage: Bacteria > Hinthialibacterota > Hinthialibacteria > Hinthialibacterales > Hinthialibacteraceae > CAZFER01. The sequence goes on along the minus strand of CAZFER010000005.1, from coordinate 125,633 downwards.
CAACTGAAGCGCCCTTCCCCCAAAAAGAGTGTGTTTCTTCATCTCGTCAAACTCTTCAGGGGTTAAACGTCCGGGTTTCAATAAAATTGAATCGGGAATTCCCACCTTTCCAATATCATGCAAAGGCGTGGAATTATAAATTTTCTCAATCATCGTATCATTGAGAAAATAACGAAATCGGGGGTGTTTTTTAAGAAATTCTGCCAATGCTTTGACATAGCGCCTGGTTCGTTCCAAGTGTCTTCCTGTTTCTGGATCACGGGTTTCTGCCAAACCTGCAAGCGAAAGAATGGTAACATCCTGGGTTTTCCTTAATTGTTCAGTGCGTGAACGCAGCAATGTACTGAAGTTGAAATTTAAATTTTTAAGCAAGCGTTCGGTATCCCTCAAGCGGGTGATATCCGTTCCGAACATTAAGATCGATTTACGATCCGGATAGAGAACCATTAAATAACGTATTGTCTTTTTAAAGCGCTCCACTTCAATCTGCTGTTCTGCCACGGTGCGCTCCAAGAGTTGTCTGATTCGCTCACAAAGATCATCCGGCATCAGATCGCTGAAGGTATCTGTTTCAACCTCGCTCAGTAATTTATTGGCGGCAGGGTTGGCGAAGAGAATATGTCCATCGCTATCCATGCGAAAAATGGGATGGGGATTGGTTTCAGGGAAGCGTGATAATTGAGATAATTGTTGAGTAAATTCATGGCTTAAGGATTCAAAATACTCTCGATCATATTGAAGTGAACCTAAGGTATGGATACCAAGCCAAACTGTGCCTCCCATAAAAAATGTTACGATTCCCCAAAGAATCCATCCAGCATTTGGATAAAAAAAGCCAACCAAAACAGGTAATATCAATAAAACCAATGCAAGAAGAGCGATTTTGGGTGCCAAAGAAAGCAATACTCGATGATCACGAAATCGAGCACGGTTTTGAAGATATCCCCGAATAACCTTTGAAAAAAACAATTCGCAATATGAATAGGTTACATTATAATGCTGTGCTTGTTCATCCAAACGCATTAAGGCGCAGAATTTAAGAAAACCCTTATTATGCATTGCACGTTTAATCGTCAAACGCCGCCATTCACTGGACAAAAAAACTGAAAAACCTTCCCATTTTGGTGAAGACCGAACAAACAATAGTACCAATAACGATTCGATAATCTGGCCGCTTTCCAAACGGACATCCAAAGTAACACGCCTGATTCCACAGTTAGCCAAGTGTTTTGAAAGATAAGAGGAATGAGGGAATTGGTATTCTTTATCCCTGGCCCGGCCAATCAGATCCTCATCGGGTTGGTCTATCCATATCTCAAGTGCATTGTCCTCTCGTTCACGAATTGTGGGGAAAATGCGGTTTTCCAAATAATCCGCCAGCGGAGCGAGCATTTGTACAAAGCGAGAATAATAGATTCTCAGAAAGGTTAAAAGAAACCACCCGCTGTAATGTTCATAAATTCGTTTGAATGTACGAACCTCCCCTTCACTATTTTTGATCTGCCCTTGATTTTGTATCTCGATGTTTGTGAGTTGATTCATAAGTCAAAACAACCGATCCCCAAAAATTAACTAATTTTATACTATTTCTCAGTATATCGACTCCACTCTCAAATAAAAAAAATATCGTCAAAATCTTGCAGTTGATGACATCCTGTTTTAATGTGGTGTATCACTTTGAAGGAGATTAAAACCATGAAATCCATCCGACGGCACTTTTTGTATACTTTCATGCCATTAATATTTTTTGTTTTTTTATTCTCTACCAAGGTCAACGCCCAAACGCCGGAGGTATTGGTTTATGGGGCTACTCCTGCTGGTATTGCCGCCGCTTTGGCTGCTGGTGATGAATTTGACGTTTTGCTGGTTGAACCCACCCAGCGAATTGGTGGAATGGTCACCAATGGCTTGTCTCATACTGATTTCCACACGTTTGAAGGCATTACTGGTACGTTTTATGAATTTACGCAGCGTATCGCTGATTATTATCGTGAAACCTATGGCGAGGATTCTCCACAATCTAAACAATGTTTCCGTGGAACTCATGGTGAGCCAAAGGTCAATCTGAAAATTTTCACCGAAATGCTGGCTGAAAAACCGCGCATACAAATCCAACGATCCTGGACTCTATCAGAATTAACGCTGAATGATGACCGCATTAAACAAGCCACATTTAAAGATGCCAGTGGCAGGAAGCACACCGTTTCCGCACAAATCTTTATTGATGCCACTTACGAGGGTGACCTGATGGCCATGGCTGGTGTACCTTATCGTGTTGGCCGTGAAGGCCACAGCCAGTATGGCGAATCATTAGCCCCAGAGAAGCCCGATGATCAGGTGCAGGGGTATAACTTTCGCCTGACCATGACGAAAAATCCCGAGAACCGTATCACTCCCAAAGCGCCTGAGGGTTATGACCGGGAAATGTACCTTGGCTTGCTTCCCCTTTTTGAAGATGGGCGAATTAAAGCTGTCTTTGGTTATCAGCCTCCGGTATTTATCTACAAAGCCCAGATTCCTGCGCTACCCAACGATAAAGTCGATATCAACGATGTTTCACGCTGCCCGGTGCGGCTTTCCATGCCGTCTATCAACAATGCCTGGCCAGATGGGGACGCAGCCACCCGTGAGAAGATTTATCATCAGCATGTGTTATGGAACATTGGGATGCTTTATTTTTTGCAGAATGATGAGGCGGTTCCCAAAAAATTTCAGGAGGAAGCCCGTCAATGGGGGTGGTGTAAGGATGAATTTGTGGAGAATGAGCACCTGCCCATTCAACTTTATATCCGCGAGGCACGGCGCATGGTTGGGCAGTATATCTTTACCCAAGGCGACACAGAATACGCTTCAGGGGATGCCCGGGGTATTCTGCAGGTAAATGCCATTGCGATGGGTGAGTATAGTTTGAACTGCCATGGAACTGGCCACGAAGGCCCACGTTGTGGAGGCCGACACACCGGTGAGTTTTATCAAGCCACCCCGCCTTATCAAATTCCTTATGGGGTTATTGTTTCCCAGACCATGGAGAATCTGCTGGTTCCGGTGGCGATTAGTGCCTCGCACGTGGGTTTTTGCGCTTTGCGCCTGGAGCCGATCTGGATTTCAATGGGCGATGCCGCTGGCCAGGCTGCGCGGCTGGCGTTGCAGGAACAATGCGCCGTGCAGGATGTTCCGGTTAATACCGTGCAATCCCGCCTCCATGAGCAGGGAACCGCCACAATATATGTAAGCGATGTTCCGCCGGGTGATCCGGATTTCGCCATGGCCCAATGGTGGGGCACGGTTGGAGGATTTCACGGACTGTACCCTCAACCGGAGAAACCCGGGCAACGGGGGAAACATATTATCGGGCAATACTATGAAGCCTTCCCGGGGCATGCGGCTGAGTTGGATAAGGTGTTGGATGAGGAGACTCGAGCGCGGTGGGAGGGGATTGCGCGGGAATTGGGGATTGAGGTTGGGGAGGTTGAGGGGGAGATTACGCGCGGGGGATGGTTGCGGGGGGTTTGGGGGAAGGGGTGAGGGAGGAATCAATGTTTTTATAAAGATAGTCGTTATTTTCTAGGAGGAATATATTTTTTTCAAATATTCCATGCGTTCTTAACTCATCCCATTGAAAGAAAATGAAAAGTTTCTATCGATACCATTAACATCTAATTTGGATTTCCAGTCAATGATAAAATCCATTCCTAAAACAGCGTATTCTTCGCCATAGAAAAATACATGGGTGCTTGCAGCATCGACTTCCTTTTTACTTTGATCTAATATTTTAAACCAAAGGGAATATTTCTTCAGAGGTTCTCGGTTTGTTTTCCCAGCATGCTTTCGTGGAGGAACCATTCCATTAATTTTTAAAAATTGAATACTTTTATCACACTCATCAGTTGGTGCATAAATTTTTGGCAACCTTAATCCTCCACTAAATCCTGTATCAACTAAAGTTGGAACATTTACCTTCTCATATTTTCCACTTGATTTATCAATAATATTCAAAACAACATCAATCCACACATGATTCTCATTAAGCGGTTCTTGATCAAAGATGATTTGCATGAGATTCCCCCACGTTATTTATTAAATTATGCTTAAGTATAAATTTTGAATTGGTTATGAGATATAAATACCTGTATCTTTTTCAATTTTTCGCACTATGGTGTTATTTGGATCGCTACCCTGTTTTTCAGCATCTTCAGCCTTTTTCAAAAGATCGATCAAATCCGGGCTGATTTCTTTTATCTCGGTGCCTTCGATCCAGATATATTTGCCTGGGTGTTTTTTCAGGAGTTTATTCTCTTCCTCTAAATATTTATCATAGGCTATATTTTTCATCGATCCATCATCCGTTTGATTTTCTTCTTGTATGGTCAATAATTCTCTCCATATCTCCATTGAACTTTCGGCCTGAGTACTTTTGTTGTCTATTATAACTCCTTTTTCTTTCAATTCCATTTTTTCATCTTTATTGATCAGTCTTGTCTCACCCTCTAACCGAATGACAATACGTGTCCCTGGTTCAAAACGTTGGATCACTGCATCTTTATCATCATAAGAAAATTCTTTTATTACCTGTTGATTTTCTTCTACATTAATTACAACAACAATTCTTTTATCGGCAATAGAGTGAACATATCCGTCTAGCTCTCTAATAAAAGAAAAATCAGGCAATCTTGTTTCATAAATTCTGTAATTTCTTCCATGAATTTCAGAATTATTTATATTACAGCACAATTTAAGTATATCGATTGCTAGTTTTTTTATATTATTACCCACATCCTTTCTAAGCAATAGTTTTTCGATTATATCTTCAAAATGTGTATCATATTCTAGTAATCCTTTTTCAACACATTTTAAATATGGATGCATATCAAAAAGAAATTTCTCAATTATTTTTTCATCATCCTTTGATATCTTTTTCAACATTCGCTCTTTAAAAAAACGATCGAACAGAGGATGCAACTGTGAATAATGTTTATGAAGTCTATCCAGGATAAATTGATTCTTAATATCTGAGGTAGAGATACCTTCTTCATTAATATCTTTTAAGATATCATTCTCAGGTTGATTGTATAAATGCACAATTTTTTCTTTTGTATTTAGCATAACTTTGCTCCAAAATGGTATTTACGATCTGATTTTATTCCATATATTCTAATATTTTGCATACAAGCATCTTGGGGGTGAAATCAATTTTTTGGAATAAAGGATAGAACATATTAAGACTTTCAGTTCGACTTGGATCTGCCATATTGGTTAAAAAGAAAATTTTTGCATCAGGTTGAAATTCTTTCGCTTTTTCTGCCAAAAATTTTCCGGTTAATAGTCCATCATATGTCTCTTCCTCTTGAAACCATTCCCCTGGTGGCATAATAGAATCTATAATAATAATATCAAAACTCTCTTCCATTTCTAATATATTTTTAGCTTCATCAACAGTGGAACATTTCGTTACCTCAATCCCCTTGTTTTCAAAGGCTTTTACATAATAATCCATATACCAGCCGTATATTTCATCATCAATCAGCAACAATTTCTTATTCATCATTTTCACCTTTATATGTATATATTTATAACGAAAGAGGTGCGTCACCTAAACACACAGGTAGTCGTACTATAAATACGGTCGGATGAGATGGATTAGTCAATAATAACTCCCCTCCATGAAGACTCACAATCTCTCTTGCCATCCATAAACCCAATCCTTGGCCTACTACATTTGATTCAATCGCATTCAAACCTCGCTCGCCTTCATCAAAAACATGTTTAACAAACATATTCGCTATGCCAATACCATAATCAGATATAATAATCTCATAGTAATCCACGTTTATTTTGCTTTCAACATTTACGAGAAGGCGTGATGGATCAGGTTCTGCGTATTTAATGGCATTATCGAGTAAATTAAAAAGCACTTGCTGCATCAAATTTTTATCCAAATAAATGCAAGGTTTATCTATATTGAATTTATTTTTTATTTTATCACTGGTAAAATTTCTATTTTGTAATAATGGACGAACATATCGTATCGTTGGTGCAATAAGATCTCTATTAAGGTGAATACGTTGCCATTTAAGTTTAATATTTTCAGGGCGGAGATGAACAAAATCCATGCGAGTCAATAAATGCCGCATTAAATCTAAATATGTTCCGATAGTTTCAAGATAGGGGCGATCAAATTCTATTTTTTTTTCTAAACACTCATCGGTTAATGCTTCCAAAGTGGCTTTTAAGGCTGTAACAGGCACCCTTAATTCATGAGCCAACATATTTATTTCGCCTCTATTCATGAGATTTTTACCTACCTGTTTTTTTAGCGATACAACTTATGATTGTCATTAAATCATATAATTTAAACACTTTCAATATTTCGTTACAATTTTCCCCGCCTCTCTGGCTCTTTCAGGCTGTGTGCTAGAATTAAAGGATTACCCATACGCAACTAAAGGAGTATTCGACTCATGATTACTATATATAGGTGGGCGGAGACGCTGGGGGAGCAGAGGGAGAAGATTTTGGCTCGGTCGGGGCAGGATATTGAGGCTTTTGTGCCTCAGGCTCAGGCTATTATTGATCGTATTAAAGCCGAGGGGGATAAAGCGATTGTTGATTTGACCAAGAAATTTGATGGGGCTGATCTTGTCTCTGTTGGATTGCGGGTTACCCCTGAGGAGATTGAGGCGGCTGCCAATAACCTTGCGCCTGAAGTTAAAGAGGCCATCGATATCTCTTATCAAAATATAAAGACCTTTCATGAGCGGCAATTGCCTGAAGAAATATGGTTGACAGAGGTCGCCCCCGGGCTGATGGGGGGGGAAAAAATTACCCCCATCGAAAGTTGTGTGCTTTATGTCCCACGGGGCACGGCCGCTTACCCCTCCGTGCTGCTTATGCTGGGTGTGCCCGCCAAAGTAGCTGGCGTCAAACGTATTGCCATTGCCACGCCGCCTCAGCCAGATGGGCGCGTGGATGATGCCTCACTTTATGCGGCGTCTCTGGTTGGGATTGATGAAATCTACCGTTTCGGTGGTGTGCAAGCAGTGGCGGCCTTTGCGTTGGGAACGGAGAGCGTCAAGCCTGTACTCAAGATGGTCGGTCCCAGCAATATATATGCGTCTGCCGCCAAAAAGATCTTATATGGCACGCTGGATGTCGGCCCTCCTGCCGGTCCGAGCGAATCCATCATCCTTGCGGATGAGACCTCAGATGCTAATCTGGTCGCGTCGGACCTCTTAATCGAGGCAGAACACGGCCCTTACTCAGCGGCGTTGGTTGTAACTCCCAGCGAAGCATTGGCCAACGAAGTCAAGCGATTGATTCCTGAAAAGGTCAGCGCACTACCCAAAAAGCAACAGGATTACATCACCACTGTCTTTGGTAATTATGGCGGTATTATCCTCACTGACTCGATGGATGAAGCCGTCGACTTTGTTAACGATTATGCTCCCGAGCACTTGGAAGTCCTCACTGAGGATCCCATGAGTCTCCTGGGGAAGCTAAAAAATGCTGGTGAGATTATGCTGGGCCGTTATACCCCCATCTCGCTCTGTAACTATTCATTGGGTGTCAATGCCATTTTGCCCACCGGAGGGCGCGCCAAGACGGCCTCGGTGGTTACAGTGTTTGATTTTATGAAACGCACCTCCATCAGTTACGCTACGCAGGAGGGATTCGAATCGCTGCGCCACCATGTTGCCGCTTTTGCTGATTTCGAAGGTTTCCCCGCTCATGCGGCTGCGGTCAGAAAGGAACGCTAACCATGTTTGAATTTGAACCTGTTACCATCGAACGCAAATCACGTGAATCGCTTATCCGCACCGGCATAGCCGGGGGATCGCTTGATCCAAACCTGAAGAAGAACATCAACACGTCCATTCACTTCCTTAACCACATGATTGAGCAGTGGGCCTGGCGTTCGTGTTTAAACCTATCGGCGGATGTACAGCTGAATGAATTTGTGTTACAGCACGTTATTGCCGAAGACAGCGGCCAATGCTTTGGTGAAGCTTTGCAGCATGTGGTGGTCGATTTAATGAAGAACCAGGGGATCAATGCTTCCGGCTCTGCCACTGGCTTCATTGATGAAGGGGCTGCCAATGTGCGGGTGGCGTTTGAATTCCGTAGCGGTTTCCATTTCAACAAAAACAAGGTGCAAATCCATGAGCGAGTGGAGGATATGCTCAGCGTCGACCTGTGGAATTTCCTCGGGGGTATTGCCCAAGGTGCCCGCGCCACGATTCAGATTGACTTGCTCAACGCGGAGGAACCTCACCACTTATGGGAAAGCGTTTTTCGCGGGTTGGGTGAGGCTACTCGTCAAGCGCTCTCTCCTTGCCCTTGGCGAAAAGGCCAGGGAGTGGGGGTTGCGGGACTGATTGAGGTAAAAAAAGTATAACTATTTTTTCACCTAAGTCAGTCTAAAAAGAGCTTGTTTTGAAAAACAGTCAATGTATTAAGTCTCTTAATTTTCAGGGATTAACCTTTTACAACTCAAAAAAGAGATGGATATTTTTTTAGTTAAGCTAAATAAAATCAATCTTTTTTGTTAACTTACCCATTCCCACTGACGAAAAATGTGATTATATTTTAATTTATGACAATGACTTACTTGCGAATAGAATAATGATTATGAACATTCTTTATTGTTAAATAAAAAAGAGGTGGGATCCGCAAAATCCTGCCTTTTTTTATTTCTTTTAAGTCATCGGGATATAATAAATCCAGAATCATTGTCAAATCTTAAAAAATTAGAACCAAATAAAAACATCATGCCTATCCTAAAAAACATATTAACAGACACTGTCTCTTGCTTGGATTACAACCCTCCGTTAAGTGTTTCTATCAATGCCTCCGTTCGGGATGCAATCCAAACGTTGCAAACATCCGGACGAGGGTGCGTTTTGGTGGTTGAGGGTGAGAATTTAAAAGGCATTTTCACGGAGCGAGATGTATTGATTAAGATTCTGGCTGAACATGTCGACCAAAACCAGCCCGTGAAGGCTTATATGTCCGAATCACCAACGACCATATCATCCAATGATAAAGTTGCGGACGTTGTTAAACTTATGCGGAAAGGCGGCTACCGACATTTCCCAATAGTCGGTGAAAATGGTGAAATAATAGGCATATTATCGGTTAAACACATTGTCCATTATTTGGTGGATCATTTTCCGGAGGCCATTTACAACCTTCCACCGGAACCGGATCAACATGCCGGAGCCCGGGAAGGTGCATAAAAAACTTGATGATGGAGTAAATAATTGTCATAAATTTATAAATAAAGAAAAAAACCAGTTGTTCTTACACAACTGTAAAAACGGAAGATGGGGATGTCTACAACAGAAGAACTTACAAAAGTTGGACAACAAGTCACACAAATCGAAGGGGCAACTGTACGTTTCGCAGGCGATTCCGGAGATGGGATGCAGCTCGCGGGTACGCAATTCACCACGGCGTCGGTCATAGCGGGGAACGATATATCAACGCTTCCTGACTTTCCGGCAGAAATCCGGGCTCCCGCCGGCTCGTTGGCGGGTGTTAGTGGCTTTCAAATTAATTTCAGCAGTCACAACATCTATACGCCGGGTGACACCATAGATGCACTGTTTGCCATGAATCCTGCCGCCCTAAAAGTCAACCTGGATGACTTAAAGAAGAGCGGATTGCTCATTGTCAATTCTGATGCCTTCACGAAAGAAGGGTTGGAAAAAGCACGGTACGATGAAAATCCATTGGAAGATGGCAGCCTGAATGAATATCAGGTAGTCACTATTCCGATTACGGAAATGAATCGGAAAGCCGTCGATGGCCTGGGGCTTGATCGAAAGGCGGCAGATCGATGTAAAAATTTCTTTACATTAGGTTTGGCTTATTGGGTGTATGGCCGTCCGCTTGAGCCAACCATTGAGTGGATCAAGGATAAATTTGCCAAAAAGCCAGCCATTCTGGAAGCCAATATACGAGCCCTTAAAACAGGATACAATTTTGGCGAAACGACTGAGCTTTTTGCCAGTACGTATCAAATCGAAAAAGCGGATATCCCGCCAGGGACCTACCGAAAAATCACTGGAAACGACGCCCTTGCTTATGGTTTAATGGCGGCTGCCAAATTAGCGGATAAAAATTTATTCTATGCCAGTTATCCAATCACACCGGCGAGTGAGATCCTTCATTTTCTCTCATCGATGAAAAAATACCGTGTGGTTACTTTCCAAGCGGAAGACGAAATTGCCGCTATTTGCTCAACTATTGGATCATCTTTCGGTGGTTCACTGAGTGTAACTGGAACCAGTGGTCCTGGAGTGGCGCTCAAAACCGAAGCATTAGGGTTAGCGGTCATGACGGAGTTACCTCTGGTGGTTGTCAATGTACAGCGTGGTGGACCAAGCACGGGCTTGCCCACAAAAACGGAACAGGCGGATCTGTTTCAGGCTATGTTTGGGCGCAACGGTGAATGCCCCGTGCCTATAGTCGCCCCGGCCACACCAGCCGATTGCTTTGATACGGCAGTCGAAGCATCGCGTATTGCCATGAAATTCATGACTCCTGTTATTCTGTTGTCAGATGGTTATATCGCCAATGGTGCAGAACCCTGGCGAATTCCCAAAATAGAAGATTTACCCAAAATTGATGTCAAGTTTTATGACAATCCGAACAATTTCCATCCTTACACTCGAGATGAGCGCCTATCCCGGCCCTGGGCCATTCCAGGAACGGAAGGTTTACAACATCGAATTGGAGGGCTGGAAAAACAACATATTACCGGAAATGTTAGTTATGATCCGGATAATCACGAATATATGTGTAAACTACGCCAAGCCAAGGTGGATGGTGTGCAAGAAGATATACCGGAAGCCAAACCTTATGGCGATGAATCCGGCGAACTGCTGGTTTTAGGCTGGGGAAGTACCTATGGCGCCATTCAAACCGCGGTTGAATTAGCCCGAAAAGAAGGGCGGCCGGTTTCGTGTTTGCACCTTCGTTATTTAAATCCCTTCCCCAAAAATTTTGGAAAGGTGCTATCAAACTTCAAAAAAGTATTAATCCCTGAACTTAATCTTGGTCAATTACGCTTTATCATCCGCGCCCGCTATCTTATTGATCCAGTGGGTCTTAACAAAGTAAAAGGGAAACCTTTCCGCATTGATGAGATATTAAACGCCATTGACCAAGCCTTGGAGGAAAATTAAATGTCGGCAGTATTACCACAAAGTCCAACACCATTGTCCCCAAAAGAATACGGGAGTGATCAGGATGTTCGCTGGTGCCCAGGATGTGGAGACTACTCCATCCTCGCCCAAATGAAAAAAGCCATGTCCAACGTTCAACTCGATCCTGCGAAAACTGTGTTTATTTCTGGAATCGGTTGTTCCAGCCGTTTTCCTTATTATATGGATACCTATGGCATGCATGGTATTCATGGCCGTGCCCCAGCTGTTGCCTGTGGATTAAAAATTATGCGGCCTGATTTGACAGTCTTTGTGATTACAGGTGACGGTGATGGCCTGAGTATCGGTGGAAATCACTTTTTGCACACTATCCGACGCAATATCGATATAAATATTATTCTATTCAATAATCGAATTTATGGTTTAACCAAAGGCCAGGCATCGCCAACATCTGAATTCGGGAAAAGGACCAAATCAACTCCGATTGGTTCAATTGATTTCCCTGTTCACCCTTGTACAGTAGCAATTGGAGCTGAAGCAACTTTTGTCGCCCGCAGTGTTGATGTCAACGTAAAACACTTGGCAACCACACTGGAAAGCGCCATCCGCCATAAAGGGACTTCATTCATCGAAATTTACCAAAATTGCAATATTTTCAACGATGGTGCTTTTTCTTATGCCACCGACCGAAAGCAAAAGTTTGAAAACGTTCTCGAGTTGGAAGAGGGAAAACCCATGCGTTTTGGAAAAAACGGTGAAAAAGGCATTCGAATGCGTAATTTCGACCTGGAGGTCGTTGATGTTGATGGGGAAAACGGCGTTCCCGAAGATGAACTCCTCGTACACAACGCTCAAGCCAAAGAGCCAACTTTAGCCTATTTGCTTAGCCGCATGAGTTATCCAAACTATCCTGAACCCATTGGTATTTTGCGTAATGTGGAACAAAAAACTTATGACAGTTTGATCCACGAACAACTTGATCATGCTTCCAACGGGAAAAAGGACTATGATTTGGATGAACTTTTTAAATCCGGAGAAACCTGGACAGTTGATTAAAAGATGGTGTTTAAAAGTCAATGTCGAATCCACCAGAAAGTGAACCAATCATGGGAGAAGTTGATTTAAAAAAGAGCATTATGACGGATAAATTATCCGTCTTGAATCCGACATTGAGTGTCCGAATTTCGCCTGATACCAAGGTAAAAGATGTCATCCAAACCATGGCGGAAAAAAGAATCGGTGCGGTTTTGATTGTTGAAGATTCTCAGCTGGTTGGAATCTTTAGCGAGCGAGATATGGTGCGGAAAATAGCCCTTCAATATGATGAGGTTGCTGATAACCCAATTCAGGAATTTATGACACCCAGTCCTGAAAAGTTGAGCATTAATCACAACCTTGCGTTTGCCTTGAACAGAATGGACGTAGGTGATTTTCGCCACATACCCATCACTGATGACGAGAACCGCCCTACTGGCATTGTGGCTGTGCGCGATATCATCCGTTACATCGACCACAAATGCCTGGATGGGCCGCAATAAACCCGTAGCGCTTTTGAAGGTAAGCAATCATGAAATCCCTCCTGTGCAGGAGGGATTTTTTATTGGAGGAACCACCTCATATCACTTAATGGTTGATTCACAGGCGTGCTTCAGGTAATTTAAAGCAGTCAATAATTATCTCACAATCATATTTACCCCTAAGCCGAGGTCAAAAATGAATAATCTAAAATCCCGTTTAACAGTTCTTTTAACTTTATTCTTCGTGTCAGGAGCATTCCTTATGCCGGATAACACACTCCAAGCGGCTGAACTTTCAGTTGATGATTTCACTTTCGAAGGCCCGCTGGGATCACAGGGGGCCAATCTCGAAAAAATTGGTAAAAACCACTTCAAAGTCACTCTTGGCCATGCCCCTCAGCATTCGGATTGGAGTAATAAACTCCAATTCACCATTACCCAAAACGCCAAAGGAAATGATCTTCGACTTGATGTCTATTTTTATGGTGGTGACCGCTATATCTTCAATGAATATTTCCACTCATGGTCTTATGACCGCAAAAACTGGACGCCTATTCATTGGGAGAAAAAGGTGAAAAAATCCGTTGAAGGTGACACCTTTCTCTTCCCCACTTTTGAGCACGATACCGTCTATGTTGGCCACCAAGTACCTATGGCCTACGAAGACACCGTTGAGCTGATCAAACAATGGCAAAAAAGCCCCTATGTCACTGTTCATGAAATCGGAAAGTCACTGGGTGGAAGAACCATCCACCGTATCAGTATCACTGATGAAGACAGCCCCCATCCTCCCACCAAACGTTGGGTACATTACATCGCCAACCAACACCCCGGTGAACATAACTCACAGTGGCGCATGGTGGGCATGGTCGATTGGTTATTAAGTAATGAAGCCAGGGACGCGCGTCAGCGCAGCATTTGTCACTTTATATTAATGATGAGCCCCGACGCCCCATCGAAGGGCTGGTATCGCGTTAACGCTCAAGGCGTCGACATGAACCGCTCGTATTTTGCCAATGGAGCTGATGCCGAAAAGCAAGCCCATGAAGCCTATCTTTGCCAGCGCGATCTGGAAAAGATGATGGCATCCGATACTCCTGTCACTGACATATGGAGCATGCATACCTGGGGTGGAATCGTTGAACCGATATGCGCGCCAGGCCCGGAAATGGGCACAAAAGTTGGTCCATTAACTGAATTTCGCGATATCATGGAAGCGAACGATACCAATGATTTAATCGAACCGCTCAAACCGGAAACAGGCGGTGTTAATCCCACCTATTGGACTGACGGTCCCCATCAACAATTTGGCGTCACTGTTGTATTATGTGAGGGAGCCGGTGCCATATACACCAAAGAAGAAAACCTGGAATCCGGCGAAGTGATTATCAAAAGTCTAATGGAATTTTATAAAGGAACCAAAGAATAATGGAGCGTTTAACAATGAGAACATTTCATCTGATCCTCCTAGCAACACTCCTTATGCTCAGCATAGGCCTTAGTTCGAACGCAGCGCTCGAGATTGAGGAGAATGCCAAGGTATTCTATGTCTCAACCAATGGCAGTAACCTTTGGAGCGGAACCCAGCCCAACCCAAACGATCAATCCACCGACGGCCCATTTGCCACTATCCAACGCGCTCGTGATGCCGTACGTGATTTCAAAGCACAAAATGGATTAAGCCAGCCAATTTACGTCCTGATTCGCAAAGGAACGTACTTTCTAGAGCAACCTCTTGTTTTTCAATCCATTGATTCTGGAACCACTTCTGCTCCTGTCACTTATGCAGCCTATGAGGGGGAAGAAGCCATTATCAGTGGAGGGCGTGAGTTCAAAGCAAACTGGGCTCAAGAAGGTAACACCTTGTATACCACCATCCCGTCGGTTAAACGCAATGAGCGTTATTTCCATCAACTTTTCGTTAATGGTGAACGCTATCCACGCGCTCGCACTCCCAATGATGGTTATTACTTAATGGGAAGCCCCATGCGCTTGAAAGGCCCCGCTCATTTCACCTATCAAAACAACGATATCCAACCCCAGTGGGCCAACCTCGGTGATGTAGATATCATTGGCCTTTCAAAATGGGCGGAAATACGCATGCCCATCCAGAAAGTCGATGCGGTGAGTAAAACAGTCACCTTAACCAAACAAGTTCCCCGTTACAATTGGCAGGGTGTGGATCACCCCCGGTATTGGGTGGAAAACGCCCCGGGATCAGTCGATCAACCCGGCGAATGGCGCTTGGAAGGCAAAACGGGTATGTTGAGGCTTTATCCCAAAACACCTTCCGACCAAGACAATATCATTGCTCCATTTCATGAATATTTGATAAAGATCGAAGGCGATCCAAGTTCAAGCCAATGGGTGGAACATCTTCGCTTTCATGGATTAACTTTTAGCCATACCAAAGCCCCCAAGTTAAAAGAGGGCTATGCCGATATGCAAGCTGCTTATGATATATCCGCCGCATTTACCGCGAATGGTGCTCAAAACTGCACCATTGAACGATGCGAATTCACCCATCTAGGCAACTACGCCGTTGCATTTGAACAAGGTTGTAAGAATAACCTGATAAGCTACAATGAAATGAGTGATCTGGGAGCGGGCGGTGTAAAGATTGGCGAAACCAGCATGCGAACCGAAGAGCCACTCATTACACGCGAAAATGTGGTGTCTGATAATATCATCAAATCAATCGGGCGCATCTATCCCGCTGCGGTTGGTGTTTGGGTCGGGCAAAGTGACCACAACACCATCGCACATAACTTGATAAACGATACGTATTACACCGGTATTTCAGTAGGCTGGACATGGGGCTATAAACCCACTGGCGCCCATCACAATATCATCGAATACAACCATGTTCATGATATTGGGCAAGGCGTGCTTAGCGATTTGGGTGGAATTTATACCCTTGGCACCCAACCGGGGACTGTCATTCGCAATAACATCTTCCATGATATACAATCCCATAGCTACGGTGGGTGGGGAATTTATCCCGACGAAGGCAGCACCCAGATTTTGGTCGAAAATAACATCACCTATCACACCAAAAGCGCAGGCTTTCACCAACATTACGGAAAAGAAAACATCATCCGCAACAACATCTTTGCGCTGGCCAAAGAATACCAGATTATGCGTACTCGCGCCGAAGATCACCTCTCCTTCACCTTTGAACGTAACATCGTCTATTGGAACAGTGGAGAACTTTTGGGCAGCAATTGGTCGGGAGAAAACTATAAATTTGACCATAACCTTTACTGGGACACCCGTGGGACAGACTTCAAATTCGACCAATGGACCATTGAAGAGTGGCAAGCCAAAGGGCAGGATGTCAATTCGATCATCGCCGATCCACTTTTCGTTGATCCGGAAAATTTGAACTTCAACCTGAGAGAAGATTCGCCTGCGAAGAAAATTGACTTTCAACCTATAGATATAAAAAAGGTAGGCCCTCGTCCTTGAGAAAACAAAGGTAACATGTTAGCCATACGCAATGGAAAAAGTATGAGAACTTTTATTTGGCGTCACTATTCCTCCCCTCCAATGAAAGGGGGGAGGTTAAGGAGAGGGTTAAAGGATTTTATTCCAGGTTTTCTTATCAACCCTAGCCCCTCCCAGGCCTGGGAGGGGAATGCTACGTCAAATGGCTGACCACTTACAAAAAAGAATTGACACATAGGTGAACCTATGTGTTCGCCCCATGACTTTGGTGCGGTAATCGTAAGGATAAGAGGAACCGGCTCGGCGGGAGCCTCGCCCTCCCGGGTAATATGTGAATTGATGGGTCGAAAATGTGACCCATCCTACGGGTTTATCCACCCAAGTGGTAGATGCACATTGATGGAGCGAAATAAAGAAAATACCATTTCAGAGAATAAGAATTTTCCCGTTGTAAAAAGGATATTTAATGCAAACATTAAATTCCTTATTGTTTTTGTATTGTATTTATCGATCACTGGCTATGTGACTAAGCCATTAATTAATGATATGCATTCATCCGTAGGGGGGGATCGACTGGATTCTGTGCTTGTGGTGTGGATATTAGGGTGGAATTTTCAGTCTTTTGATGATTTTTCTTTTGACAAATATCTTAATACAAATATGTTCCATCCGGAACCCAATACCCTCTTTTTTTCAGAAACGTTTACCTTTCCTGCCCTGGTTCTTTATCCACTTTACAAAATGGGTTTTTCACTCGCCTTTTGCTATAATGCCATGTGCCTGCTATTAATTGCATTGGCATGTTTTGCAGCGTACCTTATTGCTTATGATATATCGAACAATCTGTATATATCATTTCTAGGGGGAATTGTTTATGGATTGACAACGTTTCACCTGATGGCTTTTCATCGGCCGCAATTGTTATTTTCAGGTTTATTGTTGTTATCCATCCGCAATTTGCTTTGTTTTTTGAATCGAAAACAGTATCAATATTTAGCTTACTATGCTCTATTTACAGTGTTTCAATTAACCTGTTGTGTATATTATGTTGTGTATAACATTTTCTTTTCTCTGATATGTCTTGTTGTTTGTATTTATCGTGGCTTTAATAAAAAACGTTTGATTGCATTCATTGCAGTACTCAGTGTTCTTTTCGCCATCATTTTTGCTTATTATTTCAATTATTATAAAACCATCATCGGTCAGGGGCTTATCACTTTTAATTATCAGGAATATGTTTTCCGTATTTGTAATCCTACCCTGGCCCATATCGTATGGCCATCAAAAGTCAACTATTTTTTAACAAACTATTTGCCTCCTATTCTGGCCTATTTTTCAGATAATTGTGCTTTTCCCGGTTTTATTGCGTTGACATTATCGCTTGTTTATCTATACACATTTTTAAAACCATATGGGATTATCAATTTCTTTAAACAATATTCCGTATTAATACCCACCATCACATTTCTTGCCCTGTTGATTGGGTTGGTGATGTATCTGGCATACATCCCCCTCTTAAATGAATCGTTTCAATTTGCTTTTTTGACTTTTTCAATGAGCAATACCCCCCATTTAATGAGTTTTTTTCTATTAATATTGTTTTATACTGTGCTTGGACAGTTTTTGTGGCAGCATAACGTTTTGAGTATCATAAAAACCAAAAACATGAGTATGGTTTTATTGTCTCTAGCCGCTCTGCTTGCGGTCTTTTTTTACAATTTATATCCCTTGCGCTGGCTGATCAAAACCTTTCCCATGCTGAGTGCGCTTCGCATACAAGGGCGGTGGATTGTGTTGATATTGATATGGATATCGGTTGCATCTGTCCTGGGGTATATAAGACTGATGAACATCAACCGGATTAGTAAATATCTGGGATATATTTTATTGCCTCTTGTGTGTATTGGCGTCATTGTTGAATGCAAAACCGATGTTAAGACCTTTGAAATACCCGTTAAACACGAGGATATTCCTGATGTGTACCAGTGGTTGTCAAAGCAAGAGGAATATGAGGTGATCGCGGAATTGCCGGATGATTATTATTCTCCCAGGGCAATCTATATATATTATTCATTGTTTCACAACAAAAATTTGGTTAATGGTTATTCAGGCTACAAACCCCTATGGTATACTGAATTCATCAGCAAAACCAAGATATTCCCATCAGAAGCCGCGTATCAGGTTTTAAAAGACAAAGGGGTTTCTCTCGTTATCATTCATCATGATTTTTCTACTTTCAGCACGATGGAATCGGATGTTAGCGAGTTTGAGAATCTAAGTGTTGTCTATCAGGATGAGATAGCCATTGCGGTTCGGTTGGAATGATGAATATCTTTATGGAGATTAAGGGTAGGAAATGAAACGCTTATTAATGACTTTGAGTATGCGATATCAGGGATTATTTATACAACTGATGCAAAGCCTTGTTGCCCAGCGTACTGCCGTTGTTCTTACCATCATCTTATTTATTGTATTTTTTATACAAGGGATCGGTAAAATAATGCGCCCTGAAGGAAATGATTTTACCAGTTACTTGCAAGCATCCACCTATCTATTGAACGGTGAAAATATTTATCAACAGGAAATGTATTTCCCCCCTTACTATCCTCTTTTTCTTGCTTTTGCGGTTTCTCCTCTGATTATTTTTCCAAATACGGTGGCTTTTGTTATTTGGTATGGATGCAGCATAGCAGCATTGCTATGGGTTATAAAATTATTATTAACATCTTATCCCAATCAACAACGTTCTCTGAATCTGTCTTTCCCTACTTTTTTTGTATTACTTATTTATATTCCCATCATTCAAAATAATTTGCTTAATGGGCAAGTGAATTTTTTTGTTTTACTACTCAGCTTGTTTTTTTTAATATACTTTGAAGCACAAAAACCGTTTCCATCAGCAATCTTTTTAGGGATGGCAATATCATTGAAAATTGTCCCCGCACTTTTTCTTATACTGCTTTTCATTCGAAAAAGCTGGAAAACATTTTTCTGGACACTAATCGCAACTGTATTCTTTTTCATACTGCCGGTTATCTGTTTGGGGGATGGTATATTTACTTCTTATCATGATTTCTTCTTCCATAAACTGGCTCCCTGGCTCACCGAGCAGGAGGTACCCCATCCACAAAATAGCCAATTTTCATTAAATGGATTTCTTGTCACACTCTGGCCGAGTCACCTGGATAATGTATGGATAAAATGTATCTCAGTTTTGCTTATGTTTAGTATTTTATTCACTATCGATTGCATTAATACCCATCCCAAGAGCATACGGTGGAGTTTCTCTTTGTATTGGCTGGCCATTTTGCTGATCTCTCCACTGTCTGAAACCCATCATCTCATTTTTACACTTCCTGCTTTTGTTCTTTTACTGCGACAAATCATCTTCAGTGAACACAGCAATTCACCCATTGTTTTTGTCGGATTGCTCGGTTTTATAATGGTATACTATCTTGCCCATTTCACCGATCTCAATGCTTTTTTGTTTTTAGCCATTGCCATCTTATTTGGAGCCAATGTATTTATACTTTTTGATCAAAAACAAATTCATATAGAACATGAAACGAAAGATGAAAATTAAATAGTCAATCCCATGAATCGATTTCTTTTTTTCGCCTGCTTAATACCTATTATATGTTTTTGTTTCCTCCATCAAACAACTATCGTCAGTTCAAATTTTGATGGCTATGTTTATACATTATTGGCTCAATCTCTTTTGGAAACTGGAACATATACTTTATGGGATATTCCACACTGTTTTTTCCCACCAGGATACCCTATCATTATCTCGATATTTGCTCCTTTTTTTGAAGATGACATTTTCGCTGTCCAATTAGTTAATATGTTTTTATGGATTTTCAATATCTTGATATTAGCTAACTTAGGTATGCGTTTCACAGGATCAAAATCAATCAGCTTTCTTGCTGTTGCACTTTATTTATCTTCGTATCGTATTCAGGTAAATTCTCTTGAATTGTATGCAGAGAATGTATTAACCACTCTGTATCTTCTGTCCGCTTATTTAGTTTTGGATATTGCACAGTCCCAGCTAAAATTTAGAAAATATATGGCCCTCGTTCTACTGTGTTTGTTGGCCTATTATTGCAAACCGGAAGCTATCCTCTTGTTTATAGCCTGCATGGTATATTTGTTTTATAAATACAAAAAGGAATTTGTTCAATTTTTCTTTTATGGAAGTCTTGTTTACCTTATCGGAATTTCTCCTTGGGTGATTTGGACACATTCAATAAATGGTTCCTATTCCATCTCAGGTAAATCGAACGCCATCATCGATTGGGCTAATAAAGAACACCAGGGGATTTCCATCGAATACGTATTTAATTTCCCCCATCTTGACCATACCGATAGTTTGGGTGATTTGTTCCACCATCTATCAACAAAGGATGATCAGAAATTTAAACCCACATTAGAGGGATATCTGAAAAATGCCTTTCAAAAACCGGTAGAATATGCATTTAAATATTTGGGGATGATTCTTCCTTTTTTCTTGATCGGTTTCTTATTAAAACGAGCGCATTGGAAAGATCCACTTGTTCAATTTCCAATGCTGGTGTTTTGTTTCTCCTATCTATGTATGACAGCCTTGTATCCCAGTACACGTTTTTGGCTGCCATTTATGCCATTTTTATATTTGTATGCTTCTCGTGGGTTGCTTCTCTTTTATGAATGGATTAAAAGACGCTATCCTGCAAAATCAAAATGCTTCCATGGAACCGTTCTCGCTCTCGCCATTCTGTTGCAATTTCCCTTTGGATGGATATTTCATTCTGAATACAAACCGAACCCTGTCTTTCATGAACATTGGGGGAACTATGTTGATTATGATTCCAGCCATCATTTGGCCAGCAACCATGCCAGTTTGATTTATGTTTTTCGTGATTACAATCCTGTCATGATACCCATTACTTCATCTGCAAACGAGCTACATCATTTCTGTCGTGAGCATCATGTGGATTATTTGTTTTTGTATGGTTGGAATCCGACACTATCTTCACCCATATTCCCGCCCGGCTTAATTTCAAGTGAAGGATTTGTAGAAAAAGCGCGAATTCCACTCGATAGGGACAATTACAAATTCATTTTAGTATTGCAGTGTATTTAGTATTTTCAATCAGATGCAGGTATACGAATTACATTTTCTCCTTCATCGAAAGTTATTCGATAACCTTGTGGCATTAAAATCGGCCTAACAGTTCCATCCCTTTCAAGTTGCATGATGGTGTCGATTTTCGGGACCGATTCGATGGCAGCCGCCTGGTCAGCATAATATTTTTGTGAAGACGCATGATCGTAATATAATATTTCCCGTACAGAGGGGATGGCATCCAATATCAATTCATCATAGGTCAGATTTTCCGATTTCTCCATATCTGTTTGGGGTAGGGATGTTATAAAATCCAATCGTCCATACATGTTTAATAAAATTAGTTCTGAGGGTTTTCGCCAAAAGGCCATAGCATGCATAACCGGCCGGTTTGAATTGTAATACTTGTTGAGATTCTTTTGTGTAAAATGACGTGGTTGTAAACGTGAATCCCCGCGCCAATGTACCCCTCCATACACATCTAACGTTAGAAACGCTTCTCCATTTTCCACGGGAAGAAACATTTGTCCCATATTGGATTCCTTCCACAATGGAGGGTGGAGAGCTTCCTGTTCCAAAACCCACTGATTTGTCGTGGGATTATATTCATATTGATCAATGGTTCCATGATCATCCAGTGCCCACAAAGTCTTGCGATCCTCAGAAAGATTCAAATCGCTCCATACCAATTTTTCCCAATGGGTATTATTCCAGGTACGTGTTTGAGGTAATTTTAACGTCGAAAAATGATCGTTTTCTTTTTTTACATACACATGGCCATGCTGAGTCAATAAAGCCAGTTGTTGGCGAGTATGTCCCACATCCATACGTTTGGGTGATTCAGATATTCCTTCAGGCAAAGCAGAGTGCAAATTCACACCATTTTCGCCCAAGCCGATCATACGTCCTGTTGATGTAAGCAAAATAATCTGGTTGTTATCAGGTAAAACAGAAAAATCAACAGTTTTTTCACCCTCCGGCAATTGTATTTGGCAACCAAATGTCATCGTAAACAAAAAAAGGTTATTTTTCAGCAAAGGGGTTTCAAGCCATTGGTTAACAAAACTCGCCTTTTTGGTGTAATGCCAATAGCTTCGTAATACTTGAACCGCATTGTCCCATTGATCTTGTTGTGCATGTTTCACAACCTGTTGGATACTGCCTACAATCCCAAGGGATTCATAACCACGCTCAAATGCCCGCTCAATATGCTTCGTTTGGGGGGATTCGTTTAGCAACTGTTGAGATAAATACCTATATTGAATAGAATGCCCAGCCACAGCAATAACAATCATCACAGAACAAATTGAACTAAAAAGGCGCTGGTCACGATGAGGAATTTCATCCCCAAGCTTGGAAGGATAAAAAAGTAAAAAACTAAACACCCCCCATGAAGGAGTTACCCACCACGTCCACATAAACTCTTTGTCAAGATAATAATTCAATCCCCAATGAAGCAACATCCATCCTCCCACTAAAATCAACATTGCAAATGACGTTACTGCCTTCGAGGGAATTAGAAGGGGTGAAGAAGGATGTGTTATTGTAATAAATAACTTGTTTGGATCATCCCGTTTTCGAATTAAATCTTTAAAAATAAATCCAATGACAAATAGCCACAAAATCAAGATGCTAAAAGATGGGCAATGCGGCGCCACCAATTTCCCCACTCCCCACAAAGAAGCCGAACAAAGCACGTAAAGTATTCCAAGATAAAGGAGATGCTGATTGATTGTTGCACGCTTATAAGATACAACAATCAGCACCAGCCACAGCAAAATCATGGTCTGTGCCCATTCCAACTGGAACAATGTTGGAATCAAGCCCAATACCAAAAGGCTTATAGTACTGTACTTACGAAGTGATTTGCTCATTGGTTTTTTCTTCGTTGATAGGTATTGATGCCCTTCGAGAGAAAATAGTTGCTAATGCCAAGAGGGAAATCAAAGCAACCGGGATATTCCCCTCCAATAGTTCTTCATCAAAAAATTGATGCACAATATAACCGGTCATCCCAGCAAGCAAAACGACTTTGGGATAGGGATTGCAAAATCGAATCTGCCAAAAATAGATCAGAAACAACCATCCCAATGCGAATAATCCCGGTATCCCCATGTAAAGAAAAATGGATAAAAACAAATTGTGAGGATGCCATTTCCTGAACAGATAATCGGGTTTGAACTCAGCGGCCAACGTGCTATCCATGATTTCCTTTAGTACCGGACCTTGGCCGTAACCAAAGTATGTAAAATCAGGGATACTAAAATCCAGAACAAACGGCCAGATTTGAATCCTGGAATAGGGATCATCCCCTCGAAATTCATCCAGAATCCCATAAAATTTTGGCGCGATAAATGGTATGACCACCAGACTTGCAATCACCAGGGCTACCATTCCAATTTTTAACCCAAAAGGAACACGTATGGTTTTGGCTCGAAACACGATCCACAGCCATACCATGAGTCCCAAATACGTGGCTCGGGAAATCGTCAAGAGGCTGCATAATAGGGTAATCACAATACTTGTGTAGATACAGATTTTTTCCAGGCGTGTCTGACAATACGGTTCATAAAACGTTAACAATGTAAGACTCAGAATACAAAACAATCCCAGGTAATTGGGATATAAAAACGTCCCATTCAGTCCAGGGATTCCAGCCGAATCGCCAATATGAAGAAACTGCCACCCCGTTACACATCCCATCCAGATGGTTCCGAGCAAATAAGAAATAGCGATGGGGAGAAACGACTTTCGGCTCCAGGGGATATCAATAAGAATAAGAAAGAAGCCATAGTATAGGATCAACTCAAGGGTTTCACTGAACGCCTGATAAGGGTCTCTGGAACCGGCGCTGGAAATGATGGAAATCAGGATGAGAAAGAGAAAAGGGGGATGTAACAGCGAAAAAGGCCATCCACTAGATCGATTCAATTTCCTCCATGCCAGCCAGGTCAGGATGGGGATCGCAAAGTTTTTATAAACATCACCACCAAAAGAAAATGAATATCCTGAAAATGAACTATGAAAACGCCCCGCCGGGACAAAAAAATAGATCAATGCTAATTCCAGGATTAATAATCCATAAAGGCAATTCGTTAACGTAAAATTTTGAGAACAAAAAATTTTGTTTAATTTCATTTTGGATATTTATAATCAACTGGAGTTAGAAGCAGCAAACCGTGTCAGCCATTTCAGTGATAAATGAGCGAAACCTATTACTTACATTTTTGTGGTTGTCAACATAACGGAGAAATGAGATTATTTACAATTCTTTATGCATTCTCCTATAGTTGGATTTTCCAAAAGATACAAACGGTCAGAATGACACGCAAACAAATTCATCCTTTCAGGATATAAATATCTCGTTTTGATATTTAAGGGATATAATACAAGATTTTCATATTTTGAAGGTGTTAAATATTGATTGTCATCGTTAAAAAAAATCTCAAAATCTCCGATTTGATCTATCCAAAGAGGGAGGAAGATCCGGTATCCCCTTTCATATAAAAAACTCAAGGATTGGAGAGGAAATTTTAAATCTCCCCTGGAAATCGTGTTTTCAAAAACCAGCAAAGGTTTAGCCTCTTCAAGCAATCGACTCCCCCCCTCCAAAACTTGAACTTCATGACCTTCCACATCCATCTTAATGATATCAGGTTTAGGCAAGGTGAGTTGATCCAAACAAACGGTATCGACCGTTGTATCAAATTCGCTTTCAGACAACCTTGTTAGTCCGCTATGCGAGTACTGTTTGATCCCCTTTTTACCTTGCTGATTGGATAAAGCATAATTGTAACAATGAATTATATTTTTGTAAGTTGTCTTTTTTACAACACTTACCAAATCATCAAATGATGATGGATTCATTTCGAAACTGTGAATTTCACCGCTAAAATCATTGCGTGAGGCAGCATATAGACTAAAATATCCCCAGTTACTTCCTATATCATACAGGATTCCTTGATTGGGCAAAAACATATCGATCAATGCAGATGTTTCCGGTTCATATGCTGTTTCATATTTGTAAAAATATAAAATATTGTATTGCCGGTTTTTCGCGTTGAATGAAATAAATTTATTTTTATTATCTTGGATCGAGAAAGTTCCTTTCCATGTCAAGAAAGGGATATTTAATAATATATAGAAAATCAATCGGTTGCTTATTTTTCTCAAGGGTGATAGTGGATATGAGGAACCCGATGAAAAAGCATTCTTATACGCTTTTGCAAGAAACGGTATATTTTCACACACGAAGGGCTTTCTTATAATTATCTTTTGATATCGGTACATTACATCGAATCCTCATCGATTTGGAGTTTCAGATTTTGTAACATGCCAGCCATATGAAATGGAAAGGGATGGAGAGCATACAAGGGGAAAATTTTTCCTCTCCCCTTGAAATGGGGGGGACTAGGAGGGGTTAAAGAGTTTTACTCCACGGTTATTTATCAACCCTCCCCTAGCCCTCCCAATCTTGAGAAGGCAATGGAACCACCCATGGCTGAGCACTTACCAAATTTCCATAGTTATGATTACTTTCCTCATCAATTACTCAGATATTATCCCTGCCCAATCATATCATGTCAAACCTTTGAAAACGAATAAAAGACCGACTTGTCATTCTTCTTATCAACCCCCCCTAGCCCATCCCCGTCTTGGGAGGGAATGGTGCATCAGATGGCTGACCACTTAAATAATCATTCTTTGATTTCATTCCTCTATACTTTCTAGAAGTCTCATATTATATTATTAAATACTATCTCATTAAGTTAATACAAAACATGATTCCACATCTCCGAGTCTTTTTAATCTTTTTACTCTTCACCGCATGCGGCGAAAAAAAGGCATTAAACGGCCCGGATTCCAAATCCACCGAAGATTCAATCCATATTACGGTGGAATGGCCCAATCAACATACCCAAATAGAAATTCCACTCCATTATTATGGGGATATCCCCGCCCTGCACTGCCACCTTAATAACGAGCCTGCCATTATCTATCTGGATACTGCCGCCAATGGCATCTGCATCTATCAAGACCGCCTGGAGCGTTTTAATCTCAACATCCTTGGAGAGGGGAAATCGAAACTTTTCACGGCAGGTGGCGAAATACAAGCCCGTTATTCAGAAAAATTCACTTTAAAACTTGATGACAGCATTACTCTCAATGCATCGAATGCATTCGTCATTACCGGCCGAAACAAGAAATATAATGTGGATGGGGTATTGGGAATCTCCGTCATGAAAGCCTTGAAAGCAAAAATTAACCTTGAAAAGGATACGATTATTTTTCAGCAACAGGATAGGAGTTCATCTGCAAAAGTCTCTGATGCCACTTATTCGAATCAAAGCATGGAGGAATCGCAGCAATAAAATATTGTTAATTCAAAAAACTTATGATATCCTATCCAAGGAGGTTAATAAAATTTTACATTATTACAGCAGATATTAACAATATGTAAACATTATCATATTTAGTGTCAATTTGAATTGGATGGGAGGATAGGTGTTCGCCATTGTTAGGCAGAATATGATAAGTCTATAATAATAAGCAAATTACAAGATGAATAGATAGTGGCATACTATTTGCTTTTAATTCATTTATCATCAACAACGAGGAAGAACCAATGTCATCGCGCACACATAGGCAAAACATCATATTTCTTCTCATTTATATCGTCTATGCCCTCTCTTTTGGTTTTTTTCTTATCTATTTAAAAGAGGAATTAAACTTCAACTGGGTTGATGATTTATTACTGATTCTTTGCATCCCATTATTTTATTCCATCTTTTACTATAAACGTTCCTTATTTTATTGTTTACTTGCTATCGCTTATTTCACCTGCACATGGGTATTATATGTCACTGAATCCATTACATTTTACAACTCTCTAACCACTGTGAGTATTTATGCGTTTATTATCACCCTGACCAGGGAAATCATCTATTGCACCTTACAAAAAAGGCTGGAAACACAAAAAGAATTCATCCGCCGAGAACAGGAATATCACGAAATTTTCAATGCCACCAACGAATCCATCTTCATGTTGGATGCCAATGATGGGACCATCATTAAATCCAACCACACCGCTGTAAATGTATTGGGTTATTCGAAAGAAGAATTTTTGGGACAAACCCTCGATGATATCATCGTCGTTCCTTTCGGCTCTGAAATTGAATCTGTAACAGCCGACGTCAAGCAAGCCCAGGAAAAAGGTCCCCAACAGTTTGAACGGCAATTCCGTGACGAAGATGGGCACATACTGTGGGGAGAAATCACTCTAAAACACGCCATCATTGGCGAACAAGATTGTGTCCTGGCCGTAGTCCGGGATATAAGCGAACGGAAAAAGATCGAAAAACAACGCGATGAAGTCATCGAAAACCTAAAAAACGCGCTTGAAGAAATCGAAACCTTGCGCGATATCCTTCCCCTCTGCTGTCATTGCAAAAAGATACGCAATGAAGAAGGTTCATGGGAAGAATTGGAGGAATATATCCACCAAAACTTAGGTTCAGCGGTAAGCCACTCCATCTGCCCTGAATGTGCGAAAAAATACTATTCAGAATACCTTAAGTAATCACTCTTGTCTATAAGCATCCTCCAATTTACCACCTGTCAAACGCCGCAATCCACCTGAAAAACGGCTGGGAGGTTCAAACTCAGGATAATCCTTTAATATTTCCTGTGCATAGGTATTTAAGCGTTTCACCACTTGTGGATGTTCATCACTCAAGTCATTTTGTTCTGCCGGATCGGTTTCTATATCAAACAACATCAATTGCTTAGGCTCATCTCCACCAATCACCCCTGGATACTCGCTGGGGCGAGATTGTTCGCACTGCGCCAATAGGGTAACACCATCCGGGCCGCGTGGATCAACCCAATCCTCTCCCCGATTTGGCACACCACCAGGTCTTCGAATATGCAGTTTCCATTTCCCACTGCGCACAATGGCTAAATTAGGACCGTGCATGGCAAAAATAGCATCATGAGGACTTTTAGCCTTGGACGAGGTTAGCAACGGCCAAATGTCCTTGCCATCCAGGGCTTTATCCTTCGGCAAAGGCACACCAGCGGCCTTTAAAATGGTGGGAAAAACATCAATTGTTCCCACCGGTGCATGATTCACTACACCCGCAGGAATCTTGCCGGGCCAGCGGGCAATAAAGGGCACCCGTAATCCACCATCAAAGGTGCTGGCTTTCATTCCTCGCAATCCGCCCGTGTCTCCGCCATACCAGGGGCCGTTATCCGATGCGAAAATAACCAGTGTGTTATCATCAATCTTAAGTTCCTTGATCTTATTCAAAATCTGCCCTACTGACCAATCAATTTCCCGAATAACATCCGCATACAAATCATCAGGTGTTTCAGGTGTATAAAATGCCTCCGATGCCGCCAAGGGTTTATGGGGCATGGCATGGGGAAGATATACAAAAAACGGCTTTCCCTTCTTATGATTGTGCTCCATAAAATCAAGCGCACGCTGGGTATAGCGCTGTGTCAAGGTTGCCTGGATGACCGGATACTCAACCACTTTTTCGTTTTCCACCAGCTGCACAGGCCGCATATCATTTGAGTATAAAATGCCGTAATATTCATCAAATCCCTGTTTACGCGGCAAGAATTCAGGTTTATGGCCCAAATGCCATTTGCCGATACACGTTGAGGCGTATCCCGCCGGTTTCAGTGCTTCCGCGATGGTGATTTCGGATGGATCAAGCCCCACATCGTTTATCCCCGCGTCCGGTGCAGGGTTATGCACCACCCCATTATGGAAGGGATATCGTCCAGTAAGTATGGTAGCTCGCGAAGGCGCACAGTATGGAACAGGTACATACACATGGGTCAATTTGGCTCCTTCGGAAGCCATCTTTAACAGATTAGGCGTTTCAAACGCTGATTTGTTATAGCCAAAACCGGAAATATCACCGTATCCCAGATCATCGGCAAAAATAAGAACAATATTGGGGCGTTTTTCACCTTCTGAACTCAATGAAGGCATCGCCATTGAAGAAGCGGCTACTCCCGCTCCAATTTGATAAATGAACGAACGTCGATTTAATTTACTCATCATCCTCATCTCCCTCTTCCATTTCGCGTTCCTATTGCAGTTTGGCTGGATCAAGAACTACATGCTTTATCTGCCGGCGTTGGTAGGTATATGAAATGTAAAGCAATCCATCCTCGCCTTGAATCATGGCTGGATAGGAATATTCACCCGATTGATTTTCCAAATCCAGCACTTTCTCCCATGAATCACCACCATCCTCAGAAATCGCAATGTTTAGCAATCTTCTTGAGTTGGGTGAATGATTATAAATTAAAGCCAGCCGGCCATCATTAAGATTGACAACATCAATCCCCGCACTGGGATTGGGAAGATCTATAGGATGTGCATCGCTCCAGGTTTTGCCTTTATCCTTTGATATTGCCATGCAAATCTTGCCGATCCTCCGGGTAGCCCGGCATAACATGCGTAAATTGTTGTCTTTATCAAAAAACAAGGTGGGTTGAATGATGCCATTCAATTCATTTGGAGCGGTTATGGGACCATATTTATTCCATGTTTTACCCCAATCCGAGGTCGTTTCAATCCAGCATGCCCAGGTGCGCCAACTTTCGACTGATGATCCACATACCAATGTGCCATCATCAAGCAATATAGGTTTGGCTCGGATGGGACCTAAAATACCCGCAGGCAGCAAGGTTTCTTCCGACCAGGTTTTTCCCCTATCATTAGAGGTTTTATATAGACCGGACCATTCTCGTGGGCTGGGACCAGCTTTATAAAACAGGATGATTTCACCATTCGGTTTTTTGAATAAAACCGGATTCCAACATGGCACTCCACCATGTGAAGCCACTTCCACTGGCTCAGACCATTTTCCATTCTCTTTTCGGCATAACCAAATCCCAACATCATCATTCCCTTCATCTGTTCCGCCAAAAAAGGCGGAAAGTAACACATCAGGCTCAACTTCAACAATCGTTGAGGCATGACATGAGGGGAAAGGTGCATCGGTGTAAACAAATTCCTCCAAGACCACCGCTGGATGATTATCCTGGGCAAATCCAGTGGTGGCAACGATAGATAGTAACAGGGGTAAACCAATTCGAATCATAATTTCAATCCTTTTTATAGAAAACTGGATATCCAAAGCGTTGATAAACATTGTATGCAACGCTTTAAATGTTTATCATAAACATTGTCAAATTAAAAGGTAAAGAGATACTTTCTTAACGAAAACCAAATACAATCAACGAGATATTTTTATGGCCAGAAAATTAAATTACAATGCGAAATTAGCCCAGCGGATCGATATCTCGCCAGGGCTATCTATATTCCGAGTCATCCCTGAGGGCGAATTATTCAATTTTAAGCCCGGACAATACACAGTTCTGGGATTAAAACGTAAAGAACCACGCCATCCTCAAGCTGATCCTGATCCCGAAGAACTCCAACAACGGGATCCGGAGGAAATGATCCGCCGCGCTTATTCAATCGCTTCTTCCAGTAAAGATAAGGAATTCATAGAATTCTATGTTACGATGGTTGAAAGTGGTGAATTAACCCCGCGCCTTTTCCAAATGGATATCGGTGATCCTCTATTTCTCGGTCCAAAAGCGACTGGTATGTTCACTCTTGACCAGGTTCCTGAAGGCAAACACGTCTGCTTGTTATCAACAGGCACCGGTCTTGCCCCCTATATCAGCATGGCACGAACGGAATTGCTGGCTCATAAAGAACGTCAGTTTGTGATTGTTCATGGCGCCCGTTATTCATGGGATCTCGGTTATCGAGATGAATTGAATTCATTGACACGTTATTGCCCAAACTTGAAATATTTCCCCTCTATTTCCCGCCCAGCAGGCGATCCAACCTGGCGGGGATTAACCGGACGAGTTCAGGAATTTATTGAGAATGGTTTTGTCGAAAAAGAAATTGGGATGGAGATTACACCGGATAAATTTGATCTCTTTTTATGTGGAAATCCCGCTATGATCGAACAGGCTATGGAATTAATGGGAAACCGAGGATTTGTTAAAGGAACCCGTCGAGATCCCGGCAACATGCATACAGAAGAATATTGGTAATAGCAGTGACTTCTGAATATACCACTGCTTTACCAATTCAATGCCATCGTATGGGTTCTAACATGCGAGGTTTTCTTTAGAGGTTTGAATTGATTAAAATAGGGGATTGGATAGGTTTCATATCCCAACTCATCACGATTCACGTCTATAATATTAATAACTTATACAGTTTGCATGCAGTTAATCCAAAAAGGGAGGTTGGCCGATGAATTTCAGGCAACACATACTTTTCTTCTTAGTTATGATCATATGGGGATATGTGGGCAGTACTCAAATAATAAAAGCCCAGGAACTTGTATATTTGGAGCACAATGCTATCGAGCAGGCTACCATCGATGGTATTGAGGGTGTATCTCCAGGAAATTACGGCCTTTGGTTATGGCTGAAAGATGCTGAAAACATCACTGTCCAAATCAGCGGCCAATCCTTCAACCTAAAGGGAAATACAAAGGCATTAGAAACCCAATATGTCTGGAAAAAGGCCGGTGAAGTCAAAATTGAAAATCAAGGAAACATTCCCTTTGCTATCTTTACAGACCAACAGGACAAATTACTGGATCCCCAAACAGTTGGATACGTTGCGCTTACCCAAAACAAACAATGGAATCCCAACCGTCTATTTAGCATGAGTCGAGTATTTCCAAGGTCATCCAGATCCATCGAAGATCAACGTTTGGATGACCTTCGCCATAACAGCCAATATTTCCCTTTTCCTCAGTATGAAAGCAAACATGAATGGTTGGAACGAAAACAGTGGCTCAAAGAGCACATCCTGGTCAGCATGGGAACGTACCCCTTACCGGATCGAACCCCCTTGAATGCTGCGGTTTTTGGAAAAATTGAACGCGATGACTACACGGTTGAAAAAGTTTACTTCGAAAGTTACCCCGGCTTTTTTGTAACTGGCAATTTGTATAAACCCAAGGGGAAACCTGGCCCCTTTCCTGCTGTCTTATGCCCTCATGGTCATTGGGGACCAGGACGGCTGGTTAACACGGATAACAATTCCGTTCCCGGCCGGTGCATCAACTTCGCCAAACAAGGCTATATATGCCTGGCCATCGATATGATTGGCTATAACGACAGCAAACAACTGGAACACCGCTGGGGTCAACCAGAAGAATGGCTGTGGGGAATTTCTGCTCATGGCTTGCAATTTTGGAATAGCGTTCGAGCGGTTGACTTTTTAGAATCCCTTCCTGAGGTGGATTCAGACCGAATTGGCCTGACCGGAGCATCCGGCGGTGGAACCCAAACATTTACCTTGATGGCGGTGGATCGGCGTATCGCTGCCGCGGCGCCGGTGAATATGATCTCTGCTCATTTTCAGGGCGGCTGTGTATGCGAAAATGCACCACTACTCCGCCTCGATGCCACGAATGTGGAATTCGGCGCCATGATGGCTCCTCGTGGATTGATGATGATTTCCACCACCGGCGATTGGACAAAGGAAACATTACGCGTTGAATATCCGGCCGTACGATCAATCTATTCCCTCTTCGACGCAACCGATCATGTGGATGCCGTACAAATTGACGCCCCCCATAATTATAATCAACAAAGCCGTGAAGCGGTTTATACCGCATTTGGACGATGGCTTTTAGGTAATGACAATGCGGGAGACTTCAAGGAACAAGAGTTTGAAGTGGAAAAAGAAGAGGATTTGCGCGTCTTCCCTAACGAAATGCCTGACCGTGCGTTAAGCCGGGATTCTCTCTTCGAAAGTTTGAAGGAACGCTCAGAAAAACAACTGCAAGAAGTTTTCCCTTCCAATGAAACCAAACTGCGTGCTATGCGGCGACGTTTGGGCAAGGCTTTGGAACACGTCCTTTACGCCAAACAACTCAATCAGGATAATCTTAAAATTGAACGTATCGATTATATTGATCAGTCAGAATATATTATTGAAAAAGTACTGATTGGCCGTACCGGTGAGGGAGATCAAATACCCGGAATTTTAATGATACCCAAGAATTATCAAAAACAAAATCAAGGTGTTCTGCTCGTTGGGGAAAATGGACGCTCGGACTTCTTCGATTTAAAAACCGGTGAACCAGGCTCCAAACTATCGGCCCTGCTTGAACGCGGCCATACAGTGTTTATGCCGGATGTTTTCATGACAGGAGAATATCATACCCCTTTCACGCAAGCCGAACGAAAACGTGATGTCAGCCATTTCTATACATACAATCTCAGTGATACAGCCCAACGAGTACAGGATATCCTGACCTCGATGGCTTATTTGGATTCGCGTTTCGAAGTTGATGGAATCCACCTGATCGGCGACGGTATGGCGGGTATGTGGAGCCTTTTAGCGGCGCCATTTGCTCAACCGTTGGAATCTGTCATCGTGGATGCCAATGCGTTTGACACCAGCGATGATGCAGATGTATTGCAATACCTATTTATCCCATGTCTGCGTCGAGCAGGTGATTTTCGTGCGGCCCAAGCCCTGATGGCACCTACACCAATGATGATCCATAACACCGCCGAATGGTTTGACACGCTATGGGCCAGGCAAGCTTATGCAACTGCAGGCGCAGCCGATCTATTAGAAGTAAAAAGCGCACCCCTATCGACCGAAGATTTAAACGACTGGTTGACGGATCTTCAATAGGAAAGGATTATATAATTTGTATTGTGGTTCTGGCTTCCTGATGTCTGCCAAACCACAACATAGGGCGAACACATGGGGTCGCCCCTACAACATGTAGGGATTGACCAATGTCATTAACTTAGAGGGGAGGGCGAGGCTCCCGCCCTCCCTATTCAACAATCCAGTTTGATCTTAAGTTAATGACATGGGGGGTTGATCTATGTGTCAACCCAATTTTGAAAGCAGACAGGAAAACTGTACTACAAGAGACCAATATACAATGTAGGAAAGGATCACCATTCTTGAAGTTTCTGATTGGATGGTTCAAACGATTCATATCTTTGTTTTCACCACAAATGATTCGGGACGTTTTCCGTAGACCATTGTCTCATTCATTAGCGGTGAAATTATTGATAGGCTTGCGGATAGTATGGCATCTCTTCAATAAGAAAGGGGTGTGGGCTCATGCATCCGTATGCGGCTATTCCACCATCCTCTCCCTGGTGCCGATGGCTGCTATATCGTTAATGATTCTCAGCGCCTTTACCAGCCAAACTCCTGAATTAAACAATTATACACTTCCAAAAAATGAACTTCAGCAAGAGAGAAACCTAACCAAACCAGAATCCCCTTTCGATGAAGTCAATGAAAAATACCAAATCGATAGAAGTTCCTCCGCCAGTTTCAGCAATCAGGTATTCGATTTTATTTTTGACCATTTCGTGCCGGGAGCAGCTTCTGACGCCAAAGATGAATTGCAGCAAGTTAAAACAGAAGTGTTGGAATTCATTCAACGCGCATCCGCATTACGTTTTGTAACCTTGGTGTTTCTCATCCTGGCTGGTGTTAGTCTGTTTAACAGCATCGAGCATGCTTTCAATGAAATCTGGTCCGTGCGTCATCGGCGTACGCTTTTCTCCCGTTTTCTGGCTTGCTGGTTGCTTTTGACTCTGACCCCACTTCTTTTGGGTTTATCCTATTATTATTCCACCCAATTCGCCGCCCGCCTGAGTTTATCGGGTTGGCTGCAAATGTCATGGACACCCTGGATACTGAATCACCTAATCTCTTACGCCCTCACCCTTTTCGCGTTTCTGGTCGCCAACCGCTATCTCCCCAATCAACAAGTCAACATCTTTCCAGCCTTAATCGGCAGCGCGGTAGCCGCCATTTTGTGGGAAACCGCTAAAGCCGGTTTTGACGTATACATTCGCTATATTACATCTCAACCATCGAGTTATTACAGCATATTCGGAACGGTGGCGGCGATTCCCATCTTTATCATGTGGCTTTATTACAGTTACTTATGTTTTTTGCTGGGACCCGTGATTGCCACCACTATTCAGGATTATGATCAACATCTGAACCGTATGAAACGCAAAGAGTGGGTTTCATTTCACCGGCCTATTCATTCGCTTAAGATATTCCTGGAAATCTGCCGTCATTTTCTGGAAATGGGGGAAGGTGTAACGATTAATGATCTAACCAAGAACACCGGGTGGTCAGCCCGGCGAGTTAAACGCTGCCTACACGATTTAACTCAAGTACGGCTTATCCACCAGGCAAAAGTTGGAGAACAGTTTTACCCAAGCGGTGATCCCGATGGCCTTATGGTCTCCGATGTGATTGAACGCCTTCTCGGCCTGAAATCCTTCCGAGCCAAGCCTCCCATCCTATTCGAGCCCTGGCAAAACTCCCTCAAACAGGTATTCGAGACCTACCAGGACAAATCCGTAACCTCTCTACTGGACGCGCAGTGACACAATTAATCTTACTAAATTCACTTAATCTGCAGTCACTTCTAAATCCCAAAGGATATCAAATCCTGGAAAATAAAAACCTTCCGGCAAACCATCCACTAAATCTTGTGCGGGATTGGATGGTTTGGTATATCGTCCTCCATAACCATCAAGCATCACCATTGTTTCATCTTCAAATCGAACAATCGATTTGGCAACCGGCATGAATTCACTCGCACCACTTAATGGCGTATCATATTCCCCGCTGCTATGATGAATAATACCAAACCGGTCCAGCACCCACCAACCTTGTTCATCATCCGGTTCCAAATCGCGAACATTGTCAAAACCAAACCAAGGTAATTGTTCAAACTTGAAATTCTCAACGGTTGTGTGAATCGCCCCATACCCATCGAGCAAATAGAATTGCAATCCGTCATCGTTTTGTTTGATTTCCAGATTACGGGCAATATCAAAACTGAAATAGGGTAGCCCATCCGGCTTGGGCAATTCTGGGGAAGAGGTGTGAATCCCTCCAAAACCATCCAGCATATACCACCCTCGGCCAAGAGGATCGGGTTCAAGATCGCGTATGATATTGAATCCAAAATATGGGAGCATGGGCTTTTGGGCCTCTGGGTTTGTTGTATGAATCCCCCCATAACCATCAAGGATAAACCAACCTGGAATGGGGGTTGGCGTATGGACCGGGCTTTCCGGTGTGGGAGAGGATACAGCCGTAGGAGTATTTGTGGGGGTATTTGTCGCTAAAGGTGAGGGTGTGGGGGTATCGGTTGGCAAAGGCGTAGGTCTATCGGTAGGAGTTTCAGCCTGTTGCAACTCAACATGGTCGAACATTGCACTGGCAAGACTTTCATTATCCATATGATTGGTTACTACCAGCCCGTAAGCCACGGGGGCCTCCATCTTCATTTCCAACTGGTGATATTCGATCCATTTATTGCCATCCAATGAATACGAAGCAACACATAATTCTTTCGATTCATAATAAGAAAGGCGCATCCAAAGCCCATTACCATCCTTATTCCCCACATTATTTCCTTCTGAATCCTGAACAAAAGACAATGCAGAGCTTCCCTCATTTTCAGATCGCCAGGAAATCATACTGCGGTCACCATTCTGGCTGCCTCGCATTAGAAAACTGTAATGCTTTGATGAAGGGCTTTGTGCGTTATCACGAATCATCAATCCGGTTTTTGACCAATCATGGCCAGCCGTATCAATCCAATTCACTCGCGCTTGTAGCGTGGTGTCTCCCGGATGGTGGGTATAGAGATAGAATCCCTCATCCTCTTGATTCCATATGTCGTTCCCATTGCCTTCAATAACATATGTTCCATTTTCAAATTGGGCACTCCCAGGCACTTTAATATTGTTATCCTGACTGAGTTCCCAATCCGCCGTTTGATCAAATATGCCCTGCGCAAATGTCAATGAGTGAACCATCAAGAAAACGATACAAAACACTAAAAATCGAGTCATGGATAAATTGTTTCTCAACACAATACCCCCCTTGTGGAGCGGGTCTAAAAACCTGCATGATTTGAAAGTAAGTCACATAGATATTTTATCTAAGTAGTTTAACATATATTCCTAATTTTGACACGACATTTTTACCTTTCCAATATAAATATTTTTCATTCGATAAAACTTTTCATAAAGCGCATTATGGAACTCGCCAATCAGCCTGCTGGATAGAAACAACATGCTTAATAACCATATATCCCATCCATAACACATTACAATTCAATGGGCATGCTAAAATCCCATCGGCCAACGTGTGAAAATGAGGCACAACCCAAGGCGATTTTAACCTCAATTTATTGCTTGACACCTATGAAAAACGCAACGCTTCAACCGGGACAAAGCGGGAAGCGCGCACGGCGGGATAAATAGAGGCTAAAAAACTCACAGAAAAGGTGTAGAGGGATACATTGATAAAGTCGGATATTTCCATTTCGCATGGCAGATATTTCAAGTAATAAATCATGCCATCGCCAGGGAGGTCCAATTGCAGCCATTGAATCAGGCGGCAGACGGTATAACCGCCCACAACACCTAGAGAAGTGCCCAACAGACCGACGATAATACCCAGCAGGATAAATATCATCATGATATTTCGCCGGCCCGCGCCGATGGCGCGCAACAAGCCGATATCCCGGGTTTTTTCTGTTACAACCATAAATAGGGTGGCAATAATGTTGAAGGTGGCGACCAGAATGATGATTTTTAAGATGTAATCCATGGTGCGTTTTTCAATCTCAAGCGCTTCAAAGAATACCCGGTTGATGTTCATCCAGGTTTGGCTATACCCTTTGCCGATCGAATCACGATTAATTCGATTGATCGTATCTTCAGTGGTGAGGGTTGCGTTTTCACGATGATCATGAAACCAGAAGAGATAATGCGAAATTTTTTTGGGCATTTTAAGCAAATACTGAGCAGAGGGGATGGAAACATAACACCAGCTTGAATCAAATTCATAATGTCCTGATTCAAACACACCAACCACCTGGAAAATTCGCGAACGGGTGTTGCTGGTCGAAAAGGTATCCATCTCGTTGGGAACCGTCACCAGGGTGATTCGCTGTCCTAATACACGTTCAAATGTGTTTTTTTTCTCGATTTCAGAAGAAGTGGCACTGACACCGAATAGCAAGGAAGCCATTTCTTTCCCAATAACAATGCCAGGGAGTTTGGGACTGGATAACTCCGTAATTTTGAGTTTTTCATTGGAGGGTGTGCCTGTCTGTTCAATCTCAAGTTCATCCAAACTGCCAGAAATGATATGATTTTTCAAACCGGTTTCATCGGTCAGATAGTGGGGATCCAAACCGATAAACGAAGCAAAGATTTTTCGATATTCAGGCATATCAGTTGCGTATAAAACGCCCTGATAAATAATGGCGGGTACACAGGCAGCCACATTATCGACAGATTGAAGCTGAGGAATATGTGCTTCATAATTAGTCAATCCACCCGAATGGCTATAATTGAGCATAAGG
Organism: uncultured bacterium; assembly: GCA_964517495.1. Lineage (GTDB taxonomy): Bacteria > Hinthialibacterota > Hinthialibacteria > Hinthialibacterales > Hinthialibacteraceae > CAZFER01. Next base: position 86,935 of record CAZFER010000005.1, on the reverse strand, counting down.
TGAGAACTACCCTGCATCATTTTGGATCGTAAATCATTGGCAAAGCCATTCATCACTGAAATGACGGTAATCAATGAGGTCACCCCCAACGCGATCCCGGCGATACTGATGAGGGTCAGGTGAAATATAAAGGTAGCCCCTCCCTGAGGGCGTAAATAGCGTTTAGCAATAAACCATTCGTAGCGCATTGTATTTTCCATAATCTGTGCAAATATAGGCTGCATAAAACACTGGCTATCATAGCACGATTGGGATGAACGATAGAGGTATGGAAATTAAACCAAAGTGGATATTAATCGGCTTATTAGCGGCTGGCTTCTTGTTGCGGGTGATATGTTTACATCACGTCCCGCCCGCTTTGAATTCCGACGAGCTGCTTAAGGCTTTTGATGGCGCTTCGGTCTATCGCACCGGCATGGATCATCATGGTGACTCATGGCCCCTGTTTTTCAAGCAATCGGGTGAGTATAGCCCGCCGCTTTACATTTACTTTTCCGGTTTATTCTCTGCCTTTTTTGGCATCAATGCCTATATCGTTAGGCTTCCGTCGGTTGTGCTTGGAACGCTGAGTATTCTGCTCGTATTCCTTTTTGTAAAAGAAATTTCTTCACAAAACATCGCCCTTTGTGCGGCAGGATTATTAACGTTTTCACCCTGGAGCGTGTTTTACAGCCGGATCGGCTGGGAAGCGGTCTTGCAAACACCGTTGCAGTTGACTGCCCTCTTTATGCTGATGAAGTGGATTAAGCATCCCCGATGGTATTGGATATTTGGCTCTTGCCTGTTTTTTGGATTAACGATTTATAGTTATCCGACCGCGCGATTGTTTATACCATTATGGTTGATCGGTATTTTTTTCATCTATATTCGAACATTTTGGAAGTATCGTTGGCAGACCATGAGCGGAGTAGGAATATTAGTCCTTATCGGATTACCATTATTGCTATTTTCTATCACTCACTACCAAGCCATGCAGGCACGCTTTGATTTTTTATCCGTGTTTAACCGCCCGGATGGAATGACATTATTTCTGCAGCAGTATGTTCAGCATTTGTCTCCCCTTTTTTTGTTTTGGTCGGGGAATCCTACCTATATGAACCTGGCGGGTGGGGGAACAGCGTTGATTGTATTGTTCCCGTTTTTTCTCCTCGGTTTGTTTGAAATGATCCGCAAACGAGGGCCAATCGGTCTGGTGCTATTAATATGGCTGGTGCTTTTTGCGGTTCCTGCCAGCATGACCTATGACCGCTATGACATACACAGCATGCCCAGCCCGTTGCGGGCATCATGTGGGATAGGTTTGATCGAAATCATCAGCGCCTTGGGGATTGGCACATGTTTCGACTTCATCAAATCAGAACGTTCACAACGTTTATCCAAATATGTTTTAGCCACATTATTTGTGATTAACTGCGGAATCACTTATTACGATTATTTTAGGCACTATCCGATACGCTCCGCTGAACGTTGGCAGGTTGGTTTGCGGGAAGCCGTGGAGTATATCGAATCCCACAAGGCCGAGTATGAACGAGTGGTGATTTCGCACAAAGTGCGCTTGCATCCTGTGGCGTTGGCGGTTTTTTCAGGGCATCCAGCGGAACCCTTTGGGGGTGGTGATTTCCCCAAGTACATTCTGCCTTTTTATCACTATGTACCGGTTTATCGTGATTTCGGGCATGATGACTATCACATGTATAAAGGGCAAAAGTACGGATCAATCGCGCGATGGTACAACCTTGCATCCGGTGATAATCTATATTTAGCCAAAGCGGGAGATATCACCGATAAAACGCCCATAAAAACAATTACTTATCCAGATGGAGAACCAGCCTATGAGTTTTATGCACGGAAATAAAAGTCATTTTCTTAATAAACCATGATTTCGATATAGATGCAATTTCACCTATTCACTTTCAGGCTTCACTTTTTTTAATGAGGACAAAATAGAAACAACAATTAATCCAATACCTGCTATCCAGCAGCCGAAGCTATAGGTTTCACTGATCCGGAAATTCAACGTTACCTGGCGGGTATTCTCTGCTGAAAGCAGGCGCACCACATTTAGTTCATGCAAATAATCCGCTAAAGGAGGAAAAACAATAAGAAAGGCTCCAATAATCAACCCCGCAATGGCTACTGATTCTTTCATGAGTTACTCCAGTCTATTGTAATGAAAGATGTGCTTTATAAAACGATTTGATTCAGCAATTGTTACGGCTTAATATTCAAGCGATGTTTTTCACAACACCCTTTTTTCAAAATCAAGCCGTCTTGGCAGAGAAAAAGTGTGCTAATAAATAGAAAAGAGTATCGGCGTACTGGGGTAAGTGAAACTCTCAGGATCAAAGTAGGATTTTAAAGCCCCTTCGAGCGTCGCCAAAAGCATGATGATGCCGGGATTCAGTACCAAAAATGCAAAAATGGGAGAGAGATCAATAAAATCTATGCGAGCCCAGGGGAAAAGGCGACGAAAGATATTTAGATAAGGATCTGCCATTGCCCTCACTAATTGAACCACCAAACTGAACTGATCGGCAGCGATCCAACTGGAAAGAATTGCGAGAAGCAGGATAAACCAATAAATGTATAAAAATCCCAACAGCACTTCGAATATGGCTATGGTCATCGTATAACCTAACTGGCCGATAGACATATTGGTGATGGAGGCAAGAATACCGGTGGCAAGCAATATTACAATCGCGCTGATGATAAAGAGTTTATTCAAATTATCCGTTGGAATGATTTTTTTGACCCATTGAAATACAGCAAAGGTTCGCTGGCGGAAACAGACAAAACCTGCATTGCTGCTATACATGGGAATGCCATGATGGGCGATCATCACACTGGCGAAAAGCATCATTATCAACAGCTGGGCAACTAACACCAACCCCATGGTCAAGCTGATGGAAAATTCGTGAATAAGTGGAATTTGTTCAACCGCTGAGGGAATATCACTAAATGGAGAAATCAGCCGCGCCCGTAATATCCACATAAACCAACCGCGAATCAGCAACACTAATACAATGGCAAACAGAGGCATTTGATTTTGCAAAAAAGGCGAGCTGCGGGGAAATAATTGACGGAAGGGTTGGAGTATTCGCTCGGTTAAGGTCACAATAGAAACCAGGATGGGACCAAAACCATAAAAGCGAAACGGTTCAATAAAATAACGGATCAACAGGATGACGATCAACAATTGAAAAAATATGTTTAATATAGAGAATACAAGTGCCATTTTTATGAATACCAGTCTGTTTCAAGGTGTGAAATTTATTCGAATCACTTTGATATGCACTCATATTCCTCTCCCAATGAAATGGGGGAGGTTAGGAGGGGGTTAAATGATCTTGTACATACTTTTCTTCAACCCTCCCCTAACCCCTCCCAATCTTGGGAGGGGAATAGAGGATAGATAACTGATCTTTTTCTTATCAGTATCGCTTAAAAATGGTGATCTGACAACATGAACGGAGTTTAATTTCGTGCGAATTGGAATCGAATGTACCACCCTCACCCGGCCCCGGGCCGGGATCGGTTTTTATAATTATCATCTTCTTAATGAATTGGCATCACTGGAAGAGGTGGATGAACTGTTTGCCTTTTACAATCGCCCCTTACCGGAAATGCCCCTCTCTAACCGCATTCTCCACGTGCTGAGAGGACCGTCGCGCAGCACCCACGTTTGGTGCCAGACACGTTTGGGTGGTCTATGCCGCCAATATGGCATCGATGTCCTGCATAGCCCGGGGCAATGTCTACCCTTTTTATATGAAGGCCGCCGCGTGCTTACCATACACGATCTTTCCGCCATGCATTATCCACGTCATAAGGATTTGAAATCCCGGATGGTTTGGAATTGCCTGGTTCCCAACATGGCCCAGCGGGCGGATAAGATCATTACCGTCTCAAATAACACCCGGCAGGATGTCATTGAAAACCTGGGGATTGAAGAAGAACGCGTACATACCATCCATGAAGCAGCGGCTCCAGAATTCTATCCCGAGCCGGATGAAGAACGGATTCGTGCGTTTCGACGCAACAAACACCTCGAGCCTGGGTATGTCTTAGCAGTGGGCACCTTGGAACCCCGTAAAAACTACCCCTTTCTTTTGCGCGTTTTCGCCCACTGGTTGGAACAATCAAAGGTAGAAGCCACCCTGGTAATCGTAGGTAAAGCCGGGTGGTTGTACAATGATATATTTGAAACCCTCGAATCATTAAAAATTCAACGCCATGTTCGTATTGAAGGCTATGTGCCGGATATGGACCTGATGAGAACCTATTATTCAGGAGCAGCTTTTACCGTTATGGCGCCGTGGTATGAGGGTTTTTGGTTGCCCGGGTTGGAATCGTTAGCCTGTGGCACGCCTGTGATTGCGCCAAACCATTCATCAATTCCTGAAGTGATAGGCGATGCAGGTGTTCTGCTTGATGATTACAACGAAGAGGAATGGGCAGCGGCGATGAACCAGATGTGGAAAAGCGCTAATCGTGATGAATGGGCGGCCAAAGGCATCGAACAAGCCAAGCGATTTTCATGGAAAGATACCGCAAAAGAGACGTTAAAGGTCTATCAAAGCCTAATGAATGGTGCGATTGAATGAAGGTGGTGTTTATCGAACCAGCGGGAGCAGGCGGCATAGCACATTACACTTATTGTTTAGCCAAGGCTTTGGCGGAAACTGGGGTGGAATGTGAAATCGTGACAAGTCGACGCTGGAACTTTTCCCCGCTTCCCGCAAAATTGCGTGTTTATCACCTATTTAGAGGGATAAAAACCAATCCAATTCAGGCGGTCAAACTGGCATGGCATCTGCGGCGATCAAATGCGATTATCCATTGGCAAGGCGTGGCTCGCCCTCAGGTTTTGCTTGCTTTGATGCGCCTGGCGCCCTTTAAACAGGTGTCCTGGGTGTATACCGTCCATAATGTATTACCGCATGAAGTACAAACTGATTCCATTCGTACCTTTGAGATGATTTATCAGAAAATGCAAGGGCTTATCTTTCATACCCGGCATAGTCAAAATCAATTTGAGCGTCACTTTTCTGATATTCATTGCAGGAAGGCTATTATTCCACATGGGGAGTACAGCTTTTTAGTCAAAAAAAACACAAAGTCAGAGTTTTCCCCGGTTGAGGGAAAAAAATATAACTTACTTTTTTTTGGTAACATCCGGCCTTATAAAGGATTGGATGTCCTGTTGGAAGCGATAGTGCAAGTTAAAGAAAACTGTCCGAAAGTAAAATTAACCATTGCCGGCCAGCCGCTCGAACCATTCGATCGCTACCAGGCGTTAATCGAGGCAAACAAGCTCAATCAGCATATCGAAATACGTTTGGGATATATTCCAGATGGTGATATTCCCGAGCTATTTCACTCAGCAAATATTGTCGTATTGCCGTATCGTGATATTGATCAAAGTGGCGTGTTGTTACTGGCGCTTGCGATGGGGAATGCGGTGGTGGCAACCAATGTCGGGGGAATGGCTGAAGTGATCAAGGATGGAGAAACCGGCCTGTTGGTTTCACCAAATGATGTGGAACAATTAACCCAAGCTATCATTCATCTTTTAAAGGATCCCCAAAAAGCCAAACGCCTGGGACAGGCTGGGAAAGAAGATGTAATAGAGCGGTTTTCATGGGATTCGATTGCAAAACGAACCATCGATTTTTATCAATCATTGAGTGAAGAATGAACAAAATTGTGCGCCTGTTGGACCTGACTCGTTTTTTAATCCTCTGCATGACACTGCTTTTGGTACCGTGGGTCATTGATATTAGAATATTGGTCGGAGCAGGGCCGGAAACCAAATTTCGTTTTTTTGAATTCGGTGTTTTTCTTGCGTTCTTTTTTAGCCTGCTTTTATATTTAAAACGCCCTCCCACTCTGCGGTTTAACCTCATGCCAATCGCATTGATTCTGTTTGCTGTGTATATGTTTCTGCGGGCGTGGCTGGATTCCCATTATGCTTATGCGTTGGATCATGCTTTGCGAAGTGTATCATGGGTGTTGTTTGCCTTGCTGGTAGCAGATTGCTGCCGGGATTGGCAGCGGTTGCGAACACTTTTATTTATCGCCTGCATTACTCAAGTTGGTGTGGTGGTTTATGCCTGGAGTTATACCGTTGGACTCGATATAAAATTCAATGAAATTATGCTGGGGAAAGAATGGCGATATGGAAATCCCCTGGTCAACCAGGATCGAGGGGTGATATGGGCGTTGGGGAATCCCAATTACTATGCCTGTTTTGCTGTCATGTTGGGAATCGTCTCCACTACGGTTTTGGCATTGGCAAAACGATGGTGGAGCCGGTTGGGAGCCGTTCTTTTTTTAGGCCTTATTATCTATACCCTTCTTTACACACAAAATCGGGGAGTGTGGGTTGGGTTGCTTCCTACGATTGGCATTATTGCCATCCTGCTAGCGATTTACTACACAAAAATTGCTTCCCAGTCAGGACTGTCACTGCGCCGTTGGTTTAAATGGGGAAGTATGGTTTTACTGGCTGGAATCATCCTCACAGGCAGCCTTTTTGCCATCCAATACAAACAGGGAGCAGGGCTTATTTATTCGCTGGGCAAGCGTTTTTATCATTTGGCGACCTTTCAGGATATTAGTTTGCGTGCCCGGCCACTTTTGTGGTGCTCCGCCTTGCAGATGTGGAAGGAGGAACCTCTAATCGGCGAGGGTCATGGGCGATTTTCACCCCGCTTTTTGACCACGGTTTACAATTTGTCAAACAAGGTGGAACGGGAAAGCATTCAACAACTCACGCGCCATATGAACAGCATCCTCGCCAACCGCACCCATAATGAATACTTACAGTTTTTAGCAGAAACCGGCAGCATGGGATTTGCTCTGCTTTTATTGGTGATCTTCGCGGGACTGGGAACCGCCGTGCAAATCCTGTATCAAGGGGATTTATCACGTTCTCAAATTATTGCTATATTAGGGTGCACTGCCTTGATATTACAGACGGCATTCCACAGCCTGTTTGATTTCCCCTTGCGCTTACCTGCGAGTGCCATGTTGTTTGCGTTGGGATTGGGGGGAATCTTATCGCTTCAAAATCATTTTCCAAAGCATTTTCAATCAACCTGGAGCCGCTGGATATTGGTGATTATTTTGTTGCCTATATCTGTTTACCTGGGTGTTGTGGTGGTTCAACATTATTTGGCGGCGCATTTCCACTTCAGAGCACAAAACCTGATTCGTGACTCGCAGACAAAATACCAAAATGATGCATATGCGGCACGCAGTGTTCTTCATACTGCGCAGGATTATCTATCAACCGCTGACCGCCTTTATCCCCAAAATGGGCAGATTCTCTTTGAGATGGGACGGGCCTACTTTTATTTATCCGCTTATCCCGATTTAGGGATGGCCTATCGAGACCGTGCCATTGACCGTATGGAACGCGCTACGGAGACATATGCCACACCGGCTTCGTTTAAACAAATGGTTAATGTTTATATTAGCAAATCTCAATATTCATCCGCTCAGCGTTATGCGGATATTCTATTGATGATTGATCCGGAACGGGATGAGATCCAATACCTGGCGGGTATTATTGATTTTACTGGTGGGCGTTTTGAAGAGGCGGAACTGCACTTTAAGTTGGAGATCAAGCATAATCCCACCCATGCAGATTCATATTTCTACCTCGCCAAAGTATATGAAAAGAAAGAGCACTATTCACTAGCCGCCAACATGTATGAAAAAAGCGTTGAATTGGCTCCAAACGTGATGCTTTACCATGAACGCCTGGCGGATTTATATGCCTTCGAATTAAATAAAGCGGAGAAGGCGTTTAAGCATTATGAATACGCCCTTTTGATAGCTGAGGAATTGGATGATTCATTTTTATTGGATCGCATCAAACGAAAAGTAAGAAAACTTCAACGCCGCTTGGAATAGGAACAGATTATGACGGAAATTGCAAACTCATACATTTTACGCTGCGAAAAATTAGACAAGATATTTAAAACCGGCCCTAAAGAATTGCAGGTGCTTGATCAATTGGACCTGGACGTGCAAGAAAGTGAATTTGTTGCCATCACCGGGGAATCCGGATCGGGAAAATCGACGCTGTTGCACCTTCTGGGCTGCCTTGATCAAGCCACTAGCGGTGAAATTCATTTCAGAGGTGAACAATTATCGAGCCTGACTGAACGCAGCCGTGACAGGATGCGCAGCCAATCGTTTGGGTTCGTGTTCCAATTCCACCATTTATTGCCCGAATTCAATGCGGTTGAGAATGTTGCCATTCCAGGAATGATTCTCGGTTTACCGGATACTGATCTTTGGAACCGGGCACACAAATTGTTGAAGGATTTAGGATTAGCTGAACGGGCTGAACACAAGCCTTCTCAACTATCCGGCGGTGAACAGCAGCGTGTTGCCGTGGCTCGCGCCATGATCAATCATCCCGAAATCCTTTATATGGACGAACCGACCGGCAACCTTGATCCCTCCAGCAGTGCCGAGTTAATTACCCTGATCCGCCAACAGCAAGAAGAGAAGAAACTGACCATCGTGATGGTCACCCACAACCGGGAAATCGCCGCCGAAGCCGACCGGCAACTGGAACTACAGGATGGAAAGTTGCATCTATGTTCGTAGAAAAGGAATAGCCTTTGCATTATCGCCTAATGGCATACGAATATCTCCAGAATGAATCACGTATCCTGGATGGATGCGATCTCCTAAATCCTGGCGAAGTGATTTAATCGTTAAGGCCATCTCTGGGCGGGGGGTAGCGAAACGTTTTACTTCGATGGGAATAAGGCGGGCTTGATGTTCAATGAGAAAGTCCACTTCCATGCCGCTTGACGTGCGCCAGAAGTAGATTTGTGGATTTTCTCCCCGATGGACAAGCCTTTTGTAGATTTCAGCCAACACCGCTGTTTCAAAAATAGCACCACTCATGGGACCAGCGGAAGCATGATGAGGATCACGCAGACCGGTGAGATAACATAATGTTCCAACATCGGTGAAAGAGAGATTTAGGCTCTCCGGCAACATTATCCGAAGAGCCTGATTTCATTGCTACTATTTAAATAAGCCATTATTATTGCTCATTGCTATTTGTTGATGATTCTTGTTTGAACAATTTTTGTGCAAGAATATAGAGGTCATTTTTCCATACGGGCCAGGTATGGCCTCCGGAATCGATATGCCAAATGTGGGGGACGTTGTGCTTTTCAAGATATGTGTGGACGTTTTGGCTGATATTGATCAATCCATCCTGATCACCACATGAGATCCAAAGTAATTCAAGTCGTTTGGTGATGGCTTTGGGATTGGGGATGAGTTCCTCTACTGGTTTAGTATTTGGGGCTGCGGAAAAGGCACCCAACCAGGCGAAGGTGTCCAGGTGTTTTAACCCTATATTGAATGTCTGACCACCTCCCATGGAAAGACCAGCCAAGGCGCGATGTTCCTGTGAAGACTTCACGGAGTAATTTGCCTCGATGTAGGGAATAATATCGTTGAGGAGATCCTGCTCGAAGGCTTCAAATGCGGGGAATTGTTCTCCCCAGGGTGTACGAGGTGTCATATCTTTATCGGCACGTCCGTTGGGCATTACCACTATCATAGGCACTATTTTTTCATCCGCGTAAAGGTTATCAAGAATAATCCCGGCATTGCCTTTTCTGCTCCAAGCTGTTTCAATATCGCCGATGCCGTGCAAGAGATACAGAACTGGGTATTTATTCTCATTTGAATAACCAGGAGGTGTGTAAACCAGCATTTTACGTGTGATCCCAACGGTTTTTGAATCGTATTCAATGGTTTCGATCTTACCCCGGGCAATTCCTTGGCGTTCCTGATCAAACGTGGGGGCCTCTGTGCTGGACGTTTCTGGCACCATCGCTGTTTCTCCTCGTGTAGCTATAAATTTTTCCGTGGCAAATTCTCCGACTTTGAGTGTAAATTTGATTTCATCACCGGTGACGGTTCCTGTATAGTCGATACCAGCGGCATGGACAGAACCAGCAGCGATTAGTGAGAAGATGAATAACGCAATGGCATTATATTTTAGCTTCATCGGCAATCTCCTTAGATTTATCATCCTATTCAATTAAAGAGTTGAGGAGCAAACTCATTGAGATAATTACGCCAATTAATCCATGTATGGCCGCCTTCGGTTTCTTTATAGACAACATCAAATCCATGTTTTTTAAACATATCCACTGTGGCTTGTGAGGTTTCGATGAGGAAATCATCTTTGCCGGTGGCGAACCAAAAGAGTGCAAGTCCCTCTTTGAGTTCATCATTTTCCAGGATATCTTTATGCTGTTCTTCCCATGAAGGGCCGGAATCCGTTCCTCCAGAACCTCGACCGGTAATGCCAAATATCCCCGAACTATAGACACCAATGTAGGCAAAATCGTTTAGCTTGGGAATAGCAATATTCAACGTTTGTGCACCACCCATGGATAGGCCGGCAATGGCTCGGTTTTCCCGGTCGTTGTGTACGCGGTAATTCTTCTCTATATAGGGCATAATATCATGGATAAAATCCTCCTTAAATTCATCCCTGTTAGACCGGGGGCCACCAAAACGAAATGGGCCGGTATGACCGGCGGGCATGACCACCACCATCGGTTTAGCCTTTATTGCGGCAATGAGGTTATCGAGTATAAAACCTGCCCGGCCAACGGTAGACCATGAATTGTCGCAATCAAACGCTCCATGCAATAGGTAGAAGACAGGATATTTCCCTTCACCGGACTGATAACCCGGAGGGGTATACACATGCATCCGGCGAAAGCGTTTAAGGGAGGTTGAGTAGTAATGGACCTCGGCCACCGCGCCGTGGGGAACCTCTTTCTTATCCATGAAATCCGAACCTGGAACATAAACAAGGCTCCATACGTTCATATTGGATTCACTGATGGAGGTATTGCGTGGATCAATGACCGGTACATCATCGACATTGAAGTGATAGCGATAGGCTCCAGGATATAGTGGCCCCAAGGTGACTTCCCAAACGCCGTTTTCACCCTTGGTCATCTCTTTACCTTGACCGATACCTGGAATATCGCTGCCGCTTAACCGTACGGATTCCGCCTCAGGGGCTAGAATACGAAATGTAACCTGACGGTCATCGGATAGTTCAGGTGAAACCACCTGTGGATCTCGAGGATCTCGCTGAGCTTGTGTGGCGTTTGTCAAAGCCAATGCTGGAAGCAGTGTCATGAGGGTGATAAGGCTAGTCATTCTTCGCGAGTTCATTGTTTTTTCCTTTCCCATTCAAATTATGAATTTCCATCGCCTGCGCCATATGCGTCAGGGAATTTACAACCAAGGATAAATCTTTTGAATCAAAAAGACTTGCCATTACAAGCCGGAGTGGACGGCTTTTTTTCCATAGTTTGATTTGAATACGCCGTCCTTTGGCGGTTATTTGAACGAGGCGGGAACGACCATCATGGGGATCGCGTTTTCGGATGATCAGCTTACTGCGTTCCAAGCGGTTTAGCATTGCACTGATGGTATTGGCATCTGAACTAATTTTATGAACCAGTTCTTTTTGAGTCATCGCTCCAAACTCCACCAAGTTGGTAAGGACGGTGAAGGAATCAGCCGATAAACCAAATTCGGCAAAGCATGCATTGGTCATGCGATGCATGGTCAGGTATGCACATCGCAAGCTCATGGCCAACTGATGACCAGCGATATCCATATCATCTTCTGCACGTTCAAATGAACGCTGAAGGGAAATCGAATTCATAATCTCACGGTTCTCCCTCTTGGCCATATATTACGTGTACGTATTATATTGCTGAAATATTTTAACCTTGTCAAGAGGGGATTTTTTTCACATCGGCTGACATACGCCTTGCCCTTTCCACTTGGTATTTTTTAAAATTTAATCTCAATTTGTAGAAACCCCTTGCTTTTAATATCATTAATGATACTATTAATTATGGCCAAGATTGACGACATTTTGTTACTCATGAAGCGTAATCCCAAAGGTATTCACTATGTTGATTTGTGTAAAGTATGTGATTATTTTTTTGGAAGAGCACGTCAATCAGATGGTAGTCATCGTATTTATAAAACGCCCTGGCAAGGTGATCCAAGGATAAATATTCAGAATCAAAAAGGAATGGCCAAAGCCTATCAAGTAAAACAGGTGTTATTGGCTATTGAAAAGTTGGAGAATGATGATGACTCTTAAAAATGATCGTTATACCTATCGTGTGACCTGGTCAGAAGAGGATAAGGAATATGTTGGTCTATGTGCTGAATTTCCAAGTTTAAGTTGGTTGGCCAAGAGTCCGGAAGCTGCATTGAAAGGAATAAGGCAGGTTGTGGCAGACTGTATTCATGATATGCAAGACACAGGGGAAGCTATCCCTGAACCTATTTCAGGGAAGTATTACAGCGGTAAATTTATGGTACGGATACCCCCGGACGTTCACCGGAAACTGGCCATTCAAGCCGCCGAGGAAGGGGTGAGTTTAAATCGGCTTGCCAGTTCAAAACTAAGTCAATAATATTCACCTGAACGTAATTTTTATTTGAAAAATTTTGTAGGAAAAATGAACATGGAGGAAAAAACCAAAGTCGTCCATGTCGATATCGATATTCCTTATTGAACCGTTGTCGGAATTATTGTCAAATGGACACTTGCATCGATACCCGCAATGTTTATCCTGAGTATAGTTTATTATTTGTTCAGAGTATTATTGTTCCCATAGTTTTGTTTTTCCCGGATTGGCGTGGACTGGATTCGCAGGGAACTCTTTTAACGGAGCGTTTCAACACTGTATCCAAGAACGTTTGGTGTATTGGGGGATGGTAACACCTCTTTGTAATTTTGCATTTGGAATGCAAAATTGCATAATTGGGTTATATGAAAAATTGGCAACGTCATTAGAATATTGTGATGGGATTTTGAATGCCCTTGCAATATTATCACATATATGTGATAATAAAAGAAATATTGGTTAAGCGCAAAAATGCCGAAAACAACAGTTTATTTCTTTAAAACCAAAAGCGGTGATGTTCCAGTTTTCAAATGGCTTGATGAGATCAAAATACAAGACAAAAAGACAGCAAGCAAATGTTTTGCAGCTATCGAGTCATTAAAAACATTCGGATATGAGCTAAGACGTCCTCATGCTGATTATTTACGGGATGGAATTTATGAATTACGGATTTCATTGCAAGGTAATCAATACAGGTTATTATACTTTTATTTCGGGAAAAATATTGTCATTGTTGTTCATGGATTAATCAAGAAGCAAAAAGTTCCAAAAAAAGACATTGAATTAGCTATAAATCGCAAAACACAATATGAATCATCACCGAATGAACATACATATATAAAGGAAGAACAAAATGACTAAGGTTAAAGGAACAGATGCGCTAGAAGCGCTTAAAGAACGATATGGGCATGAACCCGGTTTTGAAGAGGGCGTTGAGGAAGCGCGTGAGCAAATGAAAATTGCACAGTTAATTTATGATGCCCGAACCGAAGCCGGCCTGACTCAAAAACAACTAGCCGATTTGATCGGAAGTAGACAATCCGTTATATCAAGGCTGGAACAGGCGGATTACGAAGGCTATTCCATACCATTATTAAGAAGAATTGCCAACGCATTAAACAAGCGAGTGGAATTGCAGATGGTTCCATTGAAAACATCACATGTTCCCAAAACCGGTGGCAAAGGCAAACGAAGCAACCCTTGACGTATTTGGAAGATATTTTTCACTTAAGGAGCGATCGGCTCAGATGGAGCGTCACCCTCCCTGGTTGGATTAATAAACTTACGTGGTTCGAATAGTAGAAACCGTCTTGAATCGTCAGGAACTCGGTGGAATAGCAACAAAAAGCCCTTGGTGATTTCTTAATCACCAAGGGCTATTATTTCATATCATTTGCTTGATAAGTGATCCACTCATCAACAAACATTCATTCAGACAGTCAGCGGATTCTCGATCTTCACTTTAGTTCCGGATTCCAAAGCTTCCTGGCCTCGGATACAGGCGAGGGCGGCATAGGTTCCGCGAACGCCGTCGCAGAGGTTAGGGGCACCGGTTCGGATGGTGTGGGCAAAGCCTTCAAGTTCCCACTTGTATGGTTCATAAGGTGTGAATCCACCTTCTCCACCACCACCTGTAGCGGCTGCTCCGGTGTTATGGGCAGCAAAAGCAGCTCCACCCAGGTCTTCTTCAGACATGTCGACTTGGGTTTCCTTACCCGCTTTTTTGGATTTATCTTCGCTCCAACCCGCTTCCCAGAAGAGATAGTATTCGTTCTCGTTACTGAGAATTATGGTGGCCCGGGTGCCCATAATCTGCTCGTAATAATTATCAAAGCGGTTACTTTGAATGGCTGAATAGGTCACCGTACGGTCTTTGCCATATTCATAGATGGCGTAGATATGATCGTTCACATCACGGTCATCTTTTTCATATCCACGATATTCAAAGAGTTCCTCTTGGGTTGGGAACGAGGGATACGAGGTCAGGAGATCCTGATCTTCCTGAGTTTTGTGTTTACCACCGGAAGCAAGCACAGCTGTCGGGGGTTGGTCATTTCTGTTCTGATCATGGAAAAACCAATTGGTGATGGCGAGCTGGTGGCTAGCGAGTTCGGTCCACATCCCACGGGAGGTGGGTTGATACCAACGCCAGTTGACCAATTGCTGAAAGTTTTCGAATCCATATTTGGTGGGGTCCATCTTCATCAGTTCGGGTTTGAGGTCAATTTTTTCGCCACTTTCGAGTTCGTAATTCCTATTGACATGAATCCAGTAGTTCCAGTCAGTGTTACGGTGCCAGAGGGCGCGAATGTGATAGACATTACCCAAAAGGCCGGAAGCAAACATGCGGTAAGCCTGCCAATAAAGAGGGTTATAAAAACGTTGATGGCCGACTTGGAGGTTGAGGTTATTTTGACGTGCCAATTTCACCATCTGAACACATTCATCAACAGTATAGGCCATCGTCTTTTCGGTGAAGACGTGTTTGCCGGCTTGCAGGGCTTTGATGGCCATGGGACCGTGGAATTTAAGCGGGGTGGCGATGATGATGGCTTCCACTTCGGAATCATCCAACATCTGTTCGTAGGATTCATATTCTTTGGGAGTGGGTGAATGGCCCGCACGTTTAATCAAATCAGAACCCTGACGCATGTTATCGGGACGAATATCATACAGTCCAACAATATAAATGTATTTTGGGGTTGCCTGGCTAATCAATACACGGCCTTCCATACCAGTACCAATCACAGCGGCTTTAACCGGACCAGCGTTGGTGGCGGTATAAGCAAATCCAGCAAGCGGAGGAAGGGTGGCCGCTGCCTTTAAGAAGTTACGTCTTCCAATCATTTTTTGTTCGTTTGTCAACTGCATCTTTCGATCCTTTCTTTATCACTAATCTTATTTTTTGTTGTGTTATTGAGCAGGTTGAGGTTGTGGTTCAGCCTCTGCAGCAGGAGTGGATTTTCCACCCCGGCTGAGAAATTGCCTGATGTATGGATCGAATCCAATACTTTGGCCGGTGTTCACCGTCAAGAGCGCAAGAAGGGCAAGTAATTCAACAAGGTTCTTGTTTACAATGACATAGTTCCCCTCGGTACCAATTGTGAATTTGCCCGCCCATTGGGCGTGATGCAGCCAGGTTTCAAACTGAATCCAGGGGGATTGGCTTGGCTCGGCAAAGATAGCCGCCTCCATTGTTTCAGGTGTCACAAACGTTAATTCCCAAGGAGGTGCAGCCAAATAAAACATAGCTAATAAAACAACTCCACCAATGATGGAGAGGCGGGTAAATAAACCCAGCATCAATCCTAATCCGACAAGGAAGAGGGCCCACGGCATAAAGGTATCCGTAAGGGCCATTAAGGTTTCATCATTCGCAATTTTTTGGAAATATTCCGCGAATGGGCCCCATGAGCCATATAAGTAGCCGGCAGCTGTCCAGCTGGGATGGGAGAGTTTTATCCACCCTTCACGCAGGAAGTGCCAACCGATTCCGATGCGCAGCAGGACGAAGAAAAATTGCTGCACGTTTGTTAGATGATAGCGTGGTTCTTTGTTTGACACGATGCTCTAATTACCTCCAAACAGTCGTCGCTGAGATTTGATGTAATAATTTCACTATACCCATTTTTACCGGGTATGGGAATAATCACCACACCAATATCCTTGTGATTTTCACAATATTTGAGGGTTTTCTCAACCCCCATTACACAAAAGGCGGTCGAAAGTGCCTCTGCCTTGGCGGCAGAGGGTGCGGCCACACTTATGCTCAAAATATCACCGGCTGGCCAACCTGTACGTGGATCAATAATATGGCCGTAGCGTTTCCCCTCATGGAAAAAATACTGTTCCTCGCTGCCCGATGAAGAGAAACCTTTATTCTTTAAGTGCAGTTTAGCGAGGGGTTTATGTTCATCAAAGGGATTGCGGATATCTATCTGCCAAGCTTCTTTCCATGCCGGTGCCCCAGATGCCAGCACACTGCTAAATCCACCGTTAAGGAGAACATCCTTAAGTTTTCCCCTCCGCGCAACTTTAACAGCATGATCGAGTGCCTGCCCTTTACCGATGCTAGCGGGATTAATTTCAATGCCTTCTTTATTAAAAAAAACTGTTTGCTTTTCAGCATCAAGTATAACATCATCCATCCCCAGCCGTGCCATGGCTTTGTCAATCTCATCCAGGCTTGGAACTTTGCCCTGGCGTTGAAAGAATCCCCAACAACGCGAGAGGGGTGTACTGGTGACATCGAAAGCGCCTTCGGTTTCTTTATAATATTGTTTGGCAAGAGTGATCATCTCGAAGATTTCAGGGCTTACTTTGACTGGTTCAGAGGCAGCGTTCTGGTTAATATGTTTTAATTCGCTATCACCTTGCCAAATATTCATTAAATCATCAAATCGTTCGATTTTATCGAGAACATGCATGCCGGTTTTTTGAGCGTGGGCGCTTTCGTATGAGCCGAAGATCACTTCAAAATTAGTGGCCATAATCTCCCGGCGCATACGCACATAAGAACGATCCAGGCCCAGAAAAGCGAGGGGATTTTTTAGGTCAGCGGTTTCAGCTACTTTATCGAAGATTTTTTTCAAACCACCGGAGAAAAAATCACGGCGGCTGGTCGGTAATTGACGTCTCACTAAACACCTTCCTTTGGGCAACCTTTCAACAAAAGGTTGCCGTCCGGCTTCGTGGAAAGTATTATACCTACTAAATCGTCCTGGTGTAATAAGTACGGCAGCAGAAATTTCCCTTTTTGTCCATTAATGCTTCATTTTGATGGTTCAATCATGAACTCCAGGAAGAAATTTTTCTATAACAGGAAATAAAACATTGGCTATTCATACAATCTATCCAAATTCTGATGCCGTTAATCGCCAATCCATTTATGGAATAAAAACTTTATCCCTATATTCGGAACTGGCTAAGGTTCGGCTAACCTTTCTGGTCCTGGTCACCACGTTTGTTGGTTTTTTACTGGCTTCGCCCAATTCACTTGATATACCCCTTTTTATATGGACACTCATGGGTACGGCTTTCGCAGCAGGGGGAGCAAATGGATTTAACCAATGGTTGGAATGGCGGCGGGATGCAAAAATGGAGCGCACTCAAAAGCGGCCGGTACCATCTGGACGCTGTAGCCAATCCCATGCATTTTTGTGGTCATTGGTAACCTCTTGTTTAGGGGTTTTTATCCTTTGGGGTATGGTGAATACACTTACAGCCATTTTGGCGTTGACTGTTGTGTTGTTGTATGTATTGGTTTATACCCCGTTAAAGCCACTCACACCCCTCTGTACATTAGTGGGCGCGGTGTGTGGGGCGATTCCACCGATGATGGGATGGACGGCGGTGACCGGCCAGTTGAATTTTGAAGCTTGGTTATTGTTCAGCCTTTTATTTGTCTGGCAGATTCCCCATTTTCTGGCGTTGGCCTGGATGTATCGGGATGATTACGAGCGGGGAGGATTTCAAATGCTGCCCCTGGTCGATAGAAATGGACATTTGACCTGCCGCATTATCGTAGTCTATTGCCTGGCATTATTGCCGATTGGAGTGGCTTTTTCATTAGCGGGGATCACAGGAATTAATTATGCGTTGGTTTCATTGGTTTTAGGTGGGTATTTTTTATACCTGGGCATCCGTTTCTTTATGCAGCGCCATACAGGACAAGCACGGAAACTGTTTATCGCAAGTATCCTTTATCTCCCTATTTTAATGGGATTTATGGTTGCTGATCGTAATCCCACTATGGCTATGCAAGTTGTTGAGAAAACCAACAAACCTGAGCAATCTCAAAGGTTAATGATCGCAAAAATTCCAAAAGAAAAGACGATGCATCTTTAAAGGACGAAATATTTTTCGCCCCTACGGCAACACCTGTAAGGGCGAAAAATTTTTCGCCGCTAAACTTAGCCCTATGAATCAACCATCATCCAACCAACCTTCATTTTTACCCATTACGCTTACGTTTATTGGTTTGGCTATTGTGGTGACTGGACTTTTAGCATGGCGTTTGATTTCCATGCTTCCAGAAAGTCATGAAACAGTTGGGGATGGGGAAACGGTGGAATCTTATGGATTTGATTTATCTAACCTTACGGTAGACAGAGCAAAACTATACGCCGCAGGGATTCCCAAAGACTATATCAAAGCGTTAGTTGATCCACCAACCATGACAGTGGATGATGTGACGGCGTTAAATGAAGCCAAACGAGGGAAATATCTGGTTTCGGGTGACCGGGTGATTGGAGTGACGATCAATGGAGAGGCTCGGGCTTATCCGCTGAGAATCCTTAATTATCACGAGATTGTGAATGACACCGTTGGAGGTGAACCAATAGCGGTTACCTATCATCCCATTTGTGACAGCGCAGTGGTTTTTGAACGAACCATAGGAGATGAGGTACTGGAATTTGGTGTTAGCGGATTATTGTATAATTCCAACCTGGTAATGTATGACCGGCAAGAAAAGGCAAGTGATGAACGTTTATGGTGTCAGTTACTTGGGCGCGCCATCACGGGCAAAGCAACTCAGACTACCCAGACGCTGAAAATTGTGCATTTCTCTTTGATCTCATGGGCGGAATGGAAAAAGCAACATCCTCAAACCAAGGTATTGAAACCCGATCCCCAGCGTGAAGCCCAATATAAGAAAACATCTTATCAGTCATACTTTGGCTCTGATATTTTGCGCTTTCCCGCGGAGCCACTGCCTGAGCTGGAAAACGGCTTGAAGTATAAAACACCCGTAGTGGTTGTTTTGGTGGGGAACGAAAGAAGAGTTTACACCTATCAAGCAATCCAATCCCGGCTTAATAATGATAATTTGTGGCATGATGAGATAGGTGGGAATTCTGTAACCTTCATGTATTATGATGATCCTGAGACAGTCACTGTGCAATCGAATCAAGATAAGCAACATGTGGATGTATTATACTGTTTTTGGTTTGCCTGGTATGCACTTTACCCGGAGAGTGAATTAGTAAGGTGATATATTTACCTTTTAATATTATTATAAGGAGAGCTTTTCTGATGAATCAGGTTAATCTTTGCGAAGAGTTTTCCAGTGGTTTAAGCTCACTTTTCACATGCACACCCCATGGTGAATATCAGCGGATTCGAACACCTTACTTATATCCAGATGGTGATAACATCGACATTTTCATAAAAAAAGATGGTGATATTTTTATTGCGTCTGACCTTGGTGAGACCACTCGGTGGTTACGGATGCAAACCATATCCAAAAAACGATCCCCTAAACAACAAACCTTAATAGAGGATGCCTGTCAAACTCATGGTATAGAATTTTTCAGAGGTATGCTTATCGTCCGCTGCAGGAAGGAAGACTCGCTAAGTTCAATCGTATTTCGCTTGACTCAGACAGCTCTGCGAGTATCAGACCTTTGGTTTACTATGCGAACCCGCTCGGTGGAATCAGTTAATGACGAAGTAGCCGACTTTCTTTCAGAACACCAGTTTCAATTTAAACGTAGTGAAAAACTAATAGGGCGCTCTGGACGGACGTGGATGCCTGATTTTCATATACGAACCATTCATCAAAGTTCGCTTCTCTATGTGCTAAGCACTGGCAGCCGATCAGCGGCAAGAAGCGTAGTATATCAAGTGCATACAGCCTTTTTTGACCTGAACCACCTTGCCTCCGGCCCTGAAGCATTAAATTTCATATCGTTATTTGATGATACTTTGGATATCTGGAGTGATGAGGATTTTCGACTTGTTGAACAGGTATCAGAAGTTGCGCGATGGTCGAATCCAGATGAATTTACCGCTCTACTCACCGATGCTGCATAAAAGATAATACCTTGATTGTATCCTACATTTCTTCTTTTTCTTTCCCTGCAAGGCCCCAGGTGCTTAATACGCTGTAAAGGCAGGGGATGAGGATCAGGATTAAGATGGTGGCGAACATAAGGCCAAAGGCAATGGAAACGGCAACCGGGATAACGACTTGGGCTTGGAGATTCTGTTCAAGGATTAACGGCAACAATCCCGCAATGGTGGTGATGGTGGTGAGAAACACCGGACGGAAACGGCTGCGCCCGGCTTCGATAATGGCTTCTTTGATGGGATGGCCTTCTGCCAACCGGATTTTGATAAATTCGACCAGTAAGATGGAATCATTCACCACGATCCCCGCCAGTGAGACAAACCCAACGGTACTAGGCATACACCAGACAATCCCCATCACAAAGTGGCCAAGAATAGCGCCAATGATGCCAAGGGGAATGGCCAGCATAACGATTAACGGTTCAACATAAGATTGAAAAACATAAGAAAGAATAATGAAAACCGCCACCACACCAATAATAAAACCAGTAAGAACACTACTCATGGTTTCTGCGGTTTCTTTGCTCTGTCCTTCGAGATTTAGATGAACTCCAGGATGCCGTTCTAAAAATTCATCAAAGTAATTGTTCTGCAATTCCTGCATGATTTTAGCAGCGTTAGCATCTTGGGATTTGACATCGCCGGTTATATTGATAGTGCGGCGTCCGTTGACGCGGACAATTTTGGCATACCCGCGAGTTCGTTGAGCTTCAGCAACCTGGTAAAAGGGAATTTGAGAACCATTGGGAGCAATGATTTTAAAATTACCCAGGTCAGAGAACTGATTACGGTCGGAAGGTTGTAAGATCACATCGACTTCGATATTATTTTCACCCCGCTGAAATTCCTGGGCGGTCGCGCCCCAAAATGCCGCACGCAGTTGACGCGACAAGAGAGTGGAAGAGATCCCAAGCGCATGGGCGGATGGTTTGAGTTTGACAATAATTTCTTCTTTGCCGGGACGTAAATCATCGAAAAGATTGATGACACCTTTGTACGAGTGTAAGTGTTTTTGCAACTCCAAACCGGCATCTTTTAATTGATCCAAATGGCGGCCTTGCAATTCAATATCAAAGGCTTTACCACCCGGAGTGATTTGTAACTGGTCATAAGTCAAGCTGATCACATCGGGAATATCCCCTACGGTGTCACGCCATAGGGCGAGCACCTCATCACAACGGGCATGGCGTTCTTCAGAGGTAAGTAGTTCCACGGTGATGGTGGCAACGTGGCTGCCGCGAACATCAGCTTGAGAATTCGCACCGAAGGCCACATCATAATGTTCGATTAAATCCTGCTGTTGAGGCTGCATGGGCTTGAAATGAGCATTCACCTCATCCAGGGCTCCCTGAACACGATTCACAATCGCACGTGTACGATCGAAATCAGTCCCCTGGGGCAGTAGCAGTCGTGCCACCAGCATATCACCATCCAAATCAGGAAACGGTTGGAAATTAATGCGTCCCCCCGCAATTAAACTGATAGATATAAGAAAAAGAGATAGAGTGGCAGCAATAGGAATTGAGCGATGGTTCAAAGCCCACATAATTAATGGCGTATAGAAATGGTCGACTACCCATTTAACGGTCTCGTCGATCCGGCGGCGAATGGGATGAGGCGTTTCGGAAATTCGATGAAGCGTATGGTTGAGGTGATGGGGAAGAATAAGAAAACCTTCGATCAGGCTAACAATCAGAGCAGCTACAACACCAATGGGCATTACACGAAGAACTTTTCCAATTTCTCCTTTCATCATCATGAGGGGTAGAAAAACTGCGACAGTCGTTATCACCGAACTGATGACACCGGGCAGTACTTCAACCGTCCCATCAATGACAGATTGCAAAGCCGATTTGCCTTTACAACGATGCGACCAAATATTTTCAGAGATTACAATGGCATCATCAACGATAATACCAAGCGCCAGAATCAAGCTGAACATGGTGATCATGTTCAGGGTTAAACCCAAAGCATGCATCAAAAATAATGCACCGAAAAACGATATAGGGATTCCTATGGCAACCCAAATGGAGAGCCGAACGTTTAAAAAGAGCCAAAGGGTGAAAAACACGAGGATAAAACCTTGGATGCCATTTTTCACCAGCATGGACAGGCGATCTCGTACCAGGATGGAGAAGTCATTCCAGGCGACAAGTTTTACCCCTGGAGGAAGGGTTGACTGACGTTGAACCACAAACTCACGAACAGCGCGGGAGATGTTAAGAAAATCGCCTTCTTCGGTCTTTTTGATGGTCAAGGATACGGCAGGCTCACCTTTATATTCATAGCGATCCCATTCTTCTTCGAAGGTGTCAGAAATATGGGCTATTGAGACAAGCGGTATTTCAGCGCCTTTGGCGTCGCTGAACACGGTTAAATCACGAAATTCATTGATCCATTGGCGTTGGTCATCCACGCGAATTTTGATTTCACGCTCATCGGTTTCGATACTCCCCGCGGGGAGATCAACACTATGGGCGGCAATGGTTTGAGCAACATCATCCACTCTCAAACCATAAGAAAGCAGTGATTCAAAATCAACTTCGATATGTATCTCGTGATCGGGGAAGCCGGTAAGGTCGACAAGATGCACATCATCAAGTTGCAGCAGTTCATCCTTAATTTGTTCCGCCAAGGCAAGCAAATCCTTTTCATTGACATCACCATAAAGGGAAAGGGTGATGACGGGATCCTTGGGGTCGAAATGCCATATGATGGGATCCTCAGTTTCTTCAGGAAAGTTGTCGATTTGTTCAACGGCGTTTTCAACATCATCTAATACGGTTCCCACATCGTATCCGTCGGTTACTTCAATTTCGACCAGTCCGAAACCTTCCTGGGCAGTTGATTGAATCCGTTTGATGCCTTCAATTCCATCGAGTTCTTCTTCGATGCGCTGGCAGATGGTTTCTTCAACATCTTCTGCCGCCGCACCTTTGTAAACCACTTTGACATGCACAAAATCGGAATCGAATTCAGGGAACACCTGACGGTTTAAGGAAAGCAATCCTATAACACCCATAAAAATAATAAAAATCATCAGTAGGTTGGCAGCAGTGGGATGTTTGGCAAAGTATCGAATCATGGTTTCTTAACTATTTACTATCCTTTTAAAGACTGAAAGTGAATCAGTTCATGGCGGTCTCATTTTCAGAGATGGAATCATCCTGTAATGCCGGATTGTGAACGATTTCACCACGAAGGGGCATTCCTTCAATGGCGGGAAACAGATCGGTCAAAACCACCAGGTCGTCCTGCTTCAAGCCTTCTTTAATGATGATCAGATCATCCTGTTGTACATAAGGTTCAACGGTTTGGATGTGAAGTTTATTATCGCGAACAAGATAGATACGGCCACTTCTCAATGTTTCTTTTGGAAGCACAAACACATCATTCAAAACGGCACCATAAAATGTCACCCGGCAGAATACATCAGGGAAAAGAGGTGGTTTCAAACCGGGGACAGCGTTTTTGTATGGATCAGGGACTTCTACAATGACCTGAGCGGTTCGTGTTTTGGCATCCAGCGAGGCGCCTATCCGGGAGATGCGGCCAGTCCATTTGAAACGTGTATCGTCCACCCCCCAGCTGACATCAGCTTTCATTTCCTCTTTATCCCAGGGCATAAGGATTTCACCCGGTTGATCCAAATTCACCGGGCCACCGGCTCCCTTCCCCCCCGGCCACAATTGGCGAATCTTCCGTGCTTCGACACTGGCTACCACTTCAGCTGTATCCAGCGCAATGAATTTACCCAGTGTTTGACCCACGGCGGCATACTGATCGAGTTCGATGGATTTTGCCATACAACGCGCTTTTAAGGGGAGATGAATTTCGGTTTTGGATAAATCAAAGGAGGCTTGCTGAATTTGAGCATTTGCCAATTCGAGGTTGGCTTGTTGCAACTCGCGTTGAACGGGGATTAAATTCAATTGATTTTCAATTTCCTGAACAGCGACTTGCTGTTTTGTCAGGTTCGCTTCAGCCTGGTCCAGATTGGATTGGGAAGTATCTCCTTTTTTGAATATCGCCTGGATTCGCTCGAATTCTGTCTGAGCAAGCTCTAATTGGCGCTTTTGGAGAGCAAGTGTTTTATTGAGATTTTGCTCTTTTTGATTGATCTCCTTTAATTGTTGTTGACGAGAACGGGCATCGGCTTGATAGCGTTTGAGGGAGATTCGGTATTCAGTCGGATCGATACGTAAAATCAGCGCACCTTTTGGCAACACCTGGCCGGACTCGAACTTGGGATGGATTTCAACCACTCGTCCTTTGACCTCGGCGATGGCGGACCATTCCTCACCGGCGCGGGACACACCAAAAGCATTGATAGTGACCTGATGTTGAATTCGCTGTGCTTTAAACACACGAACCAGACGCCCTGGCTCTCTCTCCGACCGTTTCTCCGGCTGAGAACGGGTATTGACCATATACATGAGAGTGACAATACCGGCCGCCAAAATGATAAGGGCGATGATGAGTGTTTTTAATTTTTTGAAAAGGGGCGATGATAAGAGTTGCACAGTGTTATCCTTGGAATATAGTTCTAATAAATTATCATAATTCTTTCGTCATCCTATAATGAGGGCCGACCCCGGGGATGATAAATTCTTCCGATCGCAGTTCCCAGCCTTGTTTTTGGTAGAAAGGGACGGCCTCGGTACGAGCATTACACCATAGTTGGCGTATGCCAAATTGTTCAAGGAGCCATCTTTCAGCTTCCTGAAGCAACCGCTTGCCTACCCCCTTTCCCTGATAATCCGGCTGGGTGGCCATACCCCGTAATTGCCAGGCGGGGTGGTTTTCCCAATCCTTGCGGATAAAGGTTAAGCACCCAATGACCTGATCCCCACAAAATGCACCAAAGTGGAAGGTCGTAGGATCGTGATCCCCGTCGAAATAGGGGGAGGTTCGGTCCGTTCCTACTATCAGAAGGTCATGGCGTAGTTGGATGATCTCATCAATCGATGCGCGTCTGTATTCAATCTCGTTTAAATCCAGATTCATTTGATTCATTGGTTTCACCATGATGATGGGGCTGGTGTGTCTTCCGTTAACGGAACAACCATTGGTTCACCTTCTTCATTTTCGGTATAGCCGAAGAGCCATTTTAAATCTTGTACCATTAAATATAACGCTGGAACAAGCAGTAATATCCAACCCAGCGAACCAATCTTCACGTGTGTTATGGACCGTGCAGGCTGAGAATAAGAATAGAGAAATAAGCATAAAATAAAAGATGCTCTTATTATCATCGGTCTTCCACAACTCCTGGTCAGTCTTGTTGTTTACGAAATTCCTGAATGCCAACTTCAACTTTTTTTAATAAATTAATCAAATTTTTTCTCTCGCTGCTGTCTAAATTTGACATCAGTTTAGAAACATTGGTGAAATGATCAGGCAGAATCTTGTCTAAAAATTTTTGGCCCTTAGGAGTCATGTGAATCATCACGGAACGACGGTCTTCACTTCCCCGGCACCGTTCGACATAGCCATCCCGTTCCAATCCATCAATTAAACCCGTCATCGTGGCGCGGGAGACGCCTGCTTTTTCTGCTAAAGTTGAGGGATACAGGGCTTTTTCAGGTTCCCGCACCAGAATCATCATTACCACAAGACGACCTTGTGAAATTCCATATTGATTTAGATTGGACTCACCAGTGATTAATACATCACTGGCGGTTCGTAGCAGGTAAAGTAAGGTTTGTACCGCCGAGGAATCGATCATGGGATAGCGTGCGGCGAATTTCTCGATCATCTCAAGATTGGGTAAATCACGGAGAAGAAACATAATAGTAAGCCAGCATATAGTTTGTTGACTAATTATATGCTGGCTTACTTAATTGTCAACCTCTTTTTTCTATTTGCCCTATTTTTTCATCCACTCTTGCAAGATTGAGACGTAGGTGGATTCATCCGATCGCTTTTCAAACGAGTATGAATAACCCATAATGTTGTCTATCTGTGAGGTCGTGATCTATTTCAGTAAATTCATGGATTAGGATTATTTAATGACACGTAAAAAAAAGATTCTATTTGTCTTTGCGGCAATATTTCTATCTGTTTTTTTGACCTTTTCTGTCTTTGAAATAGTTTTTCGGATTTTACTTTACAGTGAAGTGGAATTTATGGAGAAATATCGCGATCCGAAACTCTATGCGGATTGGTTCTCCGATGATGAATGCTGGTTGTTATATTACCACTTGGAAAAAAAATACCCTCCACCAGAACGAACCCATCCATTGTTGGGCTGGTGGCGCAGTTTTAATCCTGAAACGTACGAACATGTCGATGCAAAAAAGATTGAGGACAGGCAACCAGTGCTTTTTTATGGTGACTCATTCGCCCGCTGCCATGGAGTGGAAGCAGAACAATGCTTTGAGGGACTTTTGAATAACGATCCAGCCTTCAACCAGGACCATTATCTGCTGAATTACGGTGTCGGTGGCTATGGGACGGGACAAATTTATCTGGTGTTTGATAAATCACTCGATCTCTATGAAAAACCTTTTGTGATTATGAGTTTAATGACCTTTGACATGGACCGGGTGGTTTTATCGGTTCGTGGGGGTCAAAAACCTTATTTCGAAGTCAACAACGAAGAGTTGGAATTAAAGGGTGTACCGATTGAAGCAGACGCTGAGCACTATTTCGCTACTCATAAGCCTGGAATTGTATCCTATCTGTTTCGATTGATGATTTATGGTAACGTCTTGCCGGATTCCTGGAGCAGAACACTTAAAGGAGAAAATGCCAAAACCGAAGAAAAAAAAATCATCAACCGGAAAATTTTCGAATCCATTCTGGCCAAATTGGATGAACGAAACCTTGATTATTTGTTCGTGGTTTTTCATGCAATGTGGTCATTTCAGAATGAAGAGGATTGGCGGGATGCGTTTTTGCGAGACTTTTTCAAGAAGAAGCAGGTTCCCAATCTGTGGGCCAAAGAGATTGTCAAGCGTGATATGAACGAAAAACAAAAGAAGATCCAGGATTATTTCCAAGCCAACGGCGGACATCCCAATCCATACCATATTAAATTGATTTCAGATGAGATTAAAACTATAATATTGAATGAATGAATGAATTCTATTATGCGTACCATCATTTCAGCCTCCCGCCGTACCGATATCCCTGGTTTTTATATGCGCTGGTTTGAATATCACCTTAAACAGGGATATGTGGATGTACGAAATCCAGTAGTGAAAGATAAAACCTATCGCGTAGGGCTTTGTCCAGAGGAAGTCCATAGCATTGTGCTATGGTCGAAGAATTTTCGCCCCTTTTTGAATTCGAACATTTCGCGTTCCAATCAGTATCACTGGTATTTCAATTTCAGCCTGGTTGATTGCCCCGAATGGGAACTCAACATCCCTCCCTTAGAAGAACGCAAACAACAGGTGAAAGAGATTTGCGAGCGATGGTCAGCCAAACATATCAACTGGCGCTTTGATCCCATGGTGTTTTGGGATAATGGCAAGAAAAGCAACATTGAGACATTCAAACCGTTATGCGATTTTCTGGCGAAACAGGGAGTGGAGCGTTGTACGTTTTCTTTTGTAACCTGGTACAACAAAGTAAAAAAACGGGTAAACCAGCATCAATTCAATTTTTATGATCCACCCCTGCAACAGAAGTTAGAAATTTTGAACTGGATGGGCGAGTACGCCAAATCAAGCGGGATGAGTTTGGAATCATGTTGCGATGACCGCTTATTAACCATCGAAGGTATTAACAAAGGAAGTTGCATTAACGGCTCAGTGCTTTGGGATTTAGCACAGGAACGCTGTTCCCAGGCTCGTGACAGCAGCCAACGCAATGATTGTGGGTGTACAAAAAGTTCAGATATAGGAAGCTACGCCATGTCATGCCCGCACGGTTGCGTGTACTGCTATGCAAAACCTATCTTCTAAAAATTTATTCCCAATCCATAAAATATTGTGATAAAATAATGCGATATAAGGATGATGAACTCATCGGCATGACAATCCTGGACGCATCCACACGTTCCTAACAAAATCGAAACTCCAAAATGAGTGTTGTAATCAAAAACATTATCAAACAATCTCTTCATTAATCATGAATCCATAAATTCAGCCGATAATTTAGCAAGATTGCGATATACTTATATTAGACGGTCTATTAAAAGTACTTTCTCATGATACAGGCTGGAAGCCTTTATCTAAACTTAACTATCAATGATTCAATACGTTAAAGCATTTTCAGCGATTCTTTTGCTAGGTCTAGTGATGGCGGTCACCGTGCAGGCGGGGGGACCGCTTAAATTTGTAGGTAATAATCCGGTACTTTGGGATCCGCAGTCATTTCCTATTGTATTCAATCTGGACCAGGGAAGTTTGGGCTTATTAAACAATCAAGAAGCAGACGAATTAATCCACCAGGCGTTTATGATGTGGGGGGATTCGAAAGGAACGCGGGTTGAATTTGAACGCGGTGAAGATATCCCCGTTGACGTAACCGGCCTTAATTTCATAAGTTATATTGATGGTGCCATTCCCGGGACGAATCCTATTGTATACGACCATGATGGAAGTATTATTCAAAACCTATACGGCTCAGGGAAAGAACGTGAACTGCTTGGCTTTGCGGGGACGGTGGAATATAACAGCACAACCATCCTTTCCGCCCAGGCGATATTTAATGGTTATTACATTAGTAACGTCAATCCGGATAAGCAAGCGTTTTTAGCAACCGTTCTGCATGAACTGGGCCATTTTTTAGGAATGGACCATACACAACAATTTCGGCATATCGCCTATGACCTGGTAGGCTGGAACGATGTCTATGTGCCTATCATGCTTCCCACAGCAACTGATGATGAATCACAACGAACCGTATTAACCGATGAAGATCAAACGGCAATCGCCAATCTTTATCCTTCCAATTCGTTTAGACAAGAAACAGGAACAATTGAAGGAACAATCTTACGCGGTGGGGATGAATTACCCGGTGTCAATGTAATCGCCCGTCATGTGGGTGCGGTCACGGATCGTGTTTATTCCACAGTCTCTGGCACGTTCGAAAAGAATAGTGGACATTATAGACTCACAGGGTTACCGCCGGGGGATTATCAGGTTTGGATCGAACCCGTCGATCCCTTTTTCTGGGGTGCTTCCTCAGTCGGACGATATGCTCAACACCGTAACGACTTATCCTTTACCAATCCTCCTGTTTCTCAGTTTTACGCGAAACAAAAAGCCTCTATTCGTGACCGCAGCGTCTGGTCACCAGTATCGGTGTTTGCTGACGAAAATACACGGGATATTGACTTCTTTGCTGACAACCAAACCTCAACCCATGAAGAGACCGAAACTCAACTTCTGGCCTTAAACTCTACTGAAATCGGTTCCTTGCCCCCATCCGATATATCATTTTTTCAATATCTCTTAGTCCCATCCGGGGAGGAAAGGAGAATCGAAATAATCGTACAAGCCAACGATCCTGGCGCGCAGTTTGATGTGGTGGTAAAAAAGGACCAGCGTGCCTCGAGAAATGACACAGCCACAGCACAAAGTCAACATGGATCAGCGATTGTCAATCTTGCCGATAATGGAGATATATCATTAGAAATTGTCCGTTATTTTATCGCAGTTCGAAACAAGGATAGTAAAAACATCGATTTTCAAATTCACAACCAGGTAATCTCAGAAGAAATACCAACTCCCACTCCAAAATTAACACCCAGCAAAACACCGACAGAAACTCCAACAGAAACACCTACAACCGAACCCACCATTACCCCGACAGAAACTCCAACAGCCACACCAACTGAAACGGAGACCTCTATACCAACTCCCACACCATCAGGTACAAAAATTCCAACACTCTCGCCTACACCAACAGCGATTGAAGTCAATCCATCCCTTGGCTTGGTGGTGCTGGATCAATTTGGTGGCTCTTATCCTACCGGAGCGGCAGTTCATAATTTTGATATTGGAATTTCAAACCAGGATGGAAAACTCGTTAATCCTTCCCGATACGATGGGATTCCGGATATCGAAGCGTTGGGGCCAGTTTTGTTCTTTGAGGGTGAGTTTTATCCAATCGCGGAGGATATGGAATTTACCGGGGAAATTGATCCGGAAGGGAATGGATCGGAGGGAATCTATTTTCTGATTGGCGGCAGTTTGTTTGACTTACCACCCGTTAATGCCCGGCTGGGCGCCACCGGAGGGCCAAATGGTGGGGGAATTGATACGGATCAAACATCTCAAGACGATATTCAATTTGGAGGATTTAAGGGCGATATCGTCCAGGTTTATTATTTTTCAAATGCGAGCGAAAACGAACCAGCAACATTTGATTACCCCTTGGTGGATATCGAACCCGCAGGTAATCACGGATTTTATGTATTAGATCGATCCGGTAAAATCTATGCTGAAGGCGATGCCCTCGAAACACTGGAAGAGAATTCGCCACCCACCCATTTTAAGGTTTCATCCATCGCGATGGATTTGGAAATCTATCGTGGACGCACTGTTACCCTTGCAAATAGCCGTTACAGCAACGACCTGATCGGAACAGGTGCTTATATTCTGGATCAGCATGGTTTCGTTTATTCAGTGGGGGATGCTCCTCCGCTGAACACCGCATATTTACCTATTATGTTTCAGGAAACGATGAAGAATTATTATGACATCGAGTTCATCCCCGATTCAAAAGGTGAGCAATTCATTGGATTGGGCGTATTGAGCGGAGATGGAATCATTCATTTCGTTCCCTTTAGCGATGTGAACTATACAGTGGAAATCCATGAGATGATTAAGCAGCTTAATCCATTTGGCATGTTATCCGGAGGTTTCCCATTCGATATCGCCCGCGACTTTGATGTGGAAATAAGCGATATACCTTTATATGGATTGAATGAAGGAGGGAAAACCGTTTCAACGAATGGTCGAAGAGTGGGTATTTTCATGTTGGATGGATTCGGCGGCTTACACACCGGAGGGCGGTCAACCCGTTATGCACCTTTATTTGGAGTAAACGGTGAAGATACACGCATAATCGATGGGGAGATAACGACTCCCTTCCCCTTAAACATCCCCTATTTCGGTTTGGATTTTGCCCAGGATATTGAAATCTCACCTGCCTTGCAGCGTTAATATAAATTAGCCATTCCCTGTGCCATTTCCGATTTCAACGTAATGAGGATACACTTATAATAGTTTATTTAACTTCACTATATATAACGGGATATAATGAAAACATCCTATTTTACATTATTACACTCAATATTTGTTCTTTTATTTGGGTTATTCGTATTTGCTTTCACACAAACAGCAGTATGGGCCGGTGGGCCAATTGCTGTTTATGATGGCCAACCAGTGGTCTGGAAAACCAATGGTCCGATTACGTATCGGATGGATCAAGGTGAACTGGGGCCGCTTTCCTATTTTCGAGCAACCTCTATGGTTCAGAACGCCTTCTTGAAATGGAACCGTGTGAGTACGTCCTGGATTGAATTCGATCAGTATCGTGATCCTCTGACAGAAGATGTCACATCAAGCAATTACAACCGCATCATCAACAATATGCCCAATGACACAAATCCCATTATCTTTGACGATGATGGGAAAATAACTAATATGTTACTGGGTTCAAATTCACGAAATCATATATTGGGGCTGACATCCAATCTTTCACAGCAAGATCGTTTTGTTGGCGTTCGAGTGGTTTTTAACGGATACTTTTACGATCAGGAAAATTTAAGTTCCGAAGAAATATTTTCGACATTTTTACACGAAATTGGCCATGTATACGGCCTGGATCATGCCCAATATGCCCGGCATTTAGCGAATAATAAAATCGATTCAGACGATGGTTATGTATCCGTCATGTTTCCCACCACCACCGATAACGATAGTTTTCGGCAGGAACTGACATTTGACGATAAAATCACCATCTCGAATCTTTACCCCACCCTGTTTCACACGAATTCAACCGGCGGATTTAGTGGAAAAGTTCATCGAGGTGTTTCTGAGTTTCCTGGTGTAAATGTCATCGCAAGGGATATCAATGATCCCCTCAACCATGTGGCAACAACCACCACAGGTTATTTCAATCACAATCAAGGAACCTATGAATTCAAAGGGCTCCCTCCCGGCAACTATGAAGTCATGGCCGAGGCAATCGACGCCCGCTTCACGGGAACATCCAGCGTGGGCCAATATGCAGAGAATTCAAATGACCGTTCCTTTCGAAATCCCATAAAACCGCAATATTATCAGGAGAATGCTTCGTCAAATACCGGCCGAAGTTCATCCTCACCCATCAATGTTAGAGCATTGAACATTCAAGAGGATATTGATATCGAAGTGGATTCCAGAAACAGGCCGGATGATGAGGAATTTATCCGATTGCTTGCGATCGATTCCTACACGGTTGGGGGAGCGCCTTCCGGCTTCTACTCCTCTTTTCCATTTTTGCTTGAACCCACAGGAGACGAAGAGGCGATTTATATTACCGTGGAATTTGATCGAAGCGTTGATTATGTCATTGATGTTGAGCGGGAAATCCCATTCCGTAGTGACGAAACAATCAGTTTCAATGACACCAAATCGATACAATCGATCACATTGGGAGACAATGGGGATATCCTATTGGATGGCACACGCTATTTTATTTCAGTCGGGAATCGGGACACAGCCGATTTCACGTATACCATCACGGTCAGTACAGAACCACTCGTCGAACCGACTTCAACTCCCACCCTAACTTTTCCCCCTACAAGCACTCCCACCAAACGAAATTCAATACCAAGATTTACACCGACATTCTTTTTCCCAACGTTTACACATCGGCCAACATCAACCCCAAGACCATCCCCAACACCTATCCCCACTTTTACTCCAACAACGACACCCACTCCCACACCAGCTCCTCTTTGCGGTGATATAAATGGGGATAGTCTGGTAAACGAGGATGATGCCCTGATCGTACTGAAACTTAGTATTGGCCTTCCAGTGACCATTCCTGAAGGAATGACATTACAAAACTTGGAAGAGGTATCAGATATCAACGGAGACGGTAATATTATGGCCAACGATGCCATTTTGATTTACCGGAAACTGGCCAATCCTGATTTCGATTTAATATGCAATTGATGATTTTTTGATGGTTTAACTGAAATAAAGTTCCTTCAGTTTCTCTTTCTGAATCTTCTTTGTGGCCGTTTTGGGCATTTCATCAATAAAAGAAAAAGCTTCCGGAATTTTATATTCACCCAGGTGTTCGCGGCAATGTTTTCTTAGTTCTGATTCGGACACTTTTCCTTTTGCGTCATCGTTTAATACGACAAACGCATAAGGTACTTCCGAACGGAGTCGATTGGGTTGCCCCACCACCGCGACCTCCAGCACACCAGGATACCGAATCAAGACTTCCTCAATCTCTCTTGGATAGATATTCTCTCCCCCGCAAACAATCAAATCTTTTGCACGGCCAACAATTTTGATATACCCTTCATCATTAATTAATGCTAAATCTCCCGTTCGCAGCCAACCTTCCTCAAAAAAGGCATCGTTCGTGGCGTTAGGGTTTTTATAATAGCCTTGCATGACAATATCACCTTTTACACATAACTCACCGACATCGTTAGTTTTAAGGATATTGCCTTGATCGTCACGAACCTGAACTTCCACCCCGGGAAAAGGGGGTCCGATGGTTCCCACTACATTTTTACCAGGGGGATTGAGAGAAACCACGGGAGAGGTTTCGGTCAATCCATAACCTTCCAATATCTCAAAATCAAACTTGGCTTTGAACGCTTTGGATACATCAACAGGCAGAGGACCACCACCGGATACAGCAATCCGAATATTGTGTTTCTCGGCAATTCCATCCGGGGCGAAGCGGGTCATCATGTAATACATTGGTGGAACGGCGATGAGGATCACATTTTCTTCATTCATCACACACTCGCAAATTTTTTGGGGAACAAATTGAGGATAAAGTAAAATCCTTGATCCATTCATCAAGGCTCCAAATACAATCACCGTCATGGCAAACGTGTGAAACAACGGCAAAATTAAAGGAACCGTATCTTCAGGACCGAAATTCACTACAGACGGAAATAATTGCGAATTCACATATATATTCTTATGTGAAAGCATAACCCCCTTGGGATCACCCGTGGTACCAGAGGTATAAAGAATCATTGAGGTATCATTGGGATTGACATCTGGAGTCAGTTGAGTGGGATCAGGCTTCTCAGCACTCAAACAATCCGGGATGGAAAGTAAAGTCACCTCCCGGTTGACCATGGACGCGGCTTGCTCAGCATTCAATTTTAACAAGGGATCATACATCAAAACCTTGGAATCAGCATGTTCGATTAGCGCTGCCAATTCTTCTGGATTCAACAACGGATTCAGGGGAATCGCTACGTGTCCAGCCCCAAGTAATCCCATTAATCCAAAAACAAAGTTGGGTGTATTGGGGGCAAGCAAACTGATGTTTTGCCGATCGTCGGCATAGTTTTGTTTTAAATGATTCCCCGTAATATTAATTCCATCAGCCAATTGTTTAAATGTCATTTGGCCTTCATCCCATTGAAAAGCGGTGAAATTCTGGTAGTTTTTAGTCAAATTCATGAATGTAGAATAAAGTTCCATTCCAATATCCCCATATAAAAAAGATTAATGATGATATCGCAGGTGATGATCGCTACATGCTCTAATTGTGTTTAAATACCTGAAGCGGTTAGCGTAACATACAATCGTTTTCCAGAAACTCAAGAGATGGATGCCCCTGCCTGATTGGGTATAAACGAGATTTCAAATAGATTCACTTCTGGTGGGCAAAAAAAGCGTGGACGCGTTAACCGGCTGGAACCGATCCCGCGAGTGGTATGGAAAATCGTTCCATTCACACGAGTTAAGCCGTAACTATATTGGCGCGGTGCACGAGAGCGGGTTATCAATGGCCCCCAAAAAGGGATACAAACCTGTCCTCCATGAGTATGACCGGAAAACACCATATCCGCCCCCACTTCCATTAATTGCTGATACCGGTCCGGTGCATGAATCAACACAAAACAGGGATTTTGTTGATCAAAATCCTTAAATGCCGCAGGAATATCATCCCTTTTTAAGTAAGGATCATCAATTCCCACAATGGTAATTTCTCCCCCCTCGACGCAGACCTTTCGCCGTTCATTGCGCAACACATGAATCCCCATGTCCATCAAACCAGATACCAAACCTTCAGTATCGTTGTAGGTATAACCCAAGTGTTCAACCGGCGTACCTGTGCGATGAAATAAATGTCGAAAACAAACATGTACATAGTCATGATTGCCCAATACACAGTAAATACCATGTTTCGCCTTCAACGGTTTTAAAGCCTCCAGGCAAAGATCAATCCCCGAATTGTTATCAATCAAATCACCGGTAATGAATATCAAATCCGCCTCAATTTGAGCCAGACGGGCTAAAAATCGCTTCCGTCCCAGCTGTCCGCGATAAAAATGGAAATCAGAGATCTGCAAAATCCTCAGCGGTGTGGGTATTGAACCTTTGATCCATAATGCATGATGCCTGATTCGATACCGTTGTGGTTCAACAAACCAACTATAGGCCGAAAGCCCCAGTAAAGTGGCTGCTGTAGCAGGTATTAACATCTATTTATAACCTCTAAATGTATTAATCTTTCTTTCGTTTATTCTCTTCCGCTTCCAGAATAAAATACGCCCAGTGAAGTAAATTGGAGAACCGGTATGCCCCGCGTCCCTCCGGTTCGCGAATTATGACCCCCAGATCAATCATCCGTTTAAGAAAATTATCAAACACCTTGTTTTCCTCTTCATTCAGATACTGCTTTACCTGGCTGCGTTGAAAATGAATGCTAAACAAATCGGCTTTCCTTAATATCGTCCGATACCGTTTACTTTTTATCGCCTGAAATACCTTGGGTTCAAGGTGCTTGCGTCCCACAATCTCAGCCGCATTGGTAATACCTTGAAACGCGTCGCTTTGATTGATGAATTTGTCTTCATCAACTTTAAACACAGCATCACCGATCTCATGCGCTAAAACAGGTAGACCACCCGCAAAACTTGACATCATCTGAAGAGCCTCATGGTCTAATTGAACACCCACTTTTTGAAATGTATCCGTATAAAATGTCTGGGTTTCTTCTTCAGACCAAGCTTCTATAGTAACAAGATCGAACACGCGTGATAAAGGAGGTTGTTGATCAATCAACGCATGCCGGCGTTCATCCAAACCAACCAACAACAAAAAAAGGGGTAGTGGAGATGATGAGGTAGCAATTTCATCAATCAAACTTTTAAGCCAATCGGCAAAAACTTTGGAGGTGGAAAGTCCATTAATGTCATCCAGTATAAGAAACAATCCCTTTTTATCATGTTCAAGTTGATCAGTAATCCGCCTAAGCGCGGGAGCAAAATCATGGGTTAAATGTTCCAATTCTTTTTCCGAGGTTTGGAATTTTAATGTAAGGCCAAATAAATCAACTTCCTCGATATGGCTCCCAAACAACTGTTTAATCTTGCCAAACCAACTTTTGTCAACACTCTCTTTCAAAATACGGTCGAATATACGCCTTACCATCTCGGCAAGCGATGAAACTCCACCTAAATAAGTATGTATTCCCAATACCTGATATTGTTGATCGGCCAAATATTTCACATAAGAGGCCAGCGAACTCTTCCCAATACCTCTCTCTCCCGTAAGAAAACCAACTTGTAATTTTCCTTCACGTGCAGCCCCTACTTTATCCCCAAGACGTTTAATCTCTCCAATACGCCCGATAAAGAGTTCTGCCGGTACAGAAACACCGGGGGTAAATGGACTGTAATCTTTGGGAAAGAGGCTATTTTTATCGGCCATGATTTCTATTGTTTTTTAACCGAATAAACAAAAATTGTAAGGAATCAGCCGTATAAAGTACCATTCCCCTGCCAAGACTGGGAGGGACTAGGGGAGGGTTGATAAGAAAACATAGAGCAAAATCCTTTAACCCCCTCCCAACCTCCCCCATTTCATTGGGGGAGAAATAGAGGTAGCCATTTTTAATATCAAATCATTTCAACAACATGCGGCTGACATATTATCGGAAATAATTATAGCCCGTTATAATCCCACTACCAAACCATCTCCGCGACTATCCGAATAACCAGCCAAGAGACCGTTATCCAACAATTCGATGCCATTGGCAAACCCAATCTGATTCACCTCGTTTAAGGTGTATCCCATTTCCTCGAGTTTCTGAATCGTTTCAGGCGAGAATGCATACTGTTCACATTTGATCTCATCGGGAAGCCATTGATGATGAAAACGCCGCGCATCGATGGCTTCGCGAATATTCATGCCAAACTCAACCTGATTGAGAAAAATCTGTAAATTGGTGGTGATAATCATTGGCCCCCCAGGGGTACCAAACGTACATTTAAATTCACCCTCTTTGGTCACGATGGTTGGTGTCATGGAAGACAACATGCGTTTACCCGGTTGAATAGCATTCGCTTCACCTTGAACCAAGCCATAGAGATTAGCTGAACCCGGTTTGGCACTGAAATCATCCATTTCATTATTAAGCAAAAAGCCTGCACCATCGACAACGGCTCCCATGCCATAGGCACCATTCAAAGTATAGGTAATCGCCACCACATTGTGGTGTTTATCCACCACACAAAAATGGGTGGTTCGCTCCGATTCACGCTGGCCTGCTGAAACGCCTGTACTATCACCCGCTTTCATAAAAGGCATTTGTTCACGCCGTTTGTTCAAATAATCATCCGAGGTTAACCATTCGACAGGCACATCGACGAAATCCTTATCCCCCAAATGATGATTACGATCAGCAAATGCCAAACGCTCCGCCTCAACCAGCGTATGAATATATGCCGCGGAATGATACTGCATGGATTTCAGCCGCAGCGGCTCAATAAAGTGTAAAATTTGCCGGAGGGTAATCCCACCCGAACTGGGTAATGGATGAGTGATCCATTCGTAGTCTTTATACGCGAATGTAAATGGCTCCACATAAATGGAGGTATAATTTTCCAGATCCTCATGGGTAATAATCCCACCATGTTTTTCCATATACTTAACCAATAAATCCGCGGTTTCCCCCTGATAAAAATCATCCTTCCCATACCATGAAATTCGCTGCAACGTATCCGCTAAATCCGGTTGTTGAAAAATACTCCCTAATGCAGGTACGTGACTATCTTTATAAAAAACTTCCTTGGTCGAATCAAACCGCATCAGATGTTTTTTAGTATCCGAATCAGCAAGAGAACGTGCCAAAGGATAATTAACTTCAAATCCCCGCTCCGCCAACTGAATCGAAGGAGCCATGATGGCTTGCCGCGAGAGTTTTCCGTAATCATGTTGCACACGCAGCAAACCATGAACTGTACCCGGCACTCCAACAGCCAGCAGTGATTTGGTACTCAAGCCCGGCACAATAGCACCAGTGGCTGATAAATACATATCCCGAGTTGCCGCCAGCGGCGCGGTTTCACGAAAATTCAAGGCAATTTTCTGTTTATCCTCGGTTAGCGCCACCAGGAAACCTCCACCGCCTAAATTACCTGCGGCGGGACATGTCACCGCCAGAGCAAATCCCACAGCCGCAGCAGCATCAAAGGCATTGCCTCCCTGTTTTAACACTTCAACGCCTGCTTGTACGGCATTTTTTTCTGGACCGGCAACCATGCCATTTTCCGCATACACAGGCATTAAATCGGCGTGAGTATATGTTGACGTGACTGAAAGAATAATTACACACCATAAGGTGAATCGAATACTATTCTTCATCATTTCATCTCCCTATCGAATCGGTTACAATCCTTTGATTTTAAAAAGAACCGTCTACCATTTCTACAGTTTTATGCATCCTATGCGGTAACGGAAGGGTATAATTTAGACTCCATTATTCTTTAATACACGCGAACGGACGAATAACCGACATGATAAACGATCTGATTCTTGCGTTAACCTGGTATATGATTCTCACCTGTTTTGGAATCATTGTACTGCCCATATCCATGAAAGTATTTCGGCGTATGCCTGAGGGAGGTATCTTACTTGCTCGTCCTTTAGGGTGGCTGCTGCTTGGAGCAATTAGTTGGATGGCAGCCTATTTCATAAAATTACCCTTCAGCATTCTTGGGATATTAACCATCGCCATCCTACTCTTTGCCCTTTCCGCATTCTTCATGGTCCTTAATCCCACCTGGTTAAACCGCAAGTTCCTGCAGTGTTGGCGAACCGCGGTAAATGGTGAAATAATCACCATACTCGTTTTTCTGCTGATCGTCTTTGCCCGGCGTGAAGATCCGAACATCGATTCCACTGAAAAACCGATGGACGCCATGATCCTCAATGCTTTGGCAGTCACCAAAGTTATCCCACCTCCCGATCCCTGGCTGCATGGATTTGACATCAATTATCACTACGGTGGGTATCTGCTACATTCTCTTCCGATTAAATTGTCTGGAATCTACACCGAATATGCTTACAACTTATCCATTGCCACGATAGCGGCCATGGCCGCCGCCGTGGCATTTGTATTGGGGCGCACTTTGTTTGGCCGATGCCGATGGACTGTCCTCACTGTTGTTTGTACGCTCTTTATAGGCAACCTGGCTTCGTTCACCACCTTGTTTAGTATGGAGCAATACCCCAAAACCCTCTATGAACTTCGGTATAGTTATTTGTGGAATACCAGCCGGGTTATTCACGATCAAGGTCAGGAAACCATAAACGAATATCCCTTTTTCTCTATCGTATGGGGTGATTTGCATCCCCACTATTCCAATATCCCTTTTTTCCTGTTGTTTCTAGCGCTTTGTTATGCATTGTATCATGCCTTTATTCGCCTCTCGTTTGGCCACCTGTTACGCTATGAATGGCCTTTACTGGCAACATTGGCGCTATCATTTGCTTTTTTGATTCCAACCAATATATTCGATGTTCCTTCTACAGGCATATTTTTTGGCGCACTGATGTTAACCGGAATTATTATCACCACAAAAAAAGAATCCATCAATATAACTCAATTGGTGTTGAAATTTTCCATTCTGGTCATCCCGATTATCGGCTATCTGCTAGCCGCTCCTTTTTGGTTTAATTTTGAATCGCCTATTCAAAAGGATATTCTTCAATGGAGCGGACTCCACACCAATTTGTGGGAATTCATACTGGTTTTTGGCGCTCCATTAATCGGCAGTTTAGTGGTGATTAATGTTTTTGTGATGGATTTGTTGAAGAGATGGAAAAGCGAAGTCATCGGTTTTGGGTCCGCCTTATTTGGAATTGTATTCATGGTTTTATGGGGGATTTCAGGCAACGTGACGTATGCTTTGGCGCCTTTGCTCGCTTTACTGTTCTGGTTTATGGTTTTGATGAAAAGCCTTGAAGGCGACAGTACTCCCCGCAGTATCAACATGATTTTTGCTGGAATCGCCTGTGCTTTAGCCTGGTCAGCCATTGCGGGTTGTGAATATATTTATCTGCAGGATACCTATGCCAGTAAACGCATGAACACTCTTTTCAAATTCCATTTCACCGCCTGGCTTTTATTTGGAATAGGGCTTCCCTATCTTGCCGTCAACGGCCTCAAACAGATTAAAGAGCAAACCCACCGCGTCTTTCTTCTTGTTCCGCTCATTGCTGTATTTGTTGTTTCACTTTCTGCGCCATTGTTCACCTTTTTCACCTTATTCTCTTTACCAACCCAAAACCGATTTATAACCCTCGATGGCCTGGCCTTTATGAAAGCTCATTTCCCCATGCAGTACGAAGTTATTGATTATGTCCGCAAAAACACCGAACCCACTGATTTAATCGCCGAAATTCCTGGTGGAGCATACTCCCTGGAAAACGCCGTATCAGCTT
The DNA here is from genome assembly GCA_964517495.1 of uncultured bacterium. GTDB lineage: Bacteria > Hinthialibacterota > Hinthialibacteria > Hinthialibacterales > Hinthialibacteraceae > CAZFER01. Next base: position 45,690 of record CAZFER010000005.1, on the reverse strand, counting down.
TTACTGGACGCCCAACCCTGGTTGGCTGGGTTAACCATGAAGGACTTTGGCGAGGACGTGTGGAACAAACCGACGATCCAAAACAAAAATATATCCGCGCGGAAGTTCATCGCCGAAAACAGGAAATGATCGACTTTTATACCACCCAAAATTGGGAGGAAGCCAAGCAGATTATTAAGAAAAACGGGATTCAATACGTTTCTTATTCAGCTATTGCTCCAGGCCATACCGATTTGACTCGCCATGCACGTGCAATTCAACAGGGAGTCATACGCCAACATCTTGAACCCATCATCGGCCCTCAAACCGGGAACATCGTTTACGGCTTGTTTAAAGTATCAAACCATTTACTCGTGGAGAATCAATGAAAGGCATTCTTACCGAAATTATCGAACATAAACGCAAGGAAGTGGATGAACGAAAACAACAACGCCCCCTCGCTTCATTGCAGGAAATGCTCGAACATGTCCCTCCAGCACGGGATTTTCATCAGGGATTGAATCGCGGCAACGGACCTGTCAAGTTGCTGGCAGAGATCAAAGCCGCCTCTCCCTCCGCAGGTACCATTCGAGCGGATTTCGACGCCGCTGAAATCGCCGCGGTCTATCAGGATTGCGGGGCATCCGCCATTTCCGTGCTGACTGACCAAAAATACTTTGCCGGAACAGATGAGCACCTCCAACAGGCAAAAGAAGCGACTCAGCTGCCTGTGCTTCGCAAAGATTTCACCATCGATAATTATCAACTATACGAAAGCTGCGCCATCGGCGCCGATGCCATCTTGCTGATGGCCCAGGTGTTAGACGAGAAAACCTATGCTGATCTGTATCGCCAGGCACGTGAGTTGGGATTGCATGTCCTCGCGGAAGGCCACACCGCCAGACAAATCGAATTTCTTGTCTCATTGGGTGCCGAAGTCATCGGAATCAACAATCGAGACTTTGAAACCATGACCGTCAACATTGAAAACACCTTACGCATCCGCCACTTAGTTCCAGACGACCGTGTATTAGTCAGCCAAAGCGGCATCTTCACCCGTGAGGAAGTGCTGAAACTGGAAAACGCCGGCGTGGATGCCATCCAAGTTGGTACATCAATAATGCAAGGCAATATTAAAGATCAACTAAAATCATTGATGGGAAGAGAATAAAAACGCCTATTTATCTCTTTCTATCACATATCCATCAAATATATTTCTAGTTACTTGATCCTGCCCAAAATGGAATATATTTAGCGTTTTTCCTTGTTGCATCAGGGTCATATAATTGAATCAATCCCTTATTCTGCGTATCTTTTATGATCCGGGATGCAACTGCAATATTTTGTGACGTAATTCCAAATCGATCTCTCAATGATGAATTGGTCATGAAATCCCTGGTTACATATTTCAAACACGAATGAAGATAACAAGCCCAAATTTTCTCAGCTTTAGCCATGCGATTAAACGGTTTGTGCGCAAACAAAATAACTCGAGTGTTATTTTCTACGGTTTCAAAAACAGGAGCGGGTAATTGGTATACCTCTGTCTCAAACACAACTTTATCAATCCCACTTCCACGTTCTTCACATACTCCAATCCTTCTCATTAATGAAGCAAGCGCTTCATTGCGAGATCGCGGTGGACTATCCAAAAATCGTTGTGTGTCAACAAGCGGTACACCGGGATTCGTAATTTCCATCCTTTCATCAAAGATTTCGACTAAAGGACCAGCACCCGTAATGAAAAAATCTTGATGAATGATTGCATTGGCTACCACTTCTCGAATTGCCAATTCAGGATACATGTGGACATTTTCTCGAAGAGCCTTACCGATGATTTCAATTAAAGGGAGCATGGTGTTGATAAACTCGATCAAGCCCTCAAATCCTACTGCATATCCTTTATTTCCTATTTGCTCGCGAATTGTTTTCACCCGGTTGTTGCCTTTATAGAGAATCAACCGAACTGATTTTCGATTCAAACGCTGAAATTTATCCAGTTCCCTGGCAAATAAAATTCCTCCAAGATTTGTGATGCACCATTTTCTATTATCAGATAATTGAATTAAATCATCTTTCTCCAGATACTCCAGAATTAGTTTTTTGGTATCAGGTAATGGAATTTTAAGCAGGTGAAAATAAGCGGGGTAATCGAGTAATGTTAAAACATCATCAGCGGATAGGTTTTCTTCGGCGATTTGCATTTCAAAGGGAGTCTGGTCAAAAATTCTCCAAAGTTTGCGTTCTTTTTCTGGTAAATCTTTTAACTTCTTATTGTAGGAACCAACTCGAATGAATTCTTGATTTTCAAACCGCACAGGATGCCGAAATGCTCTTTCGATTTCCAATAAAACAATATTCTTCCCCTCTACATCGATGACATAAAACTCAAAAGATATCTTTGGAGTCAAAAGTCTCAGCAACCAATTTTCTAACTCTTCATTGCCAACCTTGGCTTTTGGGGGATTAAAATTAGTGCCGATTATATCGTGAGTAGCATCATTGATTCCCCAAATGATATAAGCATTCACTTTTCCACATAAAGCAGCTGAATTGGAAAGAGCAGAAATGTATTCGCCAATTCCATGAGGATCAGCATTGTTATGTTTGAACTCCACCCATTCGGTTTCCCGGTCAAGTTTAATCAATTCTTTTAAGAGACTGACTAAATATTCAGTTGACCGAACAGCGTTCATTTAGGTTCCTCACAAATCAAAAACATTTTATCCAAGTAGGCCCCCTATTGCCGTTGCAATTGTCGGATCAAATTCAAGGCACTTCCTGCTTTGAACCATTTGATTTGGGCTTCATTGTACGAATGATTCAGTTCCGCTTCATCCTGGCTGCCATCGGCGTGATGCATAACCAGTTTTAATGGTTTCCCTGGCGCGAATTCAGTCAAACCAATGATATCAAACGTATCGTCCTCTAGCACGAGATCATAATCAACTGGATTAGCAAACGTTAAGGCCAGCATGCCCTGTTTTTTAAGGTTGGTTTCATGAATACGGGCGAACGAGCGTACAATGACAGCACGAACACCCAAATAACGGGGTTCCATAGCAGCATGTTCACGTGAGGAGCCCTCACCATAGTTATCATCGCCCACCACGATCGTACCTATTCCTTGGGCCTTATAAGCGCGGGCGGTATCGGGAACCGGTCCATATTCACCGGTCAACTGGTTTTTGACTTTGTTGGTTTCATCATTGAAATAATTAACCGCACCAATAAAGCAATTGTTAGAGATATTATCCAGATGACCACGGTATTTCAGCCAGGGCCCAGCCATCGAAATGTGGTCCGTGGTACATTTCCCTTTTGCCTTAATCAATAATTTCAATCCTTTTAAATCCGTACCTTCCCAGGGTTCAAAGGGGGTTAACAGGTGTAGGCGGTCTGAGTTAGGATCGACTTTAACCTCAACCTGGCTGCCATCCGCTGCTGGAGGTTGATATCCCGGATCTTCGACATCAAAACCTTTGGGTGGTAATTCGTAACCTCTGGGTTCTTCTAATCTCACCTCTTCTCCCTGCTCATTGGTCAATGTATCGGTTAGAGGATTAAAGGTTAATTCTCCCGCTAATGCCATCGCGGTGACCATTTCCGGTGATGCCACAAACGAATGGGTATTCGGGTTGCCATCATTCCTTTTGGAAAAATTGCGGTTAAATGAGGTAATGATTGAATTCTTCTCTTGCTTTTCCGCACCATGCCGTGCCCACTGCCCAATGCAAGGACCACAGGCATTAGCCAGCACCACACCCCCCATCTGTTCAAACAAGGCCAATTGACCATCCCGTTCAATGGTATAGCGAACCTGTTCCGATCCTGGAGTAATAGTAAATTCGGATTTCGCCTTGAGATTTTTATCCACCGCTAGTCGGGCAATCGACGCAGCACGATCGATATCTTCATAAGATGAGTTAGTGCAAGATCCGATCAGTCCAACGGATAATTTCTGAGGATAATTGTTTTCTTTCACCGCTTTGGCGAACTCTGAAATTGGCCATGCCCGATCTGGCGAAAAAGGTCCGTTGATGTGAGGTTCCAACTCAGATAGGTTGATCTCTATCACCTGGTCATAGAAAGAATTGGGATTCTCATATACAACCGGATCACTGCGTAAATGACTGCTCAACTTATCAGCCATATCCGCAACATCACTCCGCTGAGTCGCCCGCAAATACTCGGACATTTTACTATCATATGCAAACAAAGAGGTGGTTGCACCGATTTCCGCCCCCATATTGCATATGGTCCCTTTCCCGGTACAGGATATACTGTCGGCTCCGTCACCAAAATATTCCAATATAAAGCCGGTCCCCCCTTTGACGGTTAAAATCCCAGCTACCTTCAAAATAACATCTTTGGGGGCGGTCCACCCACTCAGGCGGCCAGTTAATTTAACCCCGATCAGTTTAGGAAATTTTAATTCCCACGGCATACCCGCCATCACATCCACTGCGTCAGCCCCGCCAACGCCAATAGCGATCATTCCAAGCCCACCCGCGTTGGGCGTATGAGAATCGGTGCCAATCATCATCCCGCCAGGAAAAGCATAATTTTCCAACACAACCTGGTGGATAATTCCCGCTCCTGGCTTCCAAAATCCAATGCCATATTTATTCGAAACGGACGATAAAAAATCATACACTTCCTTATTTCGTTCGATAGATGATGTTAAATCTTGTTGCGCTCCAACTTGTGCAAGAATTAAGTGATCGCAATGAACTGTCGAAGGTACCGCGGTTTTTTCCTTCCCCGCTTGCATAAATTGTAAAAGCGCCATCTGAGCGGTTGCGTCCTGCATCGCTACCCGGTCTGGGGCGAATTCGGCATAAGATTCCCCACGGGTAAAGGCAGTATCCGCTTCTCCTCTATAAAGATGCGAATACAAAATCTTTTCAACCAAAGTCAGCGGCCGGTTAACCACTCGCCGTGCAGCGTCAATCCGCTGCGCCATGTTATCATAAACCGCCTGTATCATATCAAGATCAAAGGTCATAATCGTTCCTTTCCCACGCTCACCACGATGAACAAAATGGCTTTATTCAAAATTCAGTTGAATTTTTTCAAGTAGGGAAAATATTATAACGTTTATATTATTAATTCACCAGCGGGAAAGGGGAAATAAAAGTAATCAAAACAGGCAAGCTAGAAGTATACACCACAAAACGAACGATTATTGATATCTTATTCGTGCGTTATACTGAACTGTTATTCTTTGACTGAACTTGCATGGGTTCATTTTCTGATGAGGGACATTTACACCCCCCACTGCAACTGCCTTTTCCAGATAGATTGGCATATATATACCCCCAAACTTTTAATGCACAGGCGATTACAATTCCGAGTGCTACATATTCTTGAAATCCCATAAAAACACCTTATCCTTTCATCCAGATAAACATGACTTTTATTATAAAATTAATTTGTTTCTTAAGCAAGGCCGATGGCAGAGCAGGCATGATAAGTTATCAATGCCCCCACATAAGCCAGGACCGTCATATAGGTAAAGACGAATACGGGCCATTTCCAACTATTGGTTTCTCGCCGTATTATCGCCAATGTGGCCGCACACTGACAGCACAGTGCAAAAAAGACCATTATCGACAATGCTATAGCAATGTTGAACAATTGCCCCCCATTTGAATTTTCAGCATTGCTTATAGCGGTTCGCAAGTTACCCGATGATTCATCTGCATCTGAACCCATATTGAATATGGTACCCAAGGTCGCGATAACCACTTCTCGAGCAGGAAATGAAGCAATAACCGCCATGCCTATTCGCCAATCCCACCCAACAGGTTGGACCAATGGCTCAACAAACTTACCCATTTGACCCAGAATGCTCGAACGCAAAAACTCACCACTCTTTTGTTTGTCCAGCTGGGCCATATGATCTTGGTAGTCTTGATACAATGTCGATACAGTTTGCACAGTGTCTGTGGATTGTGAATCGTTTGCATTATCAAGAGAAAGTTCATTCAATGCCGTGGTAATAGAGGCAATATCGCTGGTTTGATCGAATTGGGTTGGAGTGATTTGATTTAAAAGAGGAACAATTTCCACTTTAAACGTATTATTGGCTTGTTGCTCCATGCTGGCATATTTATCTTCAATCGCCTGGGAATGGGGAAAGTATGCTAGCGCCCAAACCACCACCGCTACACAAAAAATAACGGTTCCAGCACGAACAATAAATTCTTTTGACTGCAGATACACATGAAAGAAAACCGAACGGAAATTCGGAAGCTTATAAGATGGCAATTCCAAAACAAACGGTGCATTTTCACCTTTAATCAGCGTCTTTTTGATAATCCATGCAATGGGAATAGCCACCAGAATACCAAGAATATACAAACAGAATAAGGTCAATCCCTGTAAGCCAATCCAAGAGCCGAATATAGATACATTGGGAATAAAAACGGCGATAAATAGTAAATAAACCGGCAGTCGGGCGGAACAACTCATCAATGGGGCAATCAGAATAGTAGCCAAACGATCACGTCGGCTTTCTATCGTACGAGTGGCCATAATACCAGGAACCGCACAAGCAAAACTGGATAGCATGGGAATAAACGATTTGCCCGATAAACCACAGCGTGACAATAATTTATCCATCAAAAAAGCCGCACGAGGCAAATACCCGCAATCCTCAAGGATCGCGATAAAAAAGAACAAAATGGCAATCTGAGGAAGAAAAACCAAAACGCCACCCACCCCCGCAATGACACCATCCACGATTAGGCTTCGTAACGCACCTGCTGGCATACTGCTCATAACAAACGTACCAAGCGAGGAAAAACCGCCATCAATTAAATCCATGACTGGTCCGGCCCAGGTATAAATCGACTGAAAAATCAACGCCATTACCAAAACAAACACAATAGAACCAAACACACGATGGGTTAAAACTTGATCAATACGATCCGACCATGTGGTAACCGGTTCTGCTGGCTTTTTTACATAATTTTTTAATATGTGGCTAATCCATCCATATCGTGTCTTGGCTTCAATGGCTGCCAGCGGAATGCCCTTTCCTGCTGATGCTCGAGCCTCTCTCAACTGTTCTTTAAATTCAGGCCCATAACGCATAATGAAACGTTTTTCAAAATACCCATCACTATCAATCAATGCACGATATATTTCCGGCTCGCTAACAGATGAGTATTCACTGGTTGTTGAATGCTGATTGATCCATTCTTTTAACCGATAGACACTTAAGCGCATGGGTTCAGGGAAAATCGGCGTTTCATGGGCGGGACACCCTTCCCCATTCATAATTTGAGTAATCCGTTCTCTCAAACGATCAATGCCCTTACGCCGGCTCGCACAAATGGGAACCAAAGGAATCCCCAATTTGTTACATAATCCCTCGCTATCGATCTCCATACCACGCGCCTGGGCTATGTCTGTCATATTCAAAGCGACCAATACCGGTGGGCCAAGCTCTAATAATTGAGAAATTAAATAAAAATTTCGAGTTAAATTGCTGGCATCAACAATTGCCAATATCAAATCAACGGGTTGTTCACCATTCATCTGCCCCAACAACACATCATTAACCACCATCTCATCCAGCGAACGGGCGGCTAAACTGTATGTCCCGGGCAAATCAATCAGTTCAAATGGTGTATTTTCAATGGAAAAACGGCCTGCTTTTCGTTCAACCGTCACCCCAGGGTAATTCCCCACCTTCTGGTTTAATCCCGTTAAAGCATTAAACAGAGTGGTTTTACCTGTATTCGGGTTTCCCACCAGGGCAATTCGTTTCGTTTGAGTTGCGATTACACTCGTGCTTTCGTGGTTATTCATATTCAACTTCAATCAAGGCCGCATCTGCTTTTCGTATAGATAAGTGATATCCATGTACAAGGATCTCGATGGGATCACCCAACGGAGCAGTACGAATTAACGACACCGTCGTTCCTTCCATTAGGCCCATCTCTAATAATCGCTGATAAATAGCCCCTTGTCCTAATATTTTTTTAATGACAGCGGGCCTCCCCGATGGTATCCGGTCTAGATGTACATTCATTTTAATTCCTACTATAGCTGGTCAAAATAAGTTTATTGTTGCTTATTAAAACCTATTGGTGCTAATGCTGGATGCAATGGGGAAAATTCGGTCTGGATCGGTGAATGAACATCCGCCGATATCTGAACCCCCTCTTCTGATGATAATGGTAACATTGACACCCCTTTTAGATCGTCCATACGCAAACAAAGCCGGGTATCACCCACTTGCAATAATAGGGGATTGCCGGATTTTACCACACGAATCCATTCACCGGGTACTAACCCTAATTCCTGAAGCCGCGAGGATAAATTCGCATTCTGATCGATTCGGGAAATGATGCCACTCATTCCTGCGATGCAATTAACTAGAGGAAAATCTTTCACTTCTTCATTCCCTTTCCACCCGTTTTAGTCGATTTTTCAAATAGTGTTTCACGAAGCGGACAGGCATCCATATTTTCCGACGGCCTTAAACATTCACCCATCGGTTCACATAATGGACAGCCATCCCCTTCCGTACACAAAAGGTTATCTTTCTTCATTTGTTCAGTGAGTTCTTTCACCCACTTGCGATTCGAAAATAAAACTTGCAAAAATCTCACCAGCGCTTCAGATGATTCCTGACTCAATAAATGCTCCATTTTACAGGCATCCGCTCGGGCCGTTTCAGGTGGAACACCTAACACATTTTCAAAAAAACAGGTCAAGAGAACAAAGTTATGTTCGACATTACGAGCCAAACGAACGCCCTCTTCGGTTAACAGCAAAAAACGATTGGGATCTTCCGAAACCAATCCCCGCTCTTTTAATTGAGATAAGGCTATCGAAGCCGCTCCCCTCGATATATTTAACCGCCCGGCCACATCTGTTACCCGCGCATAGCCAAAATCAGTTCGTAATTGATCAATAGCCATTAAATAATGAGCGACTGAATGGGTAAGCTGATTTTCTTCAAACGCTCTCCAATAACTTGAATCATTAACGATGGCTTCTATCATTTTCCTAAACAGCCTTTATTCAGGCCTTCCTCTCGTCAGGATCTTTCCTGTTAATTATCACACAAATACTTTACCAATCCAATCAACTTTATGCTATTCATCCGAATTGCCATTATTACTCTTGTTATATAAGCATAACACATGCTGCTCAAAAACACAACCAGAAAAGTTCATTTTCTTTTAACAAATACACTTATCAAAAGCAAGGGTGATATTAAGGAAATTATAAAATCAAGTTTCTATAGCAAACCATACTTATGAAATGCTTTGTTTAACTCGGCTTGACCCCTATATTGAACGGCATTTAAACCCTCATCTATCGCAGCCTCCACATTATCCACCCGGTCATCGATAAACAAACATGTCGAAGGGATTAAAGCATATTTTTTCAGTAAATGGCAGTATATCTCCCGTTCCGGTTTCGCATATCCGATTTGATAAGATATCACCATTCCATCAAAATCCTGAAAGAACATATGCTTCAAACGAATAGCCGAAAAATATTCCCGAATAAAATTCGACAATAAAAAAACACGATACCCCTTTCGTTTAAAAATATCGATCGACTGAATTGTGAAATGAATCGGTTTAAAAATCCCCGCCCAGCAATCAAACAAACGCTGAATCGTTTCCCCCTTACCGGGATCACGCTCAATAAATATTTGCCTTGCCTCCGCCAGGGTTAAATTCCCACGATCCAATTCAACCCACTCCGGACCTCGTAAGATATTTTGAACACACCAATCCCGATCCTCCTGATTTTGCACAAAGGAGTGAATATAGCGAAGAGGATCATAGGTCAACAATACCCCTCCCAAATCATAAACAATGTTCGATATTTCTGCTGTATGTCTCATAAGCCGCCTTATATATGAATTGTTTGATTAACCATTTTGGGATTATGAGGAAAATTCCCTCAAAAGGAAAGCGTTATATAATGAATGATAGCTTTAACACCCATCAAATTATATTAAATAAAACTTGAACTTTTTTCAATTCATTGAATAATGACTCAAACATCGAAAATCAACAATGAAATTCAAAATAAACATTATCGGAATCTATGCCGATATTATCCAGGAATACCTATTAAGCGATACACTCAAATAATTTCGGTCAAGAGGAAAACATGACAAAAACACGTTTTTTACGCGATCATACTTTGGATGAAATGTTGGATGAAATCCGTTTAATTTCCGAAAAAGTCTCGAATAGTAATTTTCCTTCCATGATCTTCTCCAATTCAGTCTCCTCACTTTCAGAACTCTATGAATCTAACAAAATCGTATTACAACATCTGGAAGATGCAATCGAACAGATTCGCGGACAACATCCGCCTGATGAAATTCTGGATAAGATTGTGGAAGCGGCAGCCCATGTTCAACTGGGACTGGTAAGTGTACACAATGCCTTGAAACAGGATGTCAACTCGTTGTTGAAAGTTCTTACGCAGATGGAAAATTCTCTTAGTACAACGGATGATAACAAAGGATAACCACTGTTACTCATCCCCTATTTTTGAGTGTTGAATTCCATAACCCGTACTGGATTTCTTGGCCCTCGCATCCCAAATAAAGTACTTTCTATTTTTTGTCATCACCTGCTCTATCACTTTGACCGGATATGACTTTCCTAGATTGATTACCGATGTGGTGCTATTGACCTCCCACTTGGTGGTGCCTTTTCTAGAACACAAAATCACCATATCAAGCGGTAATGTTTCATAATAAGAAGCCCGCCCCATGATTTGGCTAATCTTTTTAATTTGATCCAACGCCAGTGGTATTTCATAACTGTTGTCCAATTTCATCCCTTTTATCGGCCCCATCACATAAATGGCACAACGATAATTAAAATCGGCACCCTGGTTCTTTTTGGCTATTTCCTTGATATTCATATCCGCCCCATCCGGGACATTTCCCCCTAACGCAGGAGCCAAATGAACCAATTTTTCCAAATTCTTCATCGTCTTTTTAAGCTGGTCATCTGTGGGTTTCTTGCGTGGATCAAATGACCAGAGATCTTCTTCTTTCTCTTTTCGCTTATTTGATAACTGCCCGGAATAAGAGGTGGGTATGAGTTTCAACGATAACTTAACAAGATAAATACTACCCGTAAAAGCAGCTAAAGTCGCCAGGAAACCCATAATGAGGATAAAAAGCAGACCCAGATAAGGATGCTCCTCATAAAATGGCTGAAACCTCGACATCACAAACTGAAATCCCTGAGTGATTTGAGCAACCACATATGAAGTTAGCATCTCCCACCCATTACTAATCTGGTCCCCAAGTGAATCAACAGCATTCGATACCAATCGCCCACCATCATTAAGGTGGAACACATAATAAGGAAGAAACGCACGGTCAAAAGCCATTCCATCCAAATAATTTTTCATCCCGGATACGAAATACAAACTCCCCAAAAAACCTAAAATGATTAGATTTCGGTACCCGATAAATTCCAGAATCAACTGAAATTCAGATTTATTTTGTGGTGATCGGTATTGCGTATCCATCGGAACTTATATCAACCCGTGTTTTTCTCAACGGCCACCGCAGTCCGCCTAAACGAAATAATTTACCTCGAGATAAATTATAGCAGAATTTTGCTTTTTTATTCCAAGTGTCTGGTATTATGATCGGCTATTACAGGTTGGTCTACAGCAGGCAAACCGTTCAATCGAATTTATTATAATTCTTATAAAAATTATTGATATTTAGGTAGGGACATAATCCCATGGAAAATAAATGACCTTGTTCAACTTGGATCACCTAAAATATCATCCAGTTTATACTTATAATAGGCGAATAAGTAAGAACCGATATATATATATATGATATACGATCAGAATACGGCTCTATGGTATGAGTAAAATAGGCATTATCATTCCCGCCTTTAATGAAGAAAACTATATCAAGCGTTGCTTGTTAAGCTTGGAACCCTTCTTTTCAGCAAAAGACTCGATAGTTGTTGTGGATGCAGGCTCCAACGATAATACCATCAACATTGCTCAACACTTCCCTGTCAAAATTCTAACATCCACTGTTAAAGCCAGGGGGATATCCATTTGCCACGGCATAATATACCTTGAAACATTGAATTCCATACCCGATATCATCATTATTGCTCACGCAGATATGGCTTTCCCCCCACAAGCCCGAAAACGCTTATTAAGCCATCTTGCACGTTTCCCCGAAGCAATTGGCGGTTCATTCGGCCATACCATTGAAAATAAATCTGTTTTTTTACACTGGGTCGAAAGCGGAAATAACTTTAGAGCACGAGTAATGAAAGTATCCTACGGCGATCAGGCTCAGTTTTATCGTCCCCTTCAGTTAAATAAAAAGGGTGGATTTCCCAACCAGGATAAATTGGAAGATGTCGAACTGGCGTTACGAATGAAACATGGAGGGCAAGTCCTTTATCTGGATTGCCCTGTCCACATTCCACCACGCCATTGGCATAAAGGCATCGTTTACACAACCTTACGAAATTGGACAATCGTTATAAAGTACCTGATTCAACGTAGATTTTCACGAAACAATTTATCTTGTTCCGCATCAATCGACAGGGTGCCAAATGAATACACATATAAACAATGATTAACATGAATATGAGCGCTTGAGGTAAAAATGCCGGAAATCAACGATCTAAATCAAAGCATACAAGTCAGTGTCGTCATCCCCTCTTATAATGAAGAAGATGCTATCGGACAGGTAATCGATGATGTCCGGCTAGCAATGGCAACAACCCCATACTCTTTCGAAATCATTGTCGTTGATGATTGTTCAACAGATCAAACCCCCGCACGTGCCAAAGAAAAAGGCGTAAGGCTTATCGAACGAAAAATCAACGGGGGGTCAGGAGCATCACGCAAAACCGGTATCCGCGCCGCTCGAGGTGACTATATTGTCATGCTTGATGCGGATGGCACATATACCGCTGACGATATCCCCAAAATGCTCGATTTGTTACCTGAATGGGACCAGGTCAACGGCGCTCGAACCTCAGAGGAAGGGACCATGAAGGCGCTTCGAGTTCCAGCCAAATGGTTGATTAGACGGTTGGCTATCTATCTATCTGGTGTCCACATCCCTGACTTGAATACCGGCCTCAAAGTTTTCAAACGCGATGTTATGTTAAAATACTTGTGGGTCATACCAGAAGGTTTTTCCTGCGTCACCACCATGACCCTGGCGTTCCTTTGCAACGGTTACGCGGTCACCTGGATACCAACCAAATATCACAAACGAATCGGAAAATCCAAATTTCACCCCATCAAAGACACCAGCAAATATCTATCAACCGTTGTACGTATGGTCATGTATTTCAACCCTTTACGGGTTTTTATGCCTTTAAGCAGCCTGTTATTTTTGATTGGCTTAATGCGCGGTATGTACAATATCTATTTCTACTATAAAATAGAAGAAGGTGAAATCATCCTTACTCTTGGAGGAATTCTAATTGGTGTTATGGGATTACTGGCTGATTTAATCGTCTCCCAAGGGAAGGCTCGATCAGAAGAAAGTATCTAAAAATCTGAAAGTGTCCCTTTCGTTCCACAACCTTACTATTTTTCACTTGCCTTTTTCGTAAGTCAATGTGATAATTGAATTTCAAGTTTCCTGTGCAGATGTCGAAAATGGAGTAAACATTCCATTTTCAATGTAACAAATTGCCCATTGGAAAAAATAAATTGCAAATTCTACGTGACAAAATCAGAAAAACCTTATATACTTTACTAAATTGATAAACTTTAAATATTCTTTGCCGATAATCGAATATGGTAGAATACCGGTTAATCCGGGAGGATTCGTAGAAGAGGAGTTGAATACCAACTATGAAAACATTAACTCTTATTCCACCCAGCAAACATAGCAAAAACGTGGCTCGTGACTTGGTCTATGGCTGCTGGTGTAAAGGAAAACGAATTGCAGGGATTCAATTTCCCCCTGTCTCACAACTACTTGTTGTGACTACACTTAAAGAAAGTGGCCATGACGCCCATCTCCTCGATGGCGCCGGGCTTCGATATACCCTTGATGAAGTGAAACAGCATGTGCAGGAAGAAAATTATGATATCTGCACCATGTTGACATCCACGATGACCATCCAAGAGGATGCCGAAATTCTCAGTGAACTTAAGCAAGCCAATCCAAATCTCAAAACAGTGGTAACCGGCTCTCAACCAACCTTCATGCCCCAAGCCACGCTGGGACGTCAGGGAATCGATTTTATCGTCATGAAGGAACAAGAGCATACACTGCGGAATTTGATTGGTGCCTTGGAACAAGGTGGCGATACCTATAAAGATGTCAAAGGGATTGGCTATAAAGACGAACAAAACAATATCGTCATTAATCCACCCGCTGAAATGATCAAAAATCTTGACGATCTCCCTATCGCGGACCGCACCATGCTCCCTGGCAACATTGATTACTTTAATCCTATCGTCAAACGGATGCCATTTACCACCATGTTTACCACCCGCGGATGCACCGCCAAGTGCACCTATTGCACCTCGCCCGGTTTTTACGGCGAAAAAGTCCGTTTCCGCTCCGCCCAAAAAGTCGTCGAAGAAATGGAATACTGCCAAAATTTGGGTTATAAGGAAATTTTCTTCCGCGATGAACTGTTTACCGCCTCAAAAAAGCGGGTTTTTGAGATATGTGAGGGAATCAAAGAACGTGGATTGGATATTACCTGGATATGCAGTTCGCGAGTCAACAATGTCGACCGTGAGATGATGCAAGCCATGAAAGACGCCGGCTGCCACCTGATCCGATTTGGAGTGGAATCAGGCGTGCAGGAAATTCTCGATAATGTCCGCAAAGACATCACCGTCGAAGAAACCCGCGAAGCCTTCCGCCTCTGCCATGAATTCAAAATCGACACCCACGCTCACTGCATGATCGGCAGCCCGGGTGAAACCAAAGACACCATCAACCAAACCATCAAGTTTGTCAAAGAAATCGATCCCACCATCATTACCTTTGGGATCACAACACCTTATCCTGGAACCCATCTCTTTGATGAAGTCAAAGAGGTTTATCCCGAAATCGGCGATGGCAGCCAAATGGATATCAGCCGCCTGCATAGCGATACTTTCTTCAACCAGTTCTTCACCGAACTTTCCAACGAGGAATTATCAAAAGACATCCGCCGAGTCTATCGTGAATTTTACTTCCGCCCCAAATACATTTGGGGTTGGGTAAAACGCATCGACAGCATGGCCGAATTCAAACGAGTCGCCCTGGCCGGCGCCAACGTCGTTGACTTCGCCTTAAGCTGGAGCGAATAATCCCACGCAAACTCAATAAATCAAACACCCCATCAGGATTTATGACTTGATGGGGTGTTTTTTTATATCTGTCTGTAAGAGTGACGCTCAAACCCGCACCGTTTGCGGTTTCAGCCCACCAGTTCTTGCTCACCAACCAATGTGATACTGCCAGCCCTGTGCATTCATCCACAAGGAAAAGCATTTACTCCGGCTCCACCACCAATGGCATGAATGTCGCACTTGCCAGGGATTTCGTAACAACCCTCGAGCCACCATCTGGATGCTCAAGGTTGAGTAACTGCTTGACTTGGATAATCAAATACAGGTACTTGAACAGTTCTTACAGGTTTTAGCCTTTTTTTTGCAAGTCGAATCACATCATCTGTAACTTCTGGATCGTAAGTCTTTTCTCCACATTGTGTACATACTTCAGCGGGTACGTTTTCGATCAAGAAGTAATCTTTGTCATATTCATAGACGAAAGTAACTTTTTGCGATTCGACTTTTCCTCCACAAAAAATACAATTCATTAAATCATCTCCTCGTCCTGCAATCGATCCATTCTTTCGGATCTGGTTCCTAAGCTGCGCAGCAGCCTTCATTACAATAGATGAATACTGACATCTGTTTTTCGGGGTAGTAAAAACACGATGTTGAGGTAATTTCAATTCAAGAAGATCTGCAAAATCCGTTGCAATTACTGGCTCAAGAACAAAATCTGGAATATATCTTTGACCCTCATCTTCACAAAGCACTAAATGAGAATGAGTTTTTTTGTACTCTGTAGTTAAAATAAAATCTGGGTTCCGCTTAAAAAAATCTTGAAAGTCCTTTTCTTTTGACTTTTCACAATTAATTAAATACTCCAATTCCTCTTGCGGTTTTAGCCCACCAGATTTCACGTTATTCTCTCAAAATCCCGAAACAATAGATGCACTCCAGCCATCCGAAGTATGAATTAAATAATGCAATCACATGTTTCGGCAGTCAGCTTCTTTTCTCTTTTCAGGGAGTAAACTCAGAACAGGAAAAGGTATGCTTCTCGAGAACCTTTTCTTCCTCGTTGATCAGGCGAAATGTCACCTGAGAATCCGGTTTGCTCATGTCGAAGGTAAACTCACCAAATGCTATCAAACCACCGCCGTATCCAAAGAGCTGCGCCGATTTGTCCGGGGCAAAGGGGCCAGGACCAGGAACGCCGCCGAGAGTCGCGGCTTCAAACTCATGCAATGTAAAACCGGATGGCCGCTCAATTTTGAAGCCGCGCGCACCATGACGGTCACCACTCAGAAGCAACACACCGCCAATCTGGTTCTCTTCGATAAAGTTGTAGATCTCCTCCCGGCCCGGAATATCCCAGCTGCCCCATGTGTCTTTTGCGTTGGACATGAAGTCACTCCACATGGTTCCGCTAGTCAGTATGATAAACCGTGCTTTGGATGCCTTGAGGGTTTTGAGAAGCCATTGCATTTGTGCATCGCCTAGGTAGGAACCGTATTGCTCGCGTTTCTGCCAGTTCCGGCACGAGCGGGTATCGAGCATGATGATTTCAACATCGCCAATGACGGTGTTGAAATAGATCCCGCGGTCTTCCACAGTTGTCTGCGGATTATTCCAGTTATCCTGCCAAAGCGTCCGTAACGCATTGCGTTCTTTGTCCGTAATCTGACCTTTCTGAAGCCCTGATTTGTCATTGTTCAGGTAGTCATGATCATCCCAGCAGGCATAAACGGGAATGTTGGCTGAAAACGTCCGCCACGGTTTTGAAACGTCCCGCAGAAGGTAGTCGGCATAATGCATATTGGTTTTGGCTTCCCGATCATCCACCGCCAGGTCGCCAAGAAGAAGCATGGCATGATTGCCACGCTTTGTAATCAACCGCATCAGGTTCGGGTTATGAACACCAATCTTGTGAAAGCAGGAACCAAAAGCGATGCGGATCGTCTCTTTAGTATTCGGTCTTGGGGCAGTACAAAAAGACCCATTGCCCAAAACATCGCCTGAGTTATTTACGATCCGGTAGGTATGTTGGGTGTTTGCTGACAAGCCGGTAAGCCTGACTCGGCGAGCCGCTCCAGGCCGGGTGACATCAACACGGAAATCCTTCTTTTCGTTCCCTTCCCTGGCGGTAACTTCCACGGTCAATACATCAGCATGAACCGGACGAAACCAGACCGAAATGCCGCTCTCCGATACATCACCCAGCATCGGTCCGCCGATCAGAGAAAGTCCGGCCTGCTTGGCTGCCTCGATGATTTTGGGATCGGTGAGTGTGGCGGCAGGAGAACCAGTAAGGATTTCCCGTGCCCTCAGGTAGAATGTGCGCCTCTCTTCCGGCAGACGTCCGTAGCTATCCAGGAGAAGGGTATCAATCTCCTGGTTGCCTTTATGTGCCTGATTGAGAGAAACATCATGGGCCGGCTTCTCAGGCGTTACTTCAGCGTAGCAGACCGAAGCAAACATCCCACAAAATAAAGTGAGGTAAAGTATATTTAGTCTATAATTCATCTCTCGTATCCTTTTGCTATTTTCCTAAGGTATCAAGTTTTTCAATGGTTTCTGTACATTATGCCATATTATCTTCACAACAACAGATAGATTTAAACAAATTCACATAAATTCTGGTAGTTGTTTACTGAAGGCGATGAAAAAAAGCCTTGCCTTTGCCACCCAGCTTAGCCGGGTGCCAAGGGTAAAACGCCGTTCTTTACCCTTGAAAACCACGCTCGATATATCACCCGGGTGGCATGGTACAAACCCGGGGAGCATCGGCTTCCAGCCGGTGCGTCTCAATCGGGCTTACACGCACTGGCTGGAAGTTTGGGAGGGTGGGTTAAAAGCGGAATCCGCCCAAGCGGATGAAGCGTAACCCACCAAAACGTATGGAGCGTATATACTAAATATGTGTATATTTATATTT
The DNA here is from genome assembly GCA_964517495.1 of uncultured bacterium. Lineage (GTDB taxonomy): Bacteria > Hinthialibacterota > Hinthialibacteria > Hinthialibacterales > Hinthialibacteraceae > CAZFER01. Next base: position 27,485 of record CAZFER010000005.1, on the reverse strand, counting down.
AATGATACAATGAAGAAAAAATGGTGGGTTACGTCGTAAACAACACGGCTTTTAACCCACCCTACCGCCCTGTTTGTGGATCAAAATACCGGTGGGTAATTATACCCCCAGTTCCTAATAAACATATTGATAATGACCCAGTTCTATCACCTGTTTGGAGATCTGCTGATCGGATATAACCATACAGCAGATCAAACAACAAGTGGATAATGTGAAACAACCAGGAGATGTTATGGTGGCATCGATCCATTGGGGTGGTAATTGGGGATATGAAATCCCGCCTTTTCAAACCGAACTGGCGCATCGGCTTATTGATCAGGCGGATATTGACGTGATTCATGGGCATTCATCTCATCATGTAAAGGGGATAGAAGTTTATAAGGAGAAACTTATTCTTTACGGGTGTGATGATTTTTTAAACGATTATGAAGGAATTGAGGGCCATGAGCGTTATCGGGATGATTTGGGATTAATGTATTTTGCGGATATTGAACCATCGACTGGTCATCTTGTTGACTTGCGAATGACTCCCACCCATATTAAACAGTTCAAAATAAACGACGCCTCGCGAACAGATGTGCTTTGGCTGCATGACACTCTAAACCGTGTGGGTAAATCCTTAGGCACTCAGGTGGAATTGACAGACGATAATCAATTGCTTTTGCAATGGGATTGATGTTGTTATTAAAGTTATGAGGTTTCACACTATTTTGAGAAATTGGTTTATGGAGATGTGGCTGATTTGGGGGGAATGGGGATAGGGCCGAGGTGGTCCAGTTTATTGAGTTCGTTGTAGACATCGGGGAGGATTTCTTTTGCGGTTAAATCATCCTCACTGCGGATACCGTCCGGTCCAAGGCTGCGTAGATCAATCACGCCATCTTCGTCAATCGAATAGGATAATCGACGGCCCCAGGGGTCGATAAATACTTTTTCTGATTCCACGTAATGCCCTCTCCAAGTGCCGGTTCCTTCGAGGATGTCGGGTTCGGCGATAAGGGCTTCGAGATTATTTTCGGGAGAAGGAAAATGGCCCACGTGCATGCGATAGACTTGCAATGCTAAAACCACAAACATAATTTGCTCTTCAAAGGTGCAGGTTTGTCCGCTGATGTTGACGCGGTGTTGTTTTACAACTTCAGCGGTTTCCTGATTATTGGGGCCATTGCCGCATGCAAGGAGTGATACGGAGAGGATGAACATCAAGCCGAATAGAAGGTGGGTTGTTTTCATAGGATTATTGATTGGCGATAGGCAAAGAGCCGCCGGATGAAAAGCGGTTTTTTGAATCGCGAATAATGTTATCCAGTTCCTTTTTTGCTTCTTCCTTCATGCCGTTTCGTAAGAGTGAAATGGCGCGAGAGGAGACCATCCGTTCAAAAATTTGCTGACGTTGTTGTGGAGTTGGATATTCTTCCATCACGATGGGACGCAGCAAAGCCATTAGTTCCAAAAAGATGCCATATTCTTCTCCGTAGGCCATCTCGATTTCCTGGCGGATGCTGGAGGACAACGTGGGGCTAAGCCCGGATGTGGAGATGGCGATGTTTAGGGGGCCGCGATCGATGGTGGTGGGACAGATGAAGTTTCCCTCTTCGGATGCATCCACGATATTACAGAGAATTTCGTTTTTCTCGCATAAAATGGAAATCTGGTGATTAACCGTGCGGTCATCAGTAGCGGCAATGACGATAAAAGCCCCCTCAATGTCGGCTGGTTCAAAGTCTCGTTGTATCCACTGGAACTCTTTTTGGAAGGCCATGTATTCCAACACGGGATCCAGTTTTTGACTGACCACAGTGACTTTTGCCCCTGAATCGATTAATGCCGACGCGCGGCGGCGGGCGACTTCGCCTCCTCCAACAACAACACAGGGTTTACCGGATATTTTTAAGCAAATGGGATAGTAACGTTGATAAACCGTATCTTCAGGATTCATTCAAACCTCCAAACATCTCTTCCAAAACATTATATTATAATTAGTGATATTTCACCATAGCCGTTTGCTGCCAATTTAAGGATTTAATTCAATTCATTTCCCTTATTTTGCATCACCAATGCTGCACTTAAGGCTTCTACATTGGGTATGGGAATGTCGGTATCGGGAAATGTAATTGATTGGATAAATGGTTCTTTTGAAAGATTGACCAACAGGTTATGTGCCTCTCCCAATTTCTTTAAGTGGACAAGAACAAGACCACTCCCTACTGGTTGAACAATGGTTGCCTTTTTGGGACCGACGCAGGAGAACCACCCATAGTTCCCATTGAATTGAATGCGTATGCGGATGTCGTCTTTAAAGATATCGGAAATGGGGGCGATTTGAGGTAACAGTATTTTTGCCTCTGAATTTTCGTAGGTCAGATGAGCGGCGTTCATTTCACCTGCTGTGGCCGTGGCAGGTGAATGAAGGGCTAAATCGATTATCGCTTTATCGCCAGGGTGGTAATACAAAACAATGGTGGAATCCATGCTGAACACATAAGCGGTAATGAGTTCATTTTGGGTGGTGATGAGTATAGCAAAATAAGGTTGAATTTGGGTTAACTTGTAATTTCTTATATTGTGGCCCGATAGGATATCCATTTGATTTGAAATAAACCCTAAACCTTTGATTTGAGTTTGCAGGTTGCGGGATGGAAAGATGAGCGGAGGTTGGCCTTTATAGGTCCAGGTTTGCAAGCCGTTAAAGGGTGTTGCTCCGCGAAGATTGACTGCGGTTTGATAATGGCGTCCGACGAGGAGATATTGATGGTATTTATTGGAGACCATGGTTGTATAAGGTTCATAGGGTAATGGTTTGAGTTGTTCGGGACGACGATGATATTGGGCACCGCGCAGGAAGAAACCGCCTCCATGTTTTAAAGCGAAACCACTGGGGCGGTCCATCATGGATTCCAAATAGCGGGTGGCGATTTGTGCAAAGGAGGATTGTTGATCCTGGTAAAATCCCAAGGCTCCCAACAAGTCGGCGATTTCAAGTGCATCCTGGGGCCATTCGCGACCACTAACGTTTAAGAGCGGCACACCGCGCACGGATACCTGCCTGGTAAATAACTGAAGGCAGGGGATGAGTTTGGCATCCAATGCCGTATCATTTGTCATAAGCCGATACAAGAAAAGGTACTTTATAAAAGTTGAAGCGTGATCAATGGAATGGCCTTCGAGGAGTTCAATCGATCCATCCTCTTTAATCACAGGTAAGAGCCAATCCATAATTTCATCGGCGGCCTTTAGGTATTTTTGTTCTCCGGTAAAGTGATGCCCCAATGCCATCACTGCACACCAAACCATGTTTTGGTGGGAGATGGTGCGTTCCATACGTTCGTAAAGGTAATCCAAACCTTTCTGGAGCATGGTTTTGACATTTTGACGGGTTTTGGGTTCCAAATCGGATTCCACGGATTCGTAAGCGTAGATTAGTGGTTCGAGACACCAAGCAATTTCTAATGTGCCAACCCGGCCGGTTTGGCGGTTGGGGGGGATAATAAATCCTCCCATGGGGGTTTGGCGTTTAATGAAGGTTTGGAAAATATTCTTGACTTGCTGGAGCATTTCAGCATTTTGGTGGTATTTGGATTGAGGGAAGGAATAGGCATGGCCCATTGCACCGGCCAAATCGGCGGTTTTAAGGATCAGGCTGGTGGTGACGACTGTGTCGCTGGAAGAATCTGACTCATCCACATTTAATAACGCTTTGAAGGAGGCATTGGAACCGACTTCATGAATCGCTTTATTTTCAAGCAAACCGGTATTTGGATTGAAACGTTTAAGGGCCTCTGCGATATCGCGGTCAAGCATGGCAATATAGAGTTGCCCAACTGGAGTGCTTTGTGGTTGAATGGTGATAGGGGATGCTGATTGAGAGGCAAAAATCGGCATGACCGCGAAAAAAAGTAAAGATAATGATGCTAACCCTTTCACGATTTGAACAATTTCTCCTTGTGCTTTGATATCAATACGAAGATCGTAATAACCTCGCGAGGGGCTAAGTGTTTGAAAGTTTTATAGATAGTAATCCAATTTCAATGGAATACATTTTAGACTCTCTAAGTGAATTTTGCCTTGAGAACTTGACATGTAAAGGGAACAGGATTGATTTGTGCGGGTTCGATTCAATGTTAATATAATATCATCATGAAAAGACAGGGATTGGAAGATTATGGCAACCGCACCACTTTTGTCTGTAAATGGCTTGGTTAAGCATTTTCCCGTACAAAAAGGAATTTGGGGGCGTCCTCATGGGATGGTAAAAGCTGTCGATGGGGTGACGTTTCATATTCAAAAGGGGGAAACGCTGGGTTTGGCGGGCGAGAGCGGATGTGGCAAGACTACGGTTGGGCGCTTGATTTTGCGATTAGTGGAGGCGACAGAGGGTGATGTTCGTTTTGGTGATTCCCATAATTTGTTCAATTTGAGCCACCGTCAGATGCATGCATACCGGCAAAAGATGCAGATTATCTTCCAGGATCCTTATTCATCCCTTAATCCACGATTAACAGTGGGGAGTACGCTGGGTGAACCAATGAAGATTTTTAAATTGTTCGATTCACCCATTGAGCGTAAACAACGATGCATTGATTTGTTACAGTCAGTTGGTATGGGGGAAGAGCAGCTCTCGCGATATCCCCACCAATTTTCGGGGGGACAACGTCAGCGGATTGGCATTGCGAGGGCTTTGAGTGTGTCTCCAGAATTAATTATTGCTGATGAGCCGGTTTCGGCATTGGATGTTTCGATTCAGGCGCAGATTATCAATTTATTGATTGAGTTGAAAGAGGAACATGGGTTGAGTTACCTTTTTATCGCGCATGATTTGTCAGTTGTGAGGCATATCAGCGACAGGATAGCGATTATGTATCTGGGGCGTATTGTGGAGACCGCCCCTGCGTCTGCTATTTTTGAACGTCCCAAACATCCTTATACGCATGCCTTGTTGCAAGCGATTCCCATACCCGATCCGGCAAAGAAACGAAGGCGGGAACTGTTGGAGGGGGATGTTCCCAATCCCATAAACCCTCCTTTGGGATGTTCATTTCACCCCCGGTGTTCATACCGCTTTGAGCCATGCGATAAATGGGAGCCACAGTTGCAAAAAGTGGGTGAAGCAAAGGTTGCTTGTCATTTGTACGATTCTCGATTTAATGGAACAATTCGTGAGACGATATTGGATAAGACAGAAAGTTAAAAAAAAGGAATGGGTTGATGTGATGCAGATATGGCGTGAAACTTTTAAACAACATGGAGCACTGATTGTGTTGCTAGTGATCGGCGTGTTGATTCGAACCTGGACCATTGAATATGCCACCAATGTCGATGAGGGAGATTATTTAATGCAAGGCCGGGAATTAACATTGGGGCATTGGCCTTATCAGGATGTGCATTTGAATAAGCCGCCGCTGGTGAGTTTTATGGCTTATCCTTTCTTTTTTATCTCCGATTTTCCCATTTTTGCGATTCGTACCATGATGATTTTTCTGAGTGCCTCCACACTTATCGCCATGTATGGATTGGGGATGTTACTGGGGCATAAGGAAGGTGGTTTGGTTGCGGCGGGACTATGGGCATTGGATCCATTCGCGGCCGTATGGGCAAAATATTTGCATGTATCGACACTGGCACCGATATTGTCTTTATGGGCGCTGACCTTTTTTGTGATGTATCTCAAGCGGGGATTTGCTTCATTCGGGGTATTGGCTGGGATGGTTACCTCATTGTGTTTGCTGAATAAGCAGACGGGGGTGACGATTTTGCCGGTATTGATGTGTGCGTGCTTTCTAATACAAAGTGAAATATCCTGGCGTAAACTTTTGAAATGGTTCGCAATTGGTTTTTTCCCCTTGCCCCTGGCATTGTTTATATTATTGGCGGTATTAAATGCGTTTGAGCCATTTTTGTATGATACTCTATTTGCCAATTTTAGGATGGCCGTAGTGTTTCATTACACTCTGGAACGGCGCTGGGGTGAATTTATGGCGATTCAATATTTGAATCCTTTGGCCTGGTATGGAGTTGGATTGGGGGTACTGGCGGCGATTGGTTTGGATCGCAGGTTGTGGCTTTTTGTTTTATGGTTTGGGATTGAGTTTGGCCTCAATTTGTTTGGTTTGAGCCATGTCTGGCAGCATTATATATTGGCGATTATGCCACCGGCTTATTTTTTAGCGGGTGTGGGCCTGGCTTATGTATTAAGCCTTTTATTACGATGGATAAAAGGCGGTTGGTTGCAATATGAAGGATTATATCTTCTACTCATTTTGCTACTCACTATTCCCTTTTGGACGCGGGCGAACTGGAAATACCCCAATATGACGATAGAGGATGAACGGGGATTGGCGGCAATGATCGAGCGCCGGTGTGATTCGCCCTATCTACTCAATTTTGCCAATACCACTTTTTATATATTAGCCGATAAGCAGGTTCCTCCGTCGGTTCGGGGAGAAAGGGTGGTGCGTATCCCACCGTTTATGAATACGGCGGGGCGCCGATATTTATCCCTTGATGACATGAACAAGACAGTCGCTTTATGGCGAACCCTGCCAATTGATTATTGCATCATGTATGCGAAATATGCGCGCCAGATTTTTGTGGAAAAGGATCCTCTGTTGGAACCGGTGCGTCAATTCCTGGAAGAGGAATTCGAACGCGACCCGGATTTGAGTAAGAATATCCCCACTTATTATGCTGTTTTGATTTGTTATCGAAAGAAATGAGTTGGTTGTATTGGGATTCAAACGGATATTGTTCCCTTAAAACCTTGTTCCCGTTTTACCCAATATATTGAAAAGACGGGTAGGGAATTGTTATGACATTGGGACGACTCAATAAAGAAATCACAAGCGAATTTGATTGGCTTTATACTACGTTTATGGTTTTATACTGATTATTCGTTATCGACCCGCGTAAAATCAGGTATGGTTGTGGTTACGCAGTGGAGGGCGCCGTATTGTTGGATGATGTCATCGCAATTGATGAAGACGATTTCGGCTTTGGGGTATAATTCTTCATATATTCTTTTCACTTCTTCCTCCATTTCTTCACAATTGGAATAACTGGGGACCAGCAGCATTTGGCTGGTGGGGCCGTTAAGAAACACAGCATTATGGTAAGTTCGGTAGATGTAATTGTAGTTCCCTGGATCTTCGTAAATATCCTCATAAAGGTAATGAGAAAAAATGCGAGCCAATCCTTTACGGATTACCTCTTCTATTTCTCCAGACATTTCTTCATGATCAAGAACGGACTTGGCCAGGCATAAAAGCAGTTCTTGATCATTCTTCATAATTTTTTGCACCAATCCTGTCAGCATGGCTTGCTCATCTTCGATGATTTGAAATTCGCCATCGATTCCCAGGGTGTTCAGCAAACATTCGGAGGGAGGATCATGCAATTCGTCCATAAGCAAGTTGGTCGCATGGATAAAATATAAAAAGCGTTCAAAAGTCCATAAACCGGGTTTTTCATCCAGCGCCTCTGGCAGGGGAAAATCCTTATTTTCAAACAATGATTGAGTCATTTCCAATCCCATTCCCGGAAGTTTGCAAATGCGCAGCAAGGGAGGCATGGGGAGGGAAACCAAACGCCGGTTGGGGAAAGCACGTTGAAGCATTCGTTTGTTTTTATCCATCAAGCGTTTGGTTTCATAATGAAGATAGTTCATATACGGTTCATCATTGAATTCCGGAGTTTGGTAGTCCACCACCAGAAAAGTATTTTCATCGATAGGCTTGAAAATCATATCAAGGTGTTTAATGGTCTCACCGGGAAGGGGATCAAGGTATGTTATTTTATTAATACCGTAATACTCTTTGAGGATCAGTTCGACATCCGAGTGATTGCCACCGTTCATAACGAGTGTTTCAGAAGAAATAAATCCATTTCCCTGTCCATCGGTAAGCAAATCACCGCCCCATAACTGGAAGGGTGGGCGGACAATTTTAAGGGTATGGCCGTATTCCTGCCGTAAGTGAATGGATAAATACATCGAAGCGGCATCGTCTTCATGGCGGTCAATGTTGTTTGAGCGGTTTAGGGGGAAATCCCCAAAAACACTGATCAAAGCATCACCAAACAGGGTGCCCTCCAACATATCCACCTCATCATCATAGTGGCTTTCTTCTCGAACATCGCGGTAGACCGCATCGGCCATGACCCATTGCTCTTTTTCACCAGCCAGAAAAATGGGGCCAAAATCCCGTATCCATTTGGTATTGAAACGTGCGGGGATAATATGCACGGTGTGGGATTGGTTTGAAAACAGATACTTTTTTAATCCAAATGCCTCCAGTTTGGTGATCACGTCTTTAATGGAGGCCAAATCCCGTTCATCCACCATAAGCCAGACATCCACACAACGAAGGGCTTTTTGGGTAATTTCCATATAAAAATCAAAAAGAACCGTATCGCTTATGGCATCTTCGTAAGGGAGAGATAAAACCAGGGCAGAGGCAGGATCCCATTCTGTAATTGCCCGAGTGATTTCAACAGGATGATTGGGAGCCCGAAATACGGTGTATTCATCCATGGGTTGCCAGCTTTGCTGTTCCAGCAATTGGTTAAGCCGATGTTGGCTTTCCTGTTCGGATGATTGAGAGGAACATGAATAACACAATAATACTATCAGATAGTAAAAAAGGGGGGTTTTCATCTTCGTAACCAATTCAATACTTTAAGATATTTAACTTCAGCGTGTTTTTTTCAAAACATTTAATTTGTCTTTGATACGAAAAAGTTTATAGGCGTTCCCACGCATCAAAGGTTCGATGAGTTCAAACACCTCTTGGTGAGAGAACCAACCTTCATTGACTAAATCAAGCAATACGTTCGCAATTCCTTTGCGGGCCATGAAGGCATGGCCCACGACAGGTTCGATGGGGATGTAATCCCCGCCAAAGGTTAGTACTTTATTTAAAGGTGCTGTCACTAAGAATTGTTTCAAAAAGTTTACACAGGCAATAGGATTTAGTATCCATGCCCAACTCATCTCCAGGTAGGCATTGGTATATTGTTTAGCCAGGGCAATCATCGCATCGTGATAAGGGTATGCGATATGGAGAAAGACAAATTTTGTACCGGGTGATCTTCGGCAAAGGGCGCTTAGATCGGCTGGATTTTGTTGTACGCGTTCCAGGGGCATCGCGTTTTGCCCTGCGTGGTAACCGGTATGAAGCTTAACTGGTAAGTCCCACTCGGTGGCCCGGTGAACGCAATACCAAAATAAATGATCTTCCAATTGTTTTCTCTCGTGAGCGGTAAGGGGTATACCACCTCTCTTTTTTTTAAAGAGAGGTGAGGCAACTTCAGGTGGAATCGATTCATAATTCAGATTTCGGTTATAGGCGGCATGAGATTTAACCGCTATTGCATAAGGGGCATATGTATTGAACCACCAGTTAATCACCCCGTGCCAATCCTTAAGTGTATGGACTTCGATTCCCGCTTGGATAGCATAATCTTCAAAAATGGGTCCATTATGCATACCCGTAATGTCCAAATCCTGTAAAAGCAATGTCGGTTGGCTGGAATAACAAAAGGGCTGAGTAATGGAATTGACCTGGCAGGATTCGATATGAGCCACGTTTTGAAGCACATGTTTATAATAGCCAGGCCGGATGAGTGTGAGATAGGCTTCTTGCAGAGCAGGTACGGTCTCTTTTGATAAGGATTCGATTCCGTATAAATGTTTAAGCGTTAATTTGATCGAGCGGCCATAACCGGTAAAGCGAATACGAGGCCAATAGTCTTCGATCAATAGCCATTTTTCTAATGGATCAACCTCGGTGGATAAAAATCGTTGAACTTGCTTGAATGGCATTCCGCTACTGATCAGATCAGAACTGGCAAAATGGCTGAAAAGAAAGGACCAATCATTGGCAGGAATATTTGGACCAAGACCTTGGATGCGCTCTTCTTCTTCCAATAGATGTTCATGGGTATCAATGAAGGCTGTTTCATCTATCTTTTGTTGTAATTGATCAGCCAAATCGGAAGGTATGATTTGGGCGAAGGATTCCGGCTGGCTCGATGAGGTATGTTGCTCTCCCAACACCATTCCGGCGGTAAGCCCTTTTATTAAATTTCTGCGTGATACCATTGTTGTTCCAATTCTATGAGAAACCAAACACCGATTTTAAATGACTTTGAGATAGATAAGTTTTGAATCACCTGCATAATAAAAATCTTTCAAGGTGGCCTCCACATGATATCCATTCTTCAAATAAAACAACCGTGTTGGCTGGTAGTAATCCAATGATGAAGTCTCAATATAGATACGCTGACCACCTTGTTGAACGATAAGGGATTCGGTTTCTTTCAATAAGCGTTTTCCTATCCCATGTCCTCTGTAAGCATTGTGGACAGCAATCCAGTAAAGATCATAACTGGCTTCAGTGGCTGGAATGGGACCATAACAGGTATAACCGGCTATTCTGCCTTCGATTTCAGTGAACAAGAAAAAATACCCGCTTTGTTCGCCTTTGGCTAGCCTTTCTTGTACGAGTTCCGTGGCTATATCAATTTCATCGGGATCAAAAAAATCGGTTGATTCCACAATTAGTCGCACTTGTTCTATATCCTTTGGTTGAACGTTCTGCCTAAATGTTATCATGGGTGTGATTTGATCAGATGATGAAGGTGTTAGAACATTGGCTGAGGTACAATCAAAATTGGTTTTACTTGTTTGAAACATGAGTCTTTACTTTCTGGACATTAGCCCTTGAAAAAAATGGCGTATATTGATACCTAAACTTCGAGTTCGATAGCCGCCTTCTTGTACGATCAGAGTTGGGTGTTTTAATTGTGAGATCATGGCTCCATTTTGTTCAAAATCTGCTGAGGTTAAATTCCAGGTTCCAGTGGGATCCCCCTTTGCCGTATCTCCTCCCAGAGAAATAACGATGAAACGAGGGTTAAATATTTCCACCTTTTTTAAAACTTTTGATAAGGCTTCATGGAATTTTTTCCCATCGACCGTTTCGGGCAAGGGGAGGTTAAGATTAAATCCTTTTCCTTCTCCTTCACCAATTTCATCCGCAAATCCGCAGAAATAGGGGTATGCAAAACGGGGATGGCCATGGATTGAAGCGGTGAAAACATCCGCACGCCGATAAAAAATATCCTGTGTTCCATTGCCGTGATGATAATCAATATCGATGATGGCGACTTTACCATACTGGCTTAAATAATGGGTTGCGATGGCCGCTGAATTAAAATAACAAAATCCACCGAAAGCCCGGCGTTCGGCATGGTGTCCTGGTGGACGAACCAAGGCATAGGCCAAATCAAATTTTCCTAAGAGATGTTCAGCTGCGGTCAGGCAGCAATCCACGGCTCGCTTAGCTGCGATATACGCATTGTGATTGAGTGGGGTGAAGGTGTCGATACAATAATAACCTGCTTGTATGGGGAGTTCCTTGGGCGGGCGAGTGCTATTGCGGATGGGGAAAACGTAAGGATAGACAGATTTTTGGGGTTCAACATTGGTACATACTTTTTTTAAAAAATCAACAAAACGGTTTTCATGAACGGCTTTAATATATTTTTCCGGATAGGTTTTTGGAGGGATGGACTCAAACAAATTCATTTTGTTTATTTCAGACAGGATGGATGATATACGAACCGGAGATTCCACATACCCTCGTTCTCGAACGTGATGAATATCATGTTGATCGTTTACGACCAATACAGCCAGAGGTATTTTTGAACGAGCTGAAATAGCGCGGGCTGGAATATTTTTTTTTTTACTATATAACGGTTCACGCAATTTGATAGGATCGTCTTTTATGGAATCCAGCACCATTTGAACATAACTCTCCGGACATCTATGTTTGTATTTACGTTCCAAAATGGCGCGGATGATTCTCCTGGTTTCATCACGATCCAGGTTTTGATTTCTTCCAAGTCCATCAAACACAAGATAAGGCGGACAGTCGTCACCGATATTCAAGGGTGTTTCATAACGTGTATTGATAATAGGACGTGCACCGTATCGTTCATAAAATCGTAGACGAGCTTTGTTTTCCTTTAACAGTTTTTCATCATGACAAAGAGTGGGATCATCAGGCAGGCATTCGAAAAACAAACCAACCGTTTCAAGATGCAATGCTTCTTCTCGAATACGTTCATATAATGCTCCCCCAATTCCTCCTCCCTTTTTGGCAGGATCGGTGGAAAGGTAGTCTAAATAACAGAACTGTAAATCGGGAGCATGATCGAATATGGCAAAACCTTTAATTATACCTCGTGATCCCTCAGCAACGAATAAAAGGGTGCGAAAGCGGTATTTTAAAGGATTAAGCAATTTTTCCGGTAAGCGTTCGAATTCATGCTTATCAACTGAAGGGAAAACCTTTTTTAGGATTTCAATGACATGCCGAATGGCTTCACGGTTTCCGGGCGAGGTATCATCAAAAATCCGGCGAATACGAAACAAATGAATCATCTCCATTCTTAAAAGGGAAAAATATCAACTCGTTATACAGCCAGTTGCTGATCTAATGCATCGCATGTGGAATGGTTTACAAATTGGACAATGCGTTCAATTACATCGTTTAAGGTATAGCCTGCTTTTTGTGCGGCGGCAATAAAACCACTGTCGGGTGACAAGCATGGATTGGTGTTGACTTCCAGAACCCAGGGATGACCACTTTGATCGATACGAAAATCAATACGGGCGTACCCTTCCAGGCCAAACAATTTCCAGCATCGTTTAGCAAGCTCCTTCAATTGCCAAAGCAAGTATTGATCCTCTTCATCAATATCGAAACAGCGTGGTGTGTTGGAAAATTCGAAGGAATCACTGACCCATTTAGCGCGATAACCGACCACTCGCTTTTTATCTTTTGGATAGTTTTGAAAAATGATTTCAGCAGGTGGAAGTAGTTCCGCCTCATTTTCTTTTGCTAATAATGTCAGATTAAATTCTCTTCCTTCAATATATTGTTCAGCGAAGAATTCTCCACCGTATAACTCTTGTTTCTTTTCTATGTGCTTAAACAAGTGGCTGGGTGAGTTAGAGATAATCACCGAATCTTCGTCCAAACCAATTGAAGCATGTTCCCAAACTGATTTGATGATATAGGCATGAGCAGGGAGCTTATCATAAAGATGAATATTTTTGGTTGTTAACCAGGGTGGCGTTTGGATGTGATAAAGCCGCATCATACGTTTTGCCATCAGTTTATTGGTCGTACAAAACAGGCTGTCTGATGATGAACCCGTGAAGGGGATATTAGTGGCTTCCATTAAGGCAGGAGCCAAATGAATATAGCGGGCCTGACCATCTACTGATTCGACCAAATTGAAAACCAAATCGGGATTGGTGCTTTTTAACCGGTCAGCCATATCGATCAATTCCCCTTCAAAGGGCAAACAAACGATTGAGTGTCCCACTGTGTTCAAGATGTTTTCCACGGATTGAACCTGAATTAATGTATCCTGTTCATCGGGTTTGTTTGAATCATGAATGGCACTATGTAAAATTGTTATTCTCATTCTATTTCGGCTTTCTTATGCAGTCGCTAAATAGTCTTTATCTGTGGTTTGGGTATGATATAAACAAGATGGTTGATGAGTATTTAAAACACGTTTCCATGCGGATTGAATGATAATGCCAATTAAATGTTTATAGGTGATGCCCACCATGTTGCAGAGAATGGGAAGATCGGAATGGTCTGGATGCAGACCGGCCAGGGGATTCACTTCCATGAAATTGGGAATGCCATTGGCGTCTGTTCGTAGGTCAACTCGGCCAGCGTCCCGGCAACCCAATCCTTTCCAAGCCTGTAATGCTATATCGCAGGCTTGTAGCGCTAATGCATCATCCACTCGACGGTATTCGACCAATTCTTCATAAAATTCCTTGTTGTGGTAGGAATAGACATCGGTTTCTGCTTGGGCGTTGAGTATGATTTCCATGCAACCAATTACACGAGATCCATCTCCCGAACCAAGGATACCAACGGTGAATTCACGACCCGGAAGGAATGTTTCCACTAAAAGAGGTTGATTGAATTGATTTAGCAGGTTTTGTCCAACATGGTGTAGTTCATGATATGAATCGACTTTGGATGCGGCGGTAATTCCTTTGCCTGTTCCTTCGGCATTCGGTTTAAGGAATGCGGGGAAAGGGCAGGTTAACTTCATCAGTTGTTCCATGTTATCTATGATCCAGAAATCAGGTGTGGGTAATCCCAGTGCTCGCACTACCTGCTTGCACATTCCCTTATGCAGTGACAGGGAAAGAACCAATGGATCTGAAAAAGTGTAAGGGATGGAATAAGCATCCAGCAGAGCGGGAACTTGCGCCTCACGCCCGATGCCATACATGCCTTCCGCTATGTTGAAGACAAGATTCCACCTATCACCCATGGACAACCGTTGCACTAAGTGGCGAATGTTACCAATCCGATCTGTCACAAATCCCAAGGATTGCAAGGTTTGATCGATGGCATCGATGGTGCTTTGCTTGTCGAATTCAGCTGTTTCAATCTCTGAATATCCTTCAGCCAGATAATCATCACGCAGATCATATGTAATGCCTATTTTCATTGACAGCACTCCTTGATTACGACTCACTTTTTAAAGGATCGGGATAACGATAAATGTTGCCTTCGTAGTTCTTTAACAACAGATCATCTCCATCACGTCCTACCACACTATCCGGCAGGAGTGGGATTTTACCACCACCACCCGGTGCATCGATTACATAGGTTGGTACGGCATAACCGGTAGTATGGCCACGCAGACCTTGGATGATTTCCAGCCCTTTTGATACCGAGGTACGAAAATGTGATGAACCAGATATCGGATCACATTGATACAGGTAATAGGGCTTCACTCGTACCTTTAACAATTGGTGCATGAGCTGCTTCATGGTTTCCACATTGTCGTTTATTCCTGCCATTAATACGGTTTGACTGCCTAGTGGTATACCGGCATCCGCCAGTCGTTCGCATGCCTGTTTGGATTCAAGGGTTAATTCGGCGGGATGGACGAAATGCAAACTTAACCAAAGGGGATGAAATCGTTTAAGCATACGAGTTAATGATGGTGTGATACGTTGCGGAAGAACCGCTGGGACTTTACTCCCAATTCGAATGAAATCCACATGAGGAATTTTTCTTAAGCGTATGAGCAACCACTCCAGACGGTCATCTGATAAAGTTAATGGATCGCCGCCCGAGAGCAGAACGTCGCGTATTGCTGGATTCGATTCAATATATTGAATCGCGCGTTCCCACTGGCTGACATCAAAACGATATTCACCGGAATTACCGACCATTCGAGATCGTGTGCAATAACGGCAATAGGTGGAACAGAAACCAGTGATCAGGAACAACACCCTGTCTGGATAGCGGTGAACCAAACCCGGTACCGGTGAATGGCCATCCTCACCTAATGGATCATCTGCTTCACCCGGAACATGTACATACTCATTCATTACTGGTACAACGGTTCGCCGCAGCGGTTGGTCAAAATTAATGGGATCAAGCAAACTGGCATAATAGGGATTAATTCCCACTGGTAATGAGCCGTGGTGACGTTTGATCGCCTCACGCTCATCTTCAGTTAAATTAATGATGTGGGACAACTTTTCAATATCTCGTATTCTATGACGCAATTGCCAACGCCAGTCGTTCCAGTCTAACTCAGTGGCTTCGGAGAAATACGTTGACCTGAACGATTGGGATTTTACCGAAACCTTAAAACTGGTCCGTCGTGTGGGTAGAAGTTTGACTTTCCCATTGCCATTTTTGTTGAGTTGTAGTTGTATTGTGCCGGAATGGTTAACATATGCTTTGGAATTGGATGTTTCCTGTGAAATGATATTTACTGATGGTGTGATTTGTACGAATGAACTTGGAGGTTTTTCATCTTTTTCAGATTTTGAGGCGTTATGACTCATTGGTTATCTTATCCTTCCTTATTTAAATACTTCGGGGATTTATTGATTTTTTACCATCGGCGAATAACATTGAATTGTGTCACAACGATTGTTCTACGTCCTGTTTTATCTTTCCCCACGCTTCCAACCGCCCGTACATGCTGTTGAATCAAGTTGTATAGCTTTCTCCCTTTAACATTATCCATCACCGCATATTCCGACTCATTGGTGGCAGCGATGGTGACTTCTGTTATATTTCCTTCATCATCCCAGTTAGAGGCAGTAACCAGTCCTTCAATGATGGCATTTTTACATCGTTCAAGTTTTGTCATGGTCGTACTCGACATTTTTTCACTCTTTTTTTGATTGAATATTTGATAACCTATACCTTCAAAAAACAGGCCAACTCGTTAACTGGTTGATTTTATTTGAGTTTTGAAAATGAAACCGCAGTAAACCGGAATTCGAAATTCCGATACAGGATAAAATGTCAACCTTATTAAGCTTTCTCCTCGGCTTTTGAGTAGTAATGCATAGGTTTGGATTTTTATTAATTTGACTGTATAAATGCCGTTTCTTCACATATTCAGACGGCTAGATTGTTTGTATATTGATTAATCGGAATCTATAATTCCGATTAATCTCAAATCGGTACTATCTGTTCTTGTTTTTATGTGATGAATGTGGATCTCTATTTGAATTCTTCTTTATGGATGCCATATTTGGTGAGTAATTTGTGAAGCTGGCGGGTTGTGATGCCAGCGGCTTCAGCGGTTCGGTTGATACGTCCATGGTATTGTTTCAATAAATCCATTAGATAGGCTTTTTCAAATTGCTCAATGACTATGTGCCTTGCTTTGGTTAATGGGAGAGTTGGATTGATCTTGATAGGTGATTGTGGGGAATGATCGTTGAAAATTTCAGAAGGAAAGCGTTCCGGCATTAGGATGGATTGGGTTTCTAATATATAAGCCCGTTCCATTATATTTTCCAATTCACGAATATTGCCTGGCCAACTATAACGTTGAAAGGCTTCCAATACGATAGGATGAACACCATGTATTTCTTTAAGGTGGAACTTGTTCAATTTTTCTAGAAACACACCTATTAATAGTGGAATGTCCTTCCCTCGATGGCGAAGGGGAGGGATTTCGATTGGGAATACATTCAAGCGATAAAACAGATCGGATCTAAATTCGCCTTTGTCGCATAAAGCTTTCAGATCATTATTAGTCGCAGCCACAACACGCACATCGGTACTCAACATCTCTTCTCCGCCAACTCGTTGAAAGGTATGGTCTTGTAACACTTGCAATAGTTTGATCTGGGTGGCAGGTGAGATGGTTCCAACCTCATCTAAAAAGATAGTTCCTTTTTGGGCGATTTCAAATTTCCCCAGACGGCGGCGAATAGCACCGGTAAAGGCGCCTTTTTCATGTCCAAACAATTCACTTTCGATTAAGTTTTCCGGAATTGCTCCACAATGGACGGCTATGAATTGGTTTTGACTGCGCTGGCTGTGACGGTGCAACAGCCGGGCGATAACACCTTTGCCTGTACCCGTTTCACCAATCAATAGCACCGTGATTTTTGTGGGGGCGGCGGCTTTGACTTTTTCAAACACTTCCTTCATCAAGGGGCTGTTGGTATGCACCAGTTCCAGTGAATCTGATTGCCAAAACCGGTCACGCAGATAGTCCAATTCATATTGAATCTGCTTGGATTCGTACAAACTTTCCATCACATAGTTCAGTTCGTCAGGATTAATGGGGTAGGTTAGATAATTCCCCAATCCTGCTTTTACAGCTATCACCGCTTCACGGATTTTTTCAGGATAGGTCAAGACGATGATTTCAGCCGAAGGAAAAGTATGCCAAAAAGGTTGGATATCCTTTTTATAATCAGTAATGGATTTTGTGGTCGTTGAACGAAGAATATCCAGATCGATAAAAATGAGTTCATAACGGTTATGTTTGAAACGATCCAAGCATGTTTCTTTATCCGGAGCACAATCCACTTTGGCATTGTGCTGGAAATGCTGTTGAAACTGTTGGCTGATAGAGGGATCGTCACAGACGATCATCAATTTTCTCATTGTTGAAAGATTCGATCTAGCTGTTCTTCAAATTTTGATCTCGATAGTTTTAATATCGAATGAAAGAATTATAAAAAGTTGTTTTACTTTGCGCAATTTAATTGAATACCTTTATCCCGATTTATAAAGGAGAACAAAATGGATTTTTCCCAATGGTTCGCTCCAGAAATTTTGCCTTGGATTTTCCCTGTGATCATATTTTTCGCACGTATTCTTGATGTGACGGTGGGAACCTTGAGGATAGTTTTTATAACACGTGGGAAAACGTTGCTCGCTCCAATATTGGGCTTTGTCGAAGTATTGGTGTGGTTGGTTATTGTCAGCCAGGTTATTCAGAACATTGATAATGTTGCTAACTTTATCGCTTATGCGGCTGGTTATGCCACGGGGAATTATGTTGGGATGTTCATCGAAAATAAACTGGCGTTGGGCCTTTTAATGGTTCGTATCGTGACACGAAAAGACGCCAGTGAATTGATCAAATACCTCAAAGAAAACAATTATGGATTTACCAATGTCCCTGCCTATGGTAACGATGGGCAAGTCAATGTCATCTTTACTGTGATAAAACGGCGGAAACTACCCATCATTATAGACACCGTTAAGAAGTTTAATCCGCGTGCGTTTTTCTCTGTTGAGGATGTACGGTCTGTCAGTGAAGGAATATTTCCTTCAGAATCGATTCAACTTGATTATCTTCGGTATTTTCGTCCTTTGCTGAAGGGGAAATGATATAGCGTAACTTTAAATATATGAGTAAGATATTTCTGTTTATTTTTCAACTTGTATGCCCAGGTTATCAGCATGTAATAGCCGCATTTCTGAGTCCATGTCATAGGATGCATAAGCATCTTGCATGAATTGGGCTACTTTTTCAGGCGTTTGAATTGTGATCGCTACTACGGTTGAGCCAGAACCACTTAGATACGCACCAAGTGCCCCTCCTTGCTTTGCGGCCTGAATGACGTCATAGAGAGGGGCATTGGCAGGTATTTCTTTTTGACGATAGGGTTGATGAATGCGGTCATCGAAAAGGTCTCTCAGCATTTCATAACTTTCTGTGATAAAAGCCAGGGTAAACAATATTCCCCGGCTAAGTGTGTAAATGGCATCCTTGCGGGGAATCAGGTCTGGAAACACTCTGGCTTTTTCTGTTTCCACATAGACAGAAGGGGATACCGCGACGAAGTTAAGATATTCTGAAACTTTACAATGATGAAAGACCAATTGGTCATTTATAATGCAAGAGGCGGTTAATCCACCGAAAAAGGAGGCGGCCGCATTATCTGAACAGACTTCCAGGTCTGCGGTCCACTTTGCGAGGTTGATACCTCCAATTTCGGCTTTTAACAACTTATTCAATCCATACATGACAGCCAGCCGGAGTGTGGCGCTGCTTCCCAGCCCTCGAGCGATAGGAACATGGTTTTCAAGTTTTATCGAAAAATGGACGGGTTTTATTCCAGCCTGTTTAAAATAATAATCAGCCGCCACTTTCATCATTTCAAGGCACATGGGTAGCAATCCCGGATCCAGTCCCTCTGCTGATTCTATAGTTGTTTCGTTTTCCGCCAGTTTAAATTCGAAATAATTATAAGCGGTTAAAGCGATAGCCAGGGTATCAAATCCTGGTCCCATATTGGCGCTGGAACAGGGTACTCGTACACGTATGGTTTCGTTCATGGATTCACCTTAAGGTAATGTGTTGAATAGGATAGTAATGATGCTCTTTGATTATCGTTCGATGAATTGTTTCATACGCCGCAATCCTTCACGGATGTTATCCATCGAAGTGGCGAAGGAAATCCGGATATATTCCTGCTCTTCCCCCACATTTTTTCGGCCAAAGCATGTACGAGGCAAGACGGCAACACCCGCTTGTTCAAGCATCGCTTTTTGCAGTTCATTGGCGTTACGCAAACCCAAACGCCGGCAAGCACCGGTGACATTGGGAAACAGGTAAAATGCTCCCTGTGCGGGAAGGCAATAAACGCCATCGATCTTATTTAATCCGTCGGTAAACACCTTGCATCGCTCTTTGAATTGTTCAACCATCGCTTCCGATTCATGCTGGGGGCCTTCCAAGGCATGAACACCAGCGATTTGTGTAAATGCACATGTGCAACTATCGATGTTGGTTTCGATTTTTGCCACATGCTTAGCCAGTTCCCTGTTCATAATACCATAGCCCAGACGCCAGCCAGTCATGGCATAGGTTTTTGAAAAACCATCCACAATGATGGTTCGTTCTTTCATACCCGGATAACTAGCAATGGAATGAAATTCCGTATCAAACACGATTTGAGAATACACTTCATCGGCGATTACCCAAAAATTACGTTCGGCTGCCAAGCGGGCAATTTCAGCCAATTGATCGGGTTGGATCAGGGTTCCTGTTGGATTCCCTGGAGTGTTCAAAACGATCATTTTGGTTTTTGGGGAAATCAACTGTTCCAATTCATCGACTGAAAATCCCCAGGCTTTTTCTTCCAGTAAGGGCAATGGAACCGAAACGCCTCCAATCCAATCAATCACTGATTCATAAATGGGATAGCCGGGATTAGGGTAAATGACCTCATCGCCGGGATTCACCAATGCCATCATGACATCAAACATCACGGGTTTGGCGCCGGGAGTTACAACAACTTCGTCCGGATCGACTGGGATACGCCGGGTGCGTTGGATATACCGTGCAATGGCTTCACGAATCTGCACGATTCCAGCGCTTGGAACATAATGAGTTTCATTTTGATCCAAAGCGGTTTTGGCGGCAGATTTAATATGACTTGGTGTATCAAAGTCAGGCTCACCAAGGCCAAAGGTAATGATATCACGTCCCTCAGCACGTAGCTGATTGACTTGCGCCAGTACATCGAAGGCGGTTTCTGTTCCCAAGCGTGACATACGGTCAGCTAAAGCAGGGGTGGATGTTTCTCGTTCCGGCTCATATAAACGGCTGCCGGTAATGGGGGCTATGATCCAAAAAGGTTTTTCTGTGGGTTGAGATAAAAGAGAAGATAAATGATTGGTATGCAAATGATCACATGAATGAATGGTCCAACGGTGAGAGTCCACTGGTGGATCGGTTGAAACAACAACCACATTATTACTTAAATCATCTCGCACCCGTGAAAAAGAGGCGCTATCTTCTCCATCCAACAGTGCGAATAACCTCTGCCGGTAGTGAAGAGTTGAAATTCGTTCAATACCTGAACTTATACCTGATGGTGGAATGGAGTGTTGTGGGCATCCTGCCAGTTGGAACGCATCGTGGATCAAATCTGCAAAACGGTGGGAATAAACCAGTATATCCCCTTCAGACCATGAAGGATTCGCTGGATCGAAACGCATTTCGGAAAATAAAAGGCAGGCCACAGCATTGACCAATGAACTTGGACGCTGAGACGATTGGAGTTGGGATATCGTGTTGGATAAAGTCATTGTTTTGTCCGTATTGGTCTTATTCATATGGCAATAGGTCCATGTTTTGTCCCCGAGCCGTTGATAAGACTTTCACTGCTTCGTTGGCGGAAATTCCTTTATGTACAATTTCGTGAATGCCTTGTGCTACTGCGGCGGGGTCATCATGTCCAGGGAAGAGTACGTTTCGGCCAACCATGGCCCCTCTTACGTTGTGGCCTTCGCCCAGGCCGCGGACGAATTGTTCGATCACGTTTACAGGATTTCCTTGTGATTCGCCTCCCAACATTAATATCGGTCCCGAATAGGATTGGGCTACCCGGTGGTAATCGTTAACATAAGGGATTTTCAACCACAAATTCGCCGATGAATGGGAGAGTCCCGAAGCGACTCCAATAACGCGTATCAGGTCATCAGCTTCCAAAATCAGTTGGTAACGGCCATCAATTTGACGAACGGGGAGAGGTTCAAGAAATACGGGTAGATGGTGATCGTTACAGGCTTCGATGCAGCGGGAGCATTCCTCCATGGTTTGAATGCAATATCGATCGTATGGATCGGGCACCGCCAGCCTGAGCAATAATTTGGCGCCATCCAGGTTTAAATCGATGATCTTCTTTACGTCACGGTAGGCGGTAATACGATCCATCATTTCATACCGTGCACCGGCCAATCCGCTGCGGTTCATGCAGGCGATCAGTACCCGTTCATCCATAAAACTTTGACCGCATTTGTCCTGATATAAATGGTCTAGCAACACCAAATCCTCGATCACATCGGCGGTGGCCATGATGCCATCCACCGATGAGGCCATCATAACCCTGGCGCAACGGCCCAAATATTCAAGCCGGTCACCCATCGCCACTTGATTGTCACCCACATTGGTAACCATTCGGGCGGGATGATCGGCCGCCAGAATGGTTAAACGCCCATTCGGAGCGATATTCTCCCTCTTTTTACGCGCTTTCATCCTTTCCTGTATCAAGTTTGGTTGCTTGACACGCAAATCGACCAACCTGTCCCAAATGGCATCAGTCATAAACCGCCGGGTTTGAAAAATGTAATTGCGTGTCAGGGAGTAATTGACATCAATCCGATTGCGAATGTTGAAATAAAAGGCTTTCGCCGAGTTAATAATATCTTCAGGCACTTCGCTATCAATCGGTTTAATCTCAAACGCGACTGTGCCTTGATATTCCGATTCAGTCAGTGCTTTTAAGTATTCAGCGAGCCGATCGCCTGTTAATTCACTCTCTGGCACATTTAGAGCGGGATGCACATCTCCATAACGCTTATCACCATTGGGAGCATTACGGTTTAACACCACATTGGCAACATGAAAATGCGAGAGATAGGGTGCTAATTTCTTAAGCGTGTTGGCACTTTCGTTGGATATCAGCATATGACTGGTATCAACCATCAGGCCAAAGGAATGGTGACCATAGAAATTGCGGATATATTCCACCAACGCTTCTGCCCGATTGGCTGGACCGATGAGTGATTCTTTGAAGAAAGAAGTTCCAGGTGGATTAATGCGATAATCGAAGATTTCGAGGATGGTTGTGATTCGATTATTGCTTTTTTCTTCCACATAATCAGAAATTTCATGGATCGAGCGGCGTAATTGAGAGAGGGCTTCCTGGCGGACGGTGTCAGCTTCGCTGCCCGTTAGCCCCTGCATGATAGCTGGATCTTTGCCGCTGTAAAAGGCAAATTTGTCACAGCCATACTCCCACGCCTCATCAATGCATTCCTTAAGTCGTTGAACTGATTTTTGACGGTCATTTTCATCCAGGGAGCATATATCTGATGGTGGTACAATATGATCTTCGTTGATCAACTGGACCGGTTGGGCTGAATAAACAATCTCCTTTAATGTCTCTTTTTCTTTGGCGTCTTTCAGCAGAGAGACAACCTCGCGGCGAATCGAAGGGGATTTGATTTTGGTGATTTCTATCGATTGAAAATCGGGTTCATTGATAATCCAGTTCAAAGTGTTTAAGACATAATCACGTGGTCCTTCACCGCGCATAACTGAATTGGTATTGCCTGGACCAGAAAATAAGACGTTATGGACCACGCCGAGGAGGTTGTTTTCGAGTGCCACCGTTGTTTCTCCTATATAAAGATTTAAAAATGTATTGATAAAATCCAGAGATTTCAGTTTAACTGAATGCTTAGTATAAGGTTAGCGGGGAGGATTTTCAAAGGTTGAAAAAACTAAATCGCAAAATGAAACAATCCTAGTAATGTCTTTCTATTGTAAAAAATCTATATCAATAACATATTTTAGAGTTGGAACTTATTCAATCCGTTATTCGACTAAACACTAGTAATGGACGCAGTGTGTTGATATCAATAATGTTATGGGAAAGTGGAGGTGTGTTTTCATGAAGAAACAATAACCTTGTGGACGGTTGAGTAATTTGAGAAAATTTGAGAAAATATGTCTTACATAGACTCTTAGTTTATTGACTTGATCTCATTTAAGTGTATCTGCATAAATATCGAAGGGAGATTGAAATGAAGCGGAATGCATTCAGCTTGATGGTGATTTTTTGTGTTTCTTTGGCAGTTGGGGCCGATGTCCCTGTGGTAAATGACGGGCAACCTCATGGCGATCCACCTTATTTGTTGGAAGATGGGTGGAAACCTTTAATCAAAGATGGTTCTCTGGATGGCTGGTTATTACGGAATCCAGAACGGGGAGGGTGGCAGACCACGAAGGGGGTATACTGGGGTGGGCCCCAAAATCCTCGTGTTTTAAAAGGTCTTCCTGTTCCAGGTGATCGACTCATTAATACGTTCTCCAAATTTGAACCGACTCCCTCTGATATTTATACCTCTGAAAAGTTTGGCGATATTGAACTCTATGTTGAGTTTCTTTGTGCTGATAAAACCAATTCGGGTGTGTATTTACAAGGATTATATGAGATTCAAATCTGGGATAGTTATGGCCGGGATCAGGAAAACATCCAGGATGTTTGTGGAACCATTTATGATTATGCCGAACGTGTAGACCAGAAATTTGTTGGGGCTGTGCCTCCTCGAACTCGGGCTGAAAGACCGACTGGTGAATGGCAATCCTTCCATGCTTGGTTTCAAGCCCCCCGCTTTGATGAGAACGGGAAAAAGATCGCCAATGCGAAATTTCTGCGTGTGCTTCATAATGGTGTATTGATTCATCAAAATGTTGAAAGAGAAGGACCGACTCGTGCCTGTATGAATATTCCGGAGGCCGAGAAAAATCCCTTGATGTTACAGGGAGACCACGGTCCGATTGCCTTCCGAAATATTTGTGTAAAGCCCCTGCGGAAAGATAATCTCGTATGGAATGATCCAGCTATTGATGTAGAGGAACTTAAGGAAATACGAGAACCTGATGTGATTTTTGTTCCAACCCCCCATAAGGTTGTGGATAAAATGCTTGATTTGGCTCAACCTGAAAAAGGTGACTTGATTTATGATTTGGGATGTGGGGATGGACGAATTTTAATCGCGGCAGCCAAGAAATATGGTTGCAGGGGAGTGGGATATGATATTGATCCGGAACGCGTTAAGGAAGCAAGGGAGAATGTCATCAAAAATAATGTTGAGCATTTGGTGAAAATAGAACAAAAAGACATTTTTACCCTGGATCTCAGTAAAGCAGATATCATAACGCTTTATTTGCTTCCAACATTAAATGTGAAACTTATTCCTCAATTGGAAAAATTAAATCCTGGAGCGCGCATCGTATCCCATGATTTTGATATGCGAGGTGTAAAACCGGATAAAGTGGTCCATGTATCCTTGGATGATGATAAAGATGACGATGAATTCACGGTTTACAATAGCTACAATGATCATACCGTTTATCTGTGGACGACGCCGTTGAAGAAAGAAAATTAGGTCGTTTTTCGTGAATTTTTATGCGAAAGAGTCTTTATATAAAAAGAGAGCTATGGACAAATTTTAGGCTCTGATTTATGATGATTTTGGTTCATATAAATTGATGGTTAATGTTTTGTGTGATTCGAAAATCATGAAAAAGGTGCTTACTCCATAATCTCTATTCTGGTTATTTGCTTGTTCATGTTCTCGTGTGGGAATGAATCATCGGATCAGAATCTAAACGAAGATAGCTACACCATCGCCACTATCGTCAAATTAGACGGCATTGCCTGGTTTGAACGCATGGAGACCGGCATCAAGCGTTTTGCTCAAGGAACGGGGCATAGGTGCGGCAAAAAGAGGCGTATCCCGAGATGAACAAAGTGACCAACCGAATCGAGGAATAGTGCGACCAAGTATAGTTTTTTGTTCCTTTCAACTTCATATGGCTGACACGTTACAAGACATTAATGTTAGAATTTTTCTTTTTATAAAGGCTCAATTTGTTCTTTGTTCAACTCATATTGAATTGAGCATCGAGGACAAGTAATTTTATTTGTGATGGGAGGCAAATTCTCACCGCATTCACAAGCCCATCCCGCTTGCCGTGCGGGAACTCCAAGCATCAAAGCATAGTCCGGAACATCTTTTGTCACCACCGCACCTGCACCAATAAATGCATGTTTCCCAATCGTAATTCCACACATGATAGTGGCATTGGCTCCAATGGATGCCCCTTCTTTCACCAATGTTCTTAGATAATGTTTTCCTCCCCGCTGGGGATACTTGCAGCGGGGATCCTTAATATTGGTAAACACCATGGAGGGGCCGCAAAACACATAGTCTTCCAACTCCACGCCTTCATAGATGGAGACATTATTCTGGACTTTAACGTGATTACCAATCACCACGTTATTTCCTACATTTACATTTTGCCCGAATGTACAATTTTTTCCGATTTTCGCGTTCGACTGAATATGAGAAAAATGCCAAATTTTAGTCCCTTCACCAATTTCAACATGCTCATCAACAAAACTGCTTGAGTGAAGGAAATAATGCATTTGATTCTGATTATTGTCATTTAATGGTTTTTCCTCAAGTAAACTGAGAGTGGCTTTTTCCAATATCTCCAACACTTCCACTCCGTTTCGTCCATCCGATATGGCAGGTTTTTCACCATCGAGATGCTCGATAAAATATTTTAATTCCTCTGTAAGGGGCATTTTTATATCATAGTGAATGATTTCTGTAGGCCCTTCACGTTTCACGGGTTCCCCTCGAACCCAATCTATACCTTTTTCATAAAACAAAAGATCTTTTTTATCGGATGAGTCCTCATAAACAAACATCCCCTTTGAACCAATGACAATGATTCGGTGTTCCTTGAAGGGATGCAGCCAACTCACAAAAATGTGGCCGACGATATTATTGGGAAATTTTAAAATTGTCATGGTGGAATCATGAATATAGGGTTGCAGAAATGCTCCTCCCCGAGAGATAATTTCAGTGGGTAAACATTCAATTAGATATTCAAATATGGCAATATCATGGGGTGCAAAGCTCCACAGAATATTTTCTTCGGTACGAACCGTACCCAGGTTTAAACGATTGCTATAGATATATTGAAGCTTCCCGATTTTATTATCTTGAATAAGTTCTTTTATTTTTTGGATAGCCGGATGAAATAACAACACGTGGCCGACCATTAATGTGACATTCTTTTTGTCTGCCAGTTGTTTTAATTCTCTTGCTTCAGATACTTTTAATGCCATTGGTTTTTCAATTAAAACCGGTTTCCTCTGCTCAAGAATTTCTTTTCCAACAGAATAATGAGTATAGGCAGGTGTTGCCACTGTATATCCATCGTATGAATCACTTAAAGCATCCTTTAAATCTTCATAGAACCTTGTATTTACATATTGTTTTTTTAATTCATCCTGTTTTTTTAAATCCGATTCTACAATACCACCCAACGCTCCCAATTCATGAAGTGTTTTTATATGATTTTTCCCCCAATGGCCTGCACCAACGACACAAATTCGTTTAGCCATAATACTCACCTATCTTTTCAATAATATAATTCTGCATCTCTGGGGTTAGTTCTGGATATACAGGTAACGCAACTGTATGCTCGGCGGCATATTCGCTGTGGGGAAACACACCGGCCTGATATCCCAGGGATTTAAAACATTCCTGCAAATGAAAGGGCACCGG
>CAZFER010000004.1:123809-156235 GCA_964517495.1 uncultured bacterium | reverse complement strand
ACCTGCGACCTCCTGCTTGTAAGGCAGGCGCTCTAACCAACTGAGCTACTCGCCCGGGTTCACTGTAACAACAATATAACCAATAACCTTGAATTTTGTCAAGACGAAAATGCTTAACCTTTAAAAACCCGGGCCAACTTTTTTAAATTTCACCTCTAAATATAACCGGCTTTTTCAACATTCATACTTTTATCGCCAAAAAAGCATGTTAAGATTGAAGTGTGCCTTTCACCTTTGATCAAGTGAACGTTCACATTATAGATGATTTTAAAAAACTTTCACCCCTCATAAAGGTGAATTTACATTTTTTCCTCATGAATAATCGATGGCAATCAAAAAAAGAGCGAAATCTAACGAAAGATCGTTTTCAAAGTATCCTTCAGAATAAAACGAGCAGGGAAGAAACAAAACAAAAGCCTTGGTATTTTCAACGGGGTAACTTTTTTACCTTGCTAATGATTGTTCTCATTTTTATGTTAAGTTTAGCGGTCAAAGCAATTTATGAAGTAAAAGCCGCCTTTGACCTTCATAGCGATTCCAAATTGGAAAATAATATCTCTGAAGATGAAACATCCCCAATGGATTATGAGGAAGCAAAAAGGATTTTCCAGAGGGAATCACAAAATTCTGATGATTCATGACATTTTGAAGGGTTTGAGTGGTAAATACGTTGCTCTATGAAATCAAATTGGAAATTTAAAGATATCAATGGTGTTGAATTAGAAGATTTAAGTGAACATAGTGGATGTTCTCCCTTTCTGGCCAAACTTTTAGCCATACGGGGAATTTCTTCTCCATTAGAAGCCCATAATTTTCTTTCGCCAGGTACATTACCTATTCCGGATCCATTTCTTTTTTGTGAAATGGAAACAGCTGTCCAGCGAATTTTCCAAGCTCGTGAAAAGAATGAAAGGGTGTTGATTTATGGGGATTATGATGTTGATGGCATCACAAGCACCTGTATTTTGCTAGAAACGCTATGGGATTTGGGAATACAAACAGATCGATATATCCCAGACCGTTTAGCGGAAGGCTATGGCCTGCACAGTGATTTAGTCCATACGTTTGCCAGTGAATATGATTTAATGATCACCGTTGACTGTGGCACCACCGCTTTTGATGCCATTCAAATCGCACAAAAAGAAAATCTTGATGTTATCATTACAGATCATCATGAACCGGGAGTGGAACGTCCACCCGCACTAGCATTGTTAAATCCCCACTTCCCCCATGAGACTTATCCATCAAAGTGCCTTTCAGGGGCTGGAGTGGCATGGAAACTAGCTAGCGCACTGCGCGCCTCTGAATACAAAATTTATGATGAAAATGCCCAGCTTGAGTTGGCCGCGTTGGGCATGATAGCCGACATTGTTCCGCTTCACGGTGAAAACCGAACATTGCTAACTCGAGCATTTGAAAGGTTTTATCAAACTGACCGTCCAGGTTTGGCGGCTTTGATGGTGATGACAAAAGTCATTCCATCCCGAATCAACACCGGCGATATTGGATTTCGCATTACCCCTCGAATGAATGCCGCTGGCCGTATGGCAACACCGGACCTGGCTTTGGAACTGCTCTTGACCCGTGACGAAGCAAGAGCATGGGAATTGGCCAAATACCTAAACGAATTGAATGCTGAACGACGCACAATCGAAAAGCAGGTTTTTGAAGAAGCATGCAGACTGATTGAAGCAAATGGTTTGGATCAACGCTCTGACCGTGTCTTAATGGTTGCCGGTGAGGGATGGCATCGTGGAGTCATAGGGCTTGCCTCTCAAAAATTAGTTAAACAATATGCCCGGCCTGTGTTTATTTTTAGCCAGGAGGATCATCATGCTGTCGGATCAGCCCGAACCTATGATGGAATGGACTTGATTCCAATTATTGATCGCGTGCGGCCATACACGCTTTCTTGTGGAGGGCATGCAGGGGCAGCAGGGATAAAAATCGATATCGACCAAATTCAGCAATTTGAAAAGGCTCTTTATGAAGCGGTTGATAACGTGTGGCCTAAACTTGAACACCCTACCATTTGGTTAGATGACAAATTACCGCTCGAACGAATTGATTTTGACCTGATGTCTGATATTGAACGGCTCCAACCGTTTGGAACAGGAAACGATGAACCTTTATTTTATGCGCGAACCTCTCTGGAAGGTTTTTCAGCCAATATTGTGGGGAATAATCACCTTCGAATGAAATTAAGACATCCACGAGGAATCATCACTGCGATTGCCTTTAACCAAGGCCATCGTTTAGAAACGCTTAAAGGGGATGAAATCGAACTGGCTTTTCACTGCCGAACCAATGAATTTAATGGACAAAAATCAGTTGACCTACATCTTTTCGATTTTTCGTCCACGACACAGACCATAGCCATCACAACGATGAAAGACGACACCACTGCTGCCGTGACTTTAACACGTGATACGTTGCTCAACGTATTTGCCATACTTGAAAAAACATCGGGCGATAACAATGAAATTGAGCATCAACATGTCCCATTACTGGCTAAACTTGTTAAATTGTCCAATGATAATTTCAATATTGCTTTACAAATTTTCACTGAATTGGAACTTATTTCCATTCAGGATGGTAAAATCATCATGAATAAGCGGGGGAAGAAGAAAAATTTAGCCGATTCGCCAACCTTCCGCATGTTAAATACAAAAAAATCGTAATGAGGTTAATGTGATATTTGTTTTACTCCCCGCTTTTAATGAGGCCGATAATATTCTTCCTCTTTTAAATGGTCTGGATCAATTAGAAATCCCTATTCATGCGGTTGTGGTCAATGATGGAAGTGCTGATAAAACTTCCGAGAATGCTCGAAATTTTAAGGGTTCTATTCAAACCACTTTTATTGAACATCAGACAAATCAAGGACTTGCCGCTGCATTAAAAACCGGCCTGGGAATCATCCATCCGTTGGCAAAGCATGATGACACTATCATTACCATGGATGCAGATAACACTCATTCACCTATCTATATTCCAAAAATGATCGAAAAGCAGTTCGCGGGGTATGATATCGTGGTTGCTTCACGTTTTGCGGCTGGTGGCAAGGAATATGGAGTTAACCGTATCCGAAAAATTCTAAGCCATGGCGCAGCCTTTATTTATAAGATTTGTTTTCCAGGAGTCCCATTGCAAGATTTCTCTTGTGGTTATCGCTGCTTTCGCGCATCCGTTTTAAAGGAAACCCTGGAGGAATGGAACGAGCATTTGTTTGAAACCCCCGGTTTCACCTGTACAGGTGAATTAATGCTAAAGGCTTTGTGCCATACAACCTACGAGCGGGTGACCGAAATTCCCTTCGAATTACATTATGAAAACAAGGCCGGTCAGAGTAAAATGCCTGCTTTTTCTACAATCATTGGTACCGTTTCTTTAATTTGGAAAGGGAGAAAATGGTTGAAACGAGCAAAATTCCATTCATGAACAATTTCTTCAATACTATTGGAAGGGATAATAAATCTTGCAAAAGTTATTGTTAATTGCCTGTGCAGGTGCTTTGGGAACGCTCGCCCGTTATAGCCTGTCCGCCTTGGTCCAAAATATGTTCAGTGGTGAATTCCCTTGGGGTACATTTGCTGTCAATATTGCCGGTGCGTTTTTATTTGGCTTGATATGGACCTTGGCGGAAGAACGTTTGCTGATCAGCGGTGAAACGCGCATTATTATCCTGGCTGGTTTTATGGGAGCATTCACCACCTTTTCCACCTTTATGTTTGAAACCGGTGAACTGCTGCGTGATGCGGAATGGTTATTGGCGTTCTCCAACCTTATTGCTCAAAATGGAATAGGTATTCTGGCTTTGTTTTTGGGTATCGTCGCTGGACGGTTGCTATAAATCAAACCGAAGCAGCAAGAGGATAGAGAATGTTTCAACATTGATCCCGGTGGTTACCACACCACAAAAGGGGTCAACAAATAGGTTTGCCCCCAATGCCATTAAGTTAAAGGGGAGGGTGAAGCCCCCGCCGAGCCGTTTCCACGTATAACGGCTCGGCGGTAGCCTCGCCCTCCCTATTCAACGGTCCAATTTGATCTTAACTTAATGACATTGGGTTTGCCCCTACAATTGTGTGTTTAAACCTTCGTATCCACGTGTTCTTGATTTTTTCCTCCAACCTTATTTAATTCCTCTATTGTGTCACCTATTTGCGTTCATTTCCCCAGAGGATTCCGCCGCCCATTTTTTCACGCCAGGCGTCCCGCCATCGATGAATATCAGAGACATTCAATTTTGGCATGGGTTTGCGAGCTTCTTTATCCTGCAATGCAGGAAACGGTACATGAGGCTCAGTCTGATACCAATAGGCCACTGTGCTAATATCCAAGGTCAGATTATTGGCATGGCCGTGCTCAATACTCCCGCGGAGTGATTCTTCAAAGGTTATAGGATCTTGAATAAAGAAGCGATAACAATGGGTGCGTCCAAACCATCCCATGTCGTTATTCACACGGGGATAACCAAAAAACGGGTGCTGATAGATTTCCTTGGGGCACCACGAAGAGTTGAAGAAATCTTCCGTCCCCGTTCCATGCAGTGAAACAGGCCACGATTCCCCATCAATACGCCACATGTCATCGCCTTCTCCATACCACATGGGGGTGGGGCAATCGACATAATAATTAACACCTACCAGATGTCCTTCACCTTTGGCGTCAACGATGAGGTAATTATGTTTGTCTGTAGGATTTTCGTCCGCCGGGTGACGTATACTATTCCACTCGTTTTCATCGCCCTTCCAGGGTTCGGTTAACTCATGATTCCACCAGGCATGAAAACGCAAAAGATTGTCATCAAAACGGCTCTTTTTGTGCTCTTCATAATCAATATAGTAATAAAAGGCATGGCATTTTTGATCGGATTGATTTTCGATGGTAATTTTCGCGCCATCAGCGAATGGCATGGGGAAATAGCTATTCAGAGCCTTTCCGCCGGTCGGTGCTGCGGCTAATGGAAGCGAAATGAAGTGATACTCCTCACTCCATCCCTGGCCAAAGAAATCACCAATGGGAGATTCCACACTGGGATTTTCTTCTCCATCCCAATACATTCGCAGGATTAAATTGCGGCGATACAGCGGATCGGGATGAGAGATGGTGATCCAAATATGTTTGATAATCCCCGCTCCTTCAATTTCAGCAATCGTGCTTGTTTCACCAGGCTCTATCGACAAGCGATCGGAGTTGCCACCGGTTTGGTCCCAACTGGATATTCGTTTGGTTTTGAAGTTCTTCTTCAATGCCAGACCATCCAACGGGCTGCCCCCCGAACCGATTTGAGCGTCGGCGATCAATGGAAGCAGAATGCCTGCACATAGCAAAAAGATACACCATGTCCATCTCCTCTTGAATTCATGAATCATCTTCAAATTCCTCCTTCAAAGAAATACAAAAATAAATGTAGTTGATATCTTAATTAATAACGATCTCATTTTTACCTGAACAAGGTCAAGAGGAAGGAATAAACTAATCAAAAACAAAATATAAATGACTGAATTCAAATCACCGTGCCGGGTGGAACAACCGTGCTTCGGGGGATAACGACGATTCCATCGCGGATGCTGTAAAATTCACCATCCGCATCTTGGATTCTCTTTTCATTGGTTATACGCACATCCGCACCAATACGGGCATTTTTATCGACGATAGCTCCCTTAATAATTGCACGAGGGCCAATGCCAAGGGAAGGGGCGTCCTCGGGAATATCCTCATGATAGATCTGAGGGGAATCATAATAATCCGCCCCCATCATGACGGTATCGTAAATTTGGGCGTTTTCACCGACGATTCCCCGTAATCCCACAATGGAGTGTTTAACAGCTGCTCCCATGATGATAGCCCCGTCACATATCAATGATGAATGAATATCGGCATCATTAATTTTGGCTCCCGGTAAAAAGCGGGGCCGGGTATAAACCATGCCGGATTCATCATAAAAATTAAATTGGGGCAATTGTTCTGTAAGAGACAGATTGGCTTTATAGAATGAATGGATGGTTCCAATATCTTCCCAATATCCATCAAAAAAGTGAGCAAACACCCTTTTTTCTTTCAATAAAGCCGGAATAATGTCTTTCCCAAAATCTGTTCCTTGATACTCACGCAAGGCATCGAGCAAGGCGTCCGTTTTAAAGATATAAATACCCATAGAAGCAATATGTTCCCGGCCTCGTGATTCAATGCCCTGGTCATCGAATGCAGTGGATGGGACTTTCAGGGATTCCAATTGGTCTGGATCGGTTGGTTTTTCACAAAATGAGATGATCTGCCCGGTATCATCGACTTGTAGAATACCGAAATCTTTACAGCGTTCACGTACAACCGGCAAGACGGATATGGTGATATCGGCATTATTTTCCAAGTGAGTTTTCAGCAAGTAGCGATAATTCATCCGATACAGGTGGTCCCCGGACAAAATCAAGGTATATTCAGGCCTTCGACGGACAAATCGGCGCATGGCATGGCGAACGGCATCAGCAGTGCCTTGATACCAATTTCGATTTTCAGGGGTTTGTTGGGCTGCTAGTATTTGAACATATCCACGTGAGAATACATCAAACCGATAGGTTTGGGTAATATGGCGATGCAACGAATCGGAATTGAATTGAGTCAGAATATAAATTCGATCCATATTGGAATGCAGGCAGTTGCTGATGGTTAAATCAATCAACCGAAATTTTCCTGCCACCGGCACAGCTGGTTTTGATCTGGATTTTGTTAAAGGGTACAAACGTGTACCCTGACCACCACCCAAGATTAATACAGATGTCCGGCCTGTCGCCATGTCCAAATCGCTGCTTCCTGAAAATATCATATCGTCCTCATCAATCTATTTTCATTTTTTAATTTCAAATTCCACGATAATGCGCCCTTGAGTTAAAGTGTAACGACGAAACTTAATCCATTAAAAGGGCGAGGGCTTATCATGGGCAGAATTAATTCAAATATTTTCTTCTTATTATTATTTGCCTTCATTACGATTAAATTCTCGCCACAAACAATAAATTAACAGAAACAAACAAAAAATCCATCCAATAAACCAAACCCACCATGTTTCATATGAAATATTCTCAAAGAGGCCAATCCAACCCCAATCCCAGCGATTCAATGAAATATTCATTAAAAAATGGGCATGTTGAAACACGGGATTTACAATCGGAGCCCAAATCAAAGCCTCTTCATCGATCCCCGCCCGCATAAGGGTTAATATCACGTCATTGAAATCAATGGCCGATCCAAGTAATTGGACTGTAAAACCTATCATCCCTAAAAATAGTAGCATCCATTTATGCCTGATTGATCCATCATCAATCACGGCAGCCAATGGCAAAACAGCCAAGGGCAGTAATGGAACCAGGTGACGAGGTCCATATCCCCATCCTCCCCACCAATTTCCCCAAAAACAATAGAGTAAAAACAAAATCCCGATGATACCAATTTTAACTTTGAAGACATGGCCATGTTCATGTAAAAACCACTGCATACCTATTGGTACAAGAATCAGAACCGGATTGAAAAGCCAAATATTTTTACCGGGTGAAAGAATAAATCCCACAAAAGCAGGGATAGGATTGAAATTCAGCTGCCCTTCATATCCACCCGTCAACGCCCCCTTCCAATAATAAAAATTATAGAGAAAAACAAATAAAAGTCCAAAAACAAGAGGAAACGAAAGTAAGAGCGAGCGCCTCCACGTTAGATTCTCTTTTATTCCATTCCGCCAAAATCCCCACACATAAACGGGAATGACAATCATCATTTCAAGACGCAACATTGCCAATAATCCCAAGGCAACGCTCCAATATAGGGCACCTGATAATTTTTGCTGATGCACAAATTGCACATAACCATAAAAAGAAAACAATAACAGAAAGGCGGCCAGGCATTTGTTATAATCATAACGGGCATAACAGAAGGCCAAGGTAGTAAAACCATATAAGAGGGGGACTATTATCTGAGATTTAACTCTACAATGCAAAATGTTCAGCAACAGAGCCATAAGTCCTATGGTACAGGCCGTTATCACCGTATTCATCCAACACATGCATTTACGTTCCACCCACCCTGGTTCAAGCCCTGGAAACAAAGGGGATAACCATTGACCTATCTTATAAAAGGGGAGGTAAACGAGGGAATAGATATAGCCCTGTTTGACCTTTTCTTCAGGTAAAAGTTGGCCATTTTCAACTATGGACTGAGTGATTTGAAAAGAAGGGGTGGCATCAACCGTATAGCCTTTTTTTCGCCCCATCATCGGTGTCATAAACACAACATAAAGCGTGAATAGAAGGAGCGGAATTCGAAGCGTTTTAAGCGCCTCAATCCCGATCATAACCATACCTCCCCATGCAATTTACCGCTCTCTCACCAACGATTGATAAAGATTTAATAATTTATTCGCCATTTCCTCTTGTGTAAACATCGTTGATACACGTTTTTGGGCTGCACCTCCATATCGAAAACGCAGAGCCGAGTTATCGAGCAAGGATGACAAAGCACTCGCAAGCGCTTCACGATCATCTGGAGGGACAACAAGGCCGGTCTCATCATGTTGATTAACGTAAGAAGTGCCGGTTCCCAATTCGGTGGAAATCAGTGGCAAACCACATGCCCCTGCTTCTAATAACACCATTCCAAACGCTTCCGTCCGATAAATCGAAGGTAAACAGAATACATCGGCGGCATAATAATAAGGGACCACCGATTCCACTTGGCCGACAAAAATAATCCGGTCAGAATAAGGCAGTTTTTCAGCATATTCCATTAGTTCGGGCAATAAGGGACCGTTCCCCACGATCAATAATTTCCCGCTGACCTTTTCCATGGCATCCATTAAAGCAAAAAGCCCTTTGTAATAGCGCAAAATGCCCACAAATAATACTAATCCCATTCCATAACGGCGCCGGATAATCTGGGCTTGATCCTCTACCTCAGAATTCGGGGAAAAACGCGCCATATTTATTCCGAATGGAATGATCTCGCATTTATCCCGAAAGGGTTGCAACGTTTCTGATGAGTCCAGGTAATTCGGTGAAGTCACAATGATTTTGTCTGCCATTTTAAGAAAACGGCGTTGAAATGGGCCATAATATCGCATCCACTTTTTTTGACGGACAATATCGCTGTGATAATGAACCACAACTTTTCCGCGAGGTTTCATGATCAAGTGAGAAAGAACGGCGGTTGGATTGGGGAGGTGATAATGGAGAATATCAGCCCGTAATCGTTTTAACCAAAATGGAAATGAGGGAGAAACAGGCGCTGACAGGAAACGCCCCCACTCACCCGCTTTATAAACCGGGGTTCCCTCCACTTCGGAAAATTCAGATCTGCGTTTTCCACTGCAAATTAATACAGATACATCGTCACACGCATCACGTGTGCTTTCGATCATCCGATGAATTGCGATTTCAATTCCACCACATGTTGGAGGATAATAATCTTTGTATATATGTAAAATGCGCACGCTGA
Organism: uncultured bacterium; assembly: GCA_964517495.1. GTDB lineage: Bacteria > Hinthialibacterota > Hinthialibacteria > Hinthialibacterales > Hinthialibacteraceae > CAZFER01. The sequence continues at coordinate 146,749 of CAZFER010000004.1, read as the reverse complement.
AAATGGCTTCCTATTTATAATATTGGTAAAGATTACCGAAAACATCATAGTAAAAAATATTCATCTGAAAAGATTTCCTGTTTAACCCAAGTTTAACACATAAAATCCAGTCTGGTGGATTAATTCCACTATCTGGTTAAATATTTCAAGGAAAAAGCGGGGTTCGGGTATCGATTTAACCAAAATTTAACAAAAAAAGGAATCACATAAATAATTATCTCTATTGAAAATAATATGCCAAGACATCGATGAGAGAGTCATCTCTATATAAATATAAAATCGTGCAATGAACATATTTTCTTGATAAGATCATTCATGGCTCTTGAGTCATCCCATAATCTATGATTGAAATGAATTAGTTTATTTGGTCAAGGAGCATATTCAATAATGAAAAACACCACGTTGTCGATATCAATGATTTTCATTTCATTCCTGTGCACGGCAGCCCCTCTCTTTGCAGCGATTCCCCGGCCTGAACACCCACGCCCTGATTTTTATAGAGATGCATGGATTAATTTGAATGGTGAATGGAATTTTTCCTTCGATCCTGATAACAAAGGGGAAGACAACCAATGGTTTAAACCGGATAAAAACGATTGGCCAAATAAAGTAACCGTTCCTTATCCCTGGGAAAGCCCCCTCTCGGGAATCGAAAATCCGGAATACCAGGGAACCGCGTGGTACCAACGATCGTTCACCATTCCTGATGATTGGAAGAAAAAACAAATATTCATTCATTTCTGTGCAGTGGATTGGTATGCCAAAGTTTGGGTGGATGGAAAATTCGCAGGTGAACACGAGGGGGGATATACTCCCTTTTCCTTTCCCATTCACGATTTACTGTCAGAACATGACACTCATATCGTTACCGTCAAGGCGACTGATACAACCAGTCCCGAACAACCTGTAGGGAAACAAATTGGATGGTACACCCGCACCAGTGGAATATGGCAGACCGTTTATCTTGAAGCGGTGGGGAAAAAAGACAGCACCTATATCAAAGATGTCAAAATCAATGCAGATCCAAATGGTGAAGTCGCTGTTGCTGTAACACCCAGCCGCAGCCCCTATCCACGCCTTCGGTTGGAGGTGTTTCCTGATGAACCGATGGACAATGCTGGACAAACCGCATCCATCGCGCAGTCAGAAGGAACGATGTCAAATCAAGGGACAACATGGAATTTAAAACTCCAACAACCGCAACTTTGGTCCCCACAATCACCAACCCTGTATTTTATTAAAGTTAACCTTTATGAGGGGAATAATCTTATCGATACCATTCACACCTATTTTGGCATTCGCAAGGTCAGCCGGCGAAAATATGCCGAAAATCCTTTTGAGTACATTTTCCTGAACGGAAAGCCATTTTATATTCTCAGCGCTCTTGATCAGGCGTTTCATCCAGACGGTATTCACACTTACCCAACTGACGAGCTCATTCGCCAGGATATTGAAGACAGCAAGCAATTTGGTTTTAATAACCTGCGCCTTCATATCAAAGTCGATGAACCACGCTTTTACTACTGGGCTGACCGTTTGGGAGTCAGCGTTCTTTATGATCTTCCTTGCTTTCGCAAATACACCGAAGACGCCAAACGTCGATTTACTGAAACGTTGAAAGCATCCATCCAACGTGACAAAAATCATCCCTCCATCCTCGCATGGGTTCTTTTTAATGAAACGTGGGGGCTTCAACAACACAAAACCCCCGAGGGACAGGCGTGGGTGAAGGACATGGTCAATTTAACCAAACAGCTCGATCCAACCCGGCTGGTCGAGGATAATTCCCCCAACAAACGTGACCATGTACTCACCGATATCAACTCCTGGCATTTCTATATCCACCCCCATCAACGCGCGCGAGATCACATTAAAAACGTGGTCGATGAAACATACCCTGGCTCAACCTTTAATTACATCGGAGATCATAAACAGGGTACAGAACCATTAATAAACAGTGAATATGGTGGTGTCAGCGCTGGCATGGGTGACCGCGATATTGCCTGGTGCTTCCATTATCTCACCCAGGAATTACGGCGGCATCCCAAAATTGGAGGGTATGTTTACACCGAATTACAAGACATCGAATGGGAACATAACGGTTTCATGAATTATGACCGTTCCAAAAAAGTGTTTGGCTACGAAGAATTTGTACCAGTTCCAGAGAGTCATCCTCCATTCACCTATCGGGATTTAAACACGTCTGACTTTTTAATTCTGGATGCCATCGCAGGTGAGAACATCTCCAATGAGAAAGTAAAAAATGTCCCCGTTTCATTAAGCCTTTATTCTGGAAAAGAAGATGGAACTTATAACCTTCATTGGCAGCTACACATGATGTCTTACTTTAATCCTGAGTGGCAACAGGTTGGTTCGGTCAATGGTCCATTTCCATTCGAGGCCAAAGCCTATTCAGTGTCTCAAGCCAACCCCATCAATTTTGAGGTTCGTCCTAACAAACTCTATCTCCTTTATGCCTGGGTGACTGATTCGGAAGGGAAGCTGGTTGCCCGGAATTTCTGGAGTTTTCATAGTTTGTTGGAACATAAGCAGAAGATGGAAATGCTCTCGATGAACATTGATAATACCAAATCCCACTACATCCCCTGGCATCCAACTCAGTACGATGGCAAGAAGGGTGAGTTGGAGAAATATCCAGAGGATCAACGGGAAAGTGTTTCCATTCCAGGGATTGCAGCGGTGACCTATTCTGTTCAAATTCCGAATGATTTAAACCTAAAGGATATCACCCAAGCTTATTTTATGGTGGAACTCTCTGCCTGCGCAGGAATTGAACGGGTGGATTGGAAGGAAAGAATTCGAACCAAGAGCACTCCACAAACCGATGTGGGGAACCTTTATCCTTCCAATCTTGACCTTATGGTAAACGGTGAATCGATTGCTACCATTAGTGTTCCCAATGATCCCGCCGATTACCGGGGAATATTAAGTAACATCTTCAACCTGGCCCCCCCCAGCAGCTACGGTTATTTACAAAAAATCGAAATTCCGCTAAACCTCATAAAAAAGCAGAATCCCGTTACAATCACTATAAAAACACGTGCGGATAACAGCGGCCTTCGTATCTTCGGTGGCCGCAGCGGACGATATCCCGTCCCCCCCACACTTATATTTCAACAAGGAGGGAAAGAATAATGCGTTTCGAAAACAAAAAAGTGTTGGTAACCGGTGCAAGCAGTGGTATTGGCAAAGCAACCGCGCTTCTCTTTGCTCAAGAAGGGGCTGATATTGCGTTTACCTATAACAAGAATGAATCAGGAGCCAAAGACCTTGAGGCTCAACTAAAACAGTTGGGTCGCCAATCCCTCTGCCTTCAGGTCGATATGACCGACAACAGCCAAATAGACGCCTTGGCTCAACGTGCTGAAAACGAATTCGGCCCTATCGATATTTTAATCAATAACGCCGGTGGATTGGTTGAACGCATGCTATTTTTTGATATCACCCCCGAAAAATGGGATGAGATTATGAAACTCAACCTTTGGAGCGTTCTTTACCTATCCCAAAAAATCGGTGCCAAAATGAAAGAGCGCGAATCAGGCATCATCGTTTTAAACTCCTCGGTTGCGGGCCGTTTTGGCGGTGGACCGGGTGCACTTACTTATGGAGTTGCCAAAGGCGCCTTGATCACCATGACCCAGGCAATGGGCCGTGAACTCATTCCCTTTGGAATCCGCGTCAATGGCGTGGCTCCGGGTTTGATCGACACCCCATTTCATGACCGCTTTACTCCACCTGACGTGATGGAAAAATTAATGACCCGCGTTCCTATTGGGCGGCAAGGGACGTCAGAAGAAATGGCCAGGGTCATTGCTTTTCTCGCCTCCGATGATAGTAGTTACCTGGTCGGTGTGACCATCGACGCCAACGGCGGGATGTGGGCATTATAGCCGAATTAGATATTCCCTTTATTATCGATATCCATGATTGGCATCGTATTCCTCAACATTTTCGGGAGACTATCAATACCCATTACGAAATTCTTTCATTCGATTAAAAAGTGTTCTTCCCCGCATGGCAACAAAACCATACGGGGGAAAGGGAACGGATGGGAGGGATTTGTCATATATTCATGGCAATTTATTCAGTGGAATGAACTTCTGAACCAGGCAAAATAACTGAGTCTATCCCATGGATAACACCGTTCGTGCACACAATATCTGTAACCACAACTTTGGCATTGTCGATGTAGACATGGCCATTATTGACCTTAATCTTAGCCTCTTGCCCCTGGACCGTCTTAGCGGAATCCAGTGTAACAACATCTTTGGCCAACGCTTTGCCAGGAATCACATGGTAGGTAAGAATTCCTGTTAACTTGGCCTTATTCTCTGGTTTAAGTAATGTTTCAACTGTTCCTTCAGGCAACTTGGCAAATGCTTCATCGGTTGGTGCAAAGACTGTCAATGGGCCTTCCCCCTTGAGTGCATCCACTAAACCAACAGCCTTAACGGCTGTTACGAGAGTCTCAAAAGAACCAGCCCCGATTGCCGTATCCACGATATCTTTCTTGGCTTTATTGTAGTGGGAAGCCAAAACACTCATGGGTAATACAACCATAAAACCTGTAATAATAATGGGTTTTAAAAATTTCATGTTTATATCCTTAAAAATATGAATGTTTTTACGTTCAAACTCACTATATTAGAGGGATTAAAAGGAAAGAATAATAAAACAGAAAAAAGAGAACATTTTAATAAGCCTAATTCAGATAAAAGAAAGCGGATCACGAGTTAAACAAATGATCCGCTTTCAACATAGAATCACTTTTTCAAAGCATCCAAGGTATTCACCAGCCGGGTACTCACCCGTTTGACATATTCATAATTATCCTTGCGGGCTTGTACCAACGCATCATAGGCTGGCATGGCTTTTTTCCCCAGCGCTTCCAATTCCAACGCTGCATAATGGCGCACCGACTCGTTTTGGGCATTCCGCAATTGATTGACTAAAACATTAACGGCTTTGTCCGCCATGCCTAATCGTCCGGCAATCCGAGCCGCAGCGACTCTGACGATAGGGGATGAATCCTTCAAGGCCTCCAGTGCCAAATTCTTAACCGGAAGTGCCACTGCCCCGAGTTTAGCCAATTCCATAGCGGCTACGTAGCGAATTGTGGATCGTTCATCATCCATCGCTTTTATTAAAACCCCTAAAAATTCGATACCCCGGTCACCCAAGTTTCGAATAAAAAACAAATCTTCAACCAACTGCTGGTTCTTTTTATCACCCAGAATATCAAATGAACTTGGATAATGTCTGGCAATTTCCGCTAACTCCGGTTCAGGTATTTGACCCAAATCACGGGTTTGCTCCATCCAGTTCATGAGTTTCAAGCGCAGATCGACCAGAGTATCCTGATGATCCGGTGAGCCGGCTAAATTATTCAATTCATAGGGATCAGCCTGAAGATCGTATAACTCCTCCAATGGACGAGTGGGTAAAAACGGCCGTTCCTGCTCCTGCGTCAATTTCCCTTCTTCATATAGTTTCCGCATGGTGATCATGATCTCTTTGTTATCTTTATAGCGGTTGGGTTGGGTGTGTGGTTTATTGGGAAAATAATTGCGAATGTATTTAAACCGATCCGTTCGCACGCAGCGAATGCGCTCCACCGTCTCATCGCATCGGTCCCGAGCCGAAAACACGTATTCTCTGGGTGACTTACTGGAATCAAATAATTGACATCCCTGAATATGCTCAGGAACATTGATCCCTGCCATCGCGAGCGAGCTTGCGGGGATGTCGATATGCTCTACAAGATTGTTGATCACGGTGCCCGCTTCCACACCAGGACCTCGCACGATAAGAGGAACATGGATTCCACCTTCATACATATACTGCTTGTCACGAACGTGGCTAATGCCATGATCGGTCCAGAAGAAAATAATGGTATTTTCATATTCACCTTCTTCTTTCAGGCGCTCCACAATACGCCCCACTTCGATATCCGTTTGGATGACTGAGTTTAAATAACGCGCCCAGTCTTCACGCAAGACAGGATGATCCGGATAATAAGGCGGTAATTTCACATCGGCTGAATCAACCGGATTAGGTACTTTGGCTGAACGGTTTTTTCCACCTCGAAGTTGAAACTGGGCAAAAAACGGTTGCCCTGGTTTTCGTCCCCGCCAGTCAGTGCCGTCATAAACGTTGGAATCGAATTCAAAATTGTAATCGGTCTTTCCACGATTCGGTGCTTTGTCAGGATTCTCTGGAAACATCTGGCCGTTTGACGTGTAATATCCCGCTTCCTGAAAATACGTGGGGATCAATTTGATATGCTCAGGCAGAGTGATTTTAACTTCATGCCGGGAAGACCGGTGGTTATGGGCACCAATTGTGGTTTGATACATCCCCGTAACCATTGCCGAACGGCTGGGTGAACAGACAGGGCAGGTGACAAACGCCTGGGTAAACTTCGTTCCTTCACGGGCCAACCGGTCAATATTGGGGGTTTCAATGGTGGTTTCACCATAGCAGCTCATATTGGCCGACATATCCTCGACACAAATCCACACAATATTCGGCCGCTTTTTGTTCGGTTGTGCTGATGATACCTGCTGAGCCAGCCCCAATGCAGACAAACCCAGCCCCGTATTTTGAACAAACTGCCGTCTTGATAACGATTGCTTCATATCCCATCTCCTTCACTATGTGAATATCAATTACTCACACGTTTTTAAATTGGAAACCGATTGTCTCATCAAAAAGCCGCTCACGTCAATTATGATTAAAGAGTGGATCAAATTTCTATTCGCAAAAGATGATTTACATGAATTTGTTGCCGAATTGAAGCCAATAACGTTCCATAATCTGGAATTAAACGGGTAGAGTGAAGCACAAGCAGGAGTGATATTTCCTCTTGATTTAGCAACCAGTCAATCGATTGTATTTCGTATCCTAAGCATCGCTCCCCCGATTTTTGAGGATCAACAATCGCTATCACTTTCATCCCTAATTCTCTCATGGCGAGATAAACCAACTCCGCTTCCTCTCCACTACCCAAAATCATAACTTCCCTGATCCCTTTCTCCGCACATGGAGCAAGTACTTCATAGGCTTTTTGCCGGTAGAGAGATAAAAAATGGAAGGAACGTCGTAAAAATCGATAGGTCAGGCGGGATTTTTCATAAAATCCTTTTGGGGTGAGTAAATATTGAATATTTCGACTATTTAACCGCTTTATTTTTACATATCCTCTTGAAACCACTCGTTTCACAAAAGAATTGACCAAACCCAGTGCAATTCCCAACTTATCTGCAAGATTTCGTTGTGAGGTTTCCGGATTTTTCTCGATTTCCTCTAAAATAGAAAGCATAACCTGATCATCACGGTCAGGTGAGTCATGATTAGAAGGGTTAACTGAGGAATCCATTTAGTTATTCAAAATTTGTCATTCATATTGAGTTAAAAAGCCAAAACGATCATAATCCTTTTTTACAGATATTAAAAAAGCATATAAATTATAGAACGTTCAAATACTGAACGCAAGATATTAACGAATATGGCAACATATTTTTTGTATTTTTAATTCTCATGCATACGGTCAAATGATTTGAAATCAATAAATTTGAGTGAAACAATTCATCATACCCTCAAATCAAAAAAAATCCTGCCATTCTTTCTATGGTTGATTTGTTTTTTATTATTCTTAAAGAAAAGTGATGTTGAGTGGCATCAAGCACGGAACTACATCGTTTTATTCAATCGATATTCCCTTGATTACATACTTTTTATCATCACTCTTACCCTTCTTTCATCAGCTATTTCACTAAAAAAATTAACTCCCCTCCAAAAGGGCTGGAAACAGTATACCTTTAATATTACCGAGTATGTTCTGATTATCTCTTATACCCTCACCGGCACCTTAAGCCTTGCAGAAAACTACCTTCAGCATCATCCCATGAAGTTATTGCATATCAATGCGCCTATTAGCCCATCGCAACTGATTATACTTTCGCTCGGTGAAAATATTTCTGATCCTGAATTGGGGTATCGCCCACGTCCGAAAACCCAAAACAGCAAGATGCGTGGCCCTTTTGCTTTGCAAAATTTATATGACACCACTGAGACCAAGTTCATCACCCCTCCTGCGGTTGACTATCAAACTGATGCCAATGGCTTTCGCAATCCCCCTGGAGTTAAAAAAGCGCAACTACTATCCATTGGTGATTCCGTTACCCATGGTGCTTTTGTCCAACGTGATGAAATCTGGAGTGTGATCCTGGCAAATCGATTGGGATACTCTGAAGCCAACCTGGCCATGTCGGGTTATTCACCGCAACAGGAAGTTATCACATTGGAACGTTATGGTTTTCAACTCCAACCCGAATTAGTTTTATGCCAAATTTTTTATGGCAACGATTTGGGCGACGCTTTTAATTTCGAACAGTGGAAACGATCCGAAAAAAACTATTTGGAATTCATTAACGAATCATTCGGTCCCATGCCAGACCTTTTTTTATGCGGAGAATATTTGAAAGGGTTGCTACAGAAACCAGAAATAACTGATAAACAGGATAAATTCAAGCCTATCGTGTGTGATTTACACGGCCAAAAGGTAAAAATGGGATTTTACCCCAATCCCACTTTTTGGTTTATGCGTGAGGACGAGATTAAAAACCACCCCGGTTTTAACGCATTAATTCAGGCGATGGAAAAGGGGAAACAATTGTGTGAACAGCGAAACATCCAATTTTTGGTATGCCTGGTTCCTGACAAACTGATGGTTTACTATGACTTTATTGCTGATGAAGAAAACCAGATGCGTTTGTTGAAACAACAAAATCCCCAATGGCTCAAAAAAGCTGTTCCCCTGAATCAAAACCACCATGAAGAATTACGCCGCTTTCTCGATCATCGAAAAAATGTCATCACCGCTGCATTAGAAGAAAAACATATTGAATTTATCGATATGACCGAATCATTCCGGAATCACGTGCAACAAGCCGGTGAGATAGTTTACTACCCCTTCGATACCCATTGGAATCCAAAAGGTCATCAATTGGCAGCAGGCATTGTTTATCAGTATCTTGAAAAATGACGAAAACATGATGACAGAATTTGCATTCTTTATGACACCATTTTGTAAGGTTTTACATGGATTTCATTTTCCCTTGCACGAACTTTGGCGATTTCATAACTATTTTGCATATTCATCAGGGTATCCATTTTCACGCCAAAGGCTTTCTCAATACGTAAAGCCATTTCTGAAGAAAGGCTGGCCCTACCATTTAATAAAGCCGACAAGGTGGGGCGGCTAACACCAAGTATTTCCGCGGTTTTTGTTACGTTTAATCCAATAGGTTCAATAATCTCATCACGAATAAAAATTCCAGGATGAGGCGGGTTTTTCAATCGATATTCGTTTTTTGTAATCATGATTAATATCCTCATTAGTGATAATCTTCGTAATTTAAGTCAACAATTTCGACAAACTCATCATCAACATAAAATGTTAAGCGCCAATTTCGTGAAACAGCAAGACTCCAAACTCCTTTTCTGGTACCCCCAAGTTGATGAGCTTTCCAATGTGGAAAGGATTGCAGTTCACTGACATCATTCATATCTTGGAGAAAAGCAATCATGTTGCGGATTTTATCCACAAATTGTATAGGCAATCCTGAAACATCGTCATATTCAACTAATCGCCGAAGTCCCTTATGCCGTATATTACGAATGTTCATTTAATGATTATAACATGAAATAATATACTGTAAAGCGTTTGCTTACACTTTACAATATTTCAATCTATCATTTTTTTGATGAATAACAATCCTCAACCATATTTCAAAATACCCCCTTGCCAAGCCTTTTGTTATCCCTATAATGAATTTGACATAACGTTTGACGGTGTTTGCGTTGCGTTTCAAAACGTTTCGCGAATGAAAAGGGAAGCCGGTGCGAGTCCGGCGCGGTCCCGCCACTGTAACCGGAGACGAAACCTCAATCGCCATTGTCTCATTCTGAGATGAGAAGGCGAGGGAGTAGGTCATCATCCGGAAGCCAGGAAACCTGCCTCAAGCGTTCTTTGTCACCTCTTCGGGAGAAAAGAGCGTGGCAAGCCGAAGGCGACTTCGACTTCACAAGCCCCGGAACCATGAGGTGACCGGGGCTTTTTTATATTCCGGTCCAACCTTCATCTTTTGCCGTGTCCTCTTCCCCGAAACAAACCACAAAGAGGAGAAGTAGGAATGAGAAAACGAAACGTGATCGCGGTAATCAGTATCGTATTCCTGGCAACCCATTTGGCTGTTGCGAATAATCAGGCCGGACTGGTGATTAAAAATTCGACTGGCGAAGTTATCAGCCGGTGTGTTGAATTTGAAGAAGATGTTTTAACGGTCGAAAAGCTGATTAAACGGAGTGGTTTCAAACAGGTTTTATCTCAATCCAGTTTTGGAGCATCGATCTGTTTTTTGCACGATGATGGAGTTGGTGATGCCGAAAATTGCTTTAATGATCCCCGTGGCTATTTTTGGAATTTTATGATCCATGAGAATGGGGAATGGGCTTCCGCTTCTGTCGGTATCTCCACCGCCACGGCTGTCAACGGAAGCCTTTTCGGATTTGCTTATGGGGCGTGGGGCGAAGTTGAATTACCTCCTCTCACATTCAATGATGTCTGCGGTTTTACCAGTAAAGCGGCTGTGGTAATTGATCATGGCGACGGCAGAAGAGTCATAAACGTGGTTGAATTCCCCGGTGAAACACAGAATGGATTGCATTTGTTGCAACAAAGCGGATTAGACCTTGTGATCCAACAATCATCTTTTGGACCAGCAATTTGCTCAATCGACGGAGAAGGCCAACCAGCAGACAATTGTTTTGGGGATCCCGAAGGCCGATTTTGGAACTTCAGCATCCTGGATGAAAATGATCAATGGATGGTTGCATCCGTAGGTGTTAATGAAATCGTGGTTCGTGATGGTGATGTTCATGGTTATCGCTGGGGTTTGTGGGGGGAAGAACAGGCTCCCATTACCCGTAATGAAATCTTCGACAATCCCACCGGCATTCCCTTTTGGCAATCTTACGAATTAATGGAGCGATAAATGCAAATGAAGCTATTCCATTTAATTTGTTTCATCATCTATATCGCGAGTGCTCCTCTTGGGTTGTATGCCCTTGACTTCGCAGAAGTTCAAACCTTATTGACCACAGACGCCAAGATCGAATTCAGCCGCGTTCCACATGGCTCCATCGGTGTTGATGGAAATGGCACGATACATTTGGTCTATACAGAAAATGGGGAGAGCAATTCCCCTCCCCTTACTAAAATCTGGTATCACACCCTCGTAGACCAGGATATCTCTGAACCAATCCGAGTTGACAGTTCCAACCATATCGGCGGGAAACATCCATGCCTGGCGATTGATTCAAACAATACCGTCCATGTGGCCTGGCAGGATTACCGCCATACCACATCAGCGGGCAATTTCATTGACAATGTTGAAATCTATTATGACCGCAAACCAGTTAACGATGATTTCTCTGAAAATGATGTCCGTATCTCACATACCAATGCTGAACATTTGGGTGACAATAGTTATACCCCTCAAGTCACCATCGGAACCGATAACAAAATCCACATTATCTGGTTTGATTTCACGGTGAATGGAGAAAATGCGGAGGTTTACTTGAGAAGCCATCCATTATCCGGCGATTTCCCTGATCTTGTAGGTATTGATGATTTTAGAATAACATCAACAGAATCAACCCAAACTTTTTCATCAAAGTGGTTCCCTTCCCTGGCAGCTTCGCCGAATGGATCCGTTTATGCGATTTGGGGGACTCGCTCCGGTTTTCAAGGCTCATTCACCATTGAAGGACGTGAAGTTAAGCATGATCGTACCTTGGAAGCCGTGGAAACCATTGCCCTGGAAGCCGCTCATATTTTGGACCCTCCGCGGCTTGCTGGAGATAACAACGGAAATGTGAGCACTATCTATCCAAAATACCTTAATGGTATCTACCTTATTTTCTTCCGATATCGATCTAATGGGCAAAACTGGTCTGAACCGATACAAATCAGCCAAAGTGGCTTTGATGCAACCCAACCAGACCTAGCCTTTGATATAAATGGCCACGTCAACCTCGTTTGGCAAAGAGATATTGACGGCATCCAACAAATTCAATTTACCCGCTTCGATCCTAATCAACCGTATGACTCAGATATTCAAGCACTCAGTTCTTTTCAAGCCGATGCTCGTACCCCTGTTTTAGCCACAGATTCACAAACAGGGACAGTACATATCGTGTGGATTGAGCATTTAGAAAATGGCCAGCGATCCATTATGTATACAAAAGAAAAAACGACCGTTCTGCAGGAATGGATCATGTATTAAAAAGGATCAATATGCAATACAAAATCAAGCTATATAACGGTTTCACCCTTATTGAATTATTGATCGTGGTTGCCATTATTGGCATATTAGCCGCTGTAGCTGGCGCTAATTTTATCGATGCCCTCCAACGCGCCGATGCTGCTGCCTGTCAGCAAAATTTGCACACGATCCATACTGCGTTGCAATCCTATCGTCTCGATTTCAACCACTTTCCACCCGCGGATGGAATGGCGGACACCAAACCGCAACCAGACAAAACCGCTTGGGGTTGCGGCCCTGCAGCCAATGGGTATTGGAGCGGAATATCATTGTTGCTGGTTAAATATGATTATTGTTCTACTAATAGTTTATATTGTCCTGCCCTAAAACGGACCTATGATCAACACATCCCTGCCTACTCATCCTGTGGTCATACTGATTTGGCCGGAAAAGAAGTCCCCCAATGGCGCTTTCTACGCTACGCATATAACAGCGGTGCGGTTGACACTGGTGGGTATCTTGGTGGTGAAAATAATATTGAAAAAGACTGGCGGGGTGATGTATGGCTTGTTCGCTGTCTTCATTTGAATGTAGGCACGTTTGATCCCGACCGCAAAATCTCCTTCCCCTTTCGCATTGAAGCATCCAGAGATAATCCCAACGCCACTTGGTATGGTGAATATGAACTCACGGTTCTAGGTGATATCCGCCTGCGAAAAGTTCAATTACGATACAGATAAGTGGATCAAAAACCTGTCCCTTTGCAACAAGCATATTTGCTTCGATTTCTTTTTGTTTCTTCAATTAACTCTGATAAAATCACCTATAATGGATGTATGCTTTCGACCTGCACAGTTTTTGAGGTGCGGAACAGGGTAGGAAAGGTTAAACCAAAATGATCACACGAAAACAATTTCTTCAATCGCTCCAACACGAGACCAATGTATGCAAACACTTATTTACAAAAATCCCTGAAGGAGGGCTTGATTTTCGTCCCACCCCAGGGCAGCGCTCAACTCTCGAATTACTTCAGCATTTAACAACTTGCGCAAGAGCTCCAATACAAGGACTCTTAACCGGCGATTGGAAATCCATTCGCACTCAGTTGGAAGCAGCAAAAGAAATCCCTGCCGATGAGTTTTGTGATGCGATGGACCAGCAAATGAAAGATGTTATACGGGAAGTTCATGAAATTACAGATGAGGAACTGCTCTCCAAAGAGGTAACGGCTCCTATGGGAATCAAAACCATCCTGGGTGAAGCACTGATTAACTACCCACTCAAGTTTATGACCGCCTATCGTATGCAGTTGTTCCTCTATCTAAAACAAGCTGGGATGAGTGAACTCACTACCTGGAACTGCTGGGGTGGAATGGATAAACCAGAAAATCCCTAACTGTCACTAAGAATATGATTTCATTTTGAAACGTGACAGATAAATTTGATGATCAATCATGGCTTGAATGTGGTAATGCAGACGCATAATGACCTGTTGAGGTAAAAGCCTCATCATCCACATATATGTTAAAAGAAATACCTTCACCATTGTAATTTAAAAGCAAAATCACTTTTTCATCCCTGACCTCCCCTTGCCACCCATGCTCCCAGAATCCGTTGTGGTTTTAAGGTGGATGCAACAGTAAGTCCGCCCAGAGTGGCCGATGTTTGATTCACAAACGTACGGCGGGATAGTTTACTCATGGTTGTCATGACATCCTTGGGTGACATAAAATCGTGCAGAACGATTCATAATGCTCTTGACATCCTAGCAGATCACATGAGACTTGTCCTCTCAAGTATTTTTAAGCAGGAAACAATTGTTGTTTATATATAGGTTAGGAGAATGAAATTATGTTTAAAAGACAATCGATCCGGTTTTTATTGATTGGTTTATTCATTGCGTTATCAGGAGCAGTATTTGCCGCCGAGGTTCAGGAAGTGGCTCCCGGTGTTTATTTTCGACTGGCAGATAAGTGGTGCAATGTGGGTTGGGTGACGTTTGAAGATTATGTATTGGTTATTGATGCCACCGTACCTGAGGATGTGGAAAACGTATTGGAGGATATCCGAAAAACTACCGACAAACCTATACGGTTTGTCTTTAATACGCATCATCATTGGGATCATGCTTTTGGGAATGCTCTATTTGCCAAAGAGGGTGCGGTAATCGTTTCTCAAAAAGCATGTGCTGAACAGTTAAACGATGATCGTGGTCAGTTCAAAAAATGGGTATCGAAAAAACCGGAATATGCTGATTTGGAATACGTGAGGCCTGCGCTTCAATTTGATGAATATATGGTGTTTAGCGATGGCAAACGAACCGTCGAACTGCTTCATCTTGGCCATGCTCATACAAAGGGCGATGCGGTTGCCTACCTGCCCAATGAAAAAATATTGTTCACCGGTGATGTTTGTGTTAACGGTGCCTATAACTATATGGGTGAAGCACGCTTGAATCAGTGGATTAATGTCCTGGATTATCTTCAGGGGCTTGAGGTAAAAACCATCTGCCCTGGACATGGAAAAATTGCCAATCCTTCATTGTTGGAAACTCAAAAAAGATACTTCATTGAGTTGAGAGATCAGGTCCAAACGGCAGTTGATAAGGGAAAATCGCTTGGAGAAACGATCGAAGCCATTGATATTCCTATGTTCAAAGATTGGACAGGTGAATCACCCCGTGAACCCAATATTAAACAGGTTTATCGTGATTTAACCGGATTGAATCTCCCGTGGGATGTATTGGAACATGCCGATACGTGGGGGAAGTCTCCAACGAAGAATACCCCCGGATGGACACCACCCAATAAATTGCTTGTCAATCGTGTAAGTGATGAACAACTTGCCAATCTAAAGATCATTGCTCCTGATTTGGAAATTGTGGAAGTCCGTTCCAGAAAAGATGTATTGGAAGAGATTGAAGATGCTGAAGGCTTGATTGGCAGTATCAACGAAGAGCAATTGGAAAAAGCCAAGCGTTTGCGTTGGGTTCATTCCAGCACCGCGGGAGTTGAGCGCTATCTTTTCCCTGAATTTATCGAAAGTGATGTGGTGCTAACCAATGGCCAGGGAATGATGGGACCAGCGATTGCTGACCACGTGTTGGGGATGATCTTAATGCTCACCAAGGCGTTGGCCATTCAACATAAAGCCAAACTCGAAAAAAATTGGGGCCAGGTTCCAGGCCACCCAATGACTGATTTGGATGGTAAAACCATGCTGATCCTGGGCCTTGGCGGGATCGGCAGTGAAGTGGCCCAACGGGCCAATGGTTTTGGGATGCGAGTCAAAGCAATTGATCCCGCTCCCATCGAAAAACCACGCCACGTCGCTTATATCGGCAAACCGGATGAACTGAACGCCCTTTTACCGGAAGCGGATGTGGTGGTCTCCACCGTTCCTCATACGAAACATACCCATCGCTATTTTGGGAAAGAGCAATTTGATTTAATGAAAGAGACATCCATCTTTGTCAATGTAGGCAGGGGGAATACCGTGCGTCAGGAAGATTTAGTTGACGCGTTGAAAAACGAATCAATCCGTGGAGCGTGTCTTGATGTGACCGATCCTGAACCACTTCCTGAAGACAGCCCCTTGTGGGAGATGGACAACGTGGTTTTAACCCCCCATATGTCAGCCCGAACCTCCGAGAGTTATCATCGCCGCTGGTTGTTGATGCGCGAAAACATACGCCGTTTCGCAGTGGGTGAACCATTGCTTAATGTGGTGAACAAGAAGGCTGGGTATTAAATCTATCATCCTTACTCAAAAACATTCTGTCTCGCTGGCGAATGCTTTTCCAAGCATGACAGATTTTCAAAAGACATCTGACCTTGCCGCCAAATTCACTTGTATGAATTTGGCGGCATTTTTTATGGGTTGTTAGAAATTTGTTCAGGATAACAACACATCATTTAATATGCTGGTTTATAAAGCTAAACGATTCATCTATACCCTATGAATGATGTGTAATACTATAGTGTCACCCCAAAATAATGGAAAAAACAATATCAATACGGAGCCAATAACCATGACCAAACAAAAAACCTCCCGCCGCTCATTTATCAAACGTAGTTCAGCCCCCTTTGGTCTCGCCGTTACCGCCTCGCTCATGCCTGCCCACAGCTATGCCCAGGTAACAGGTGCCAACAGTAAAATCAACCTCGGGATGATCGGCGTAGGTGGCCGCGGCAATGCCCTGATTAACGAATTCCTTAAATTAAGTGATAAATGCCAGATTACTGCCGTATGCGACGTGTGGGAAAAACGCAAACAAGCCGCCGCTAGCCGCTGTAATGCCAAAGGTTATCTTGACTACCACGAACTGCTCGATCAAAGCAATATTGATGCCGTGGTCATCGCCACTCCAGACCATTGGCACGCCTCCATGTCTATCGACGCCATGAAAGCGGGCAAGGATGTCTATTGTGAAAAACCCATGACCAAAACCCTGAAAGAAGCGCAGGATGTTTACGACACCAGCGTCAAGCATGACCGCATCATGCAAATCGGCAGCCAATATGCTTCGCTCGATATGAACTGGCAGGCCCGTAAAATCATCATGGAAGGGCGCATCGGTTCACAAGTGTGGGCACAAGGCACTTACTGCCGAAACTCACGTGACTGGGAATGGAACTACAAAATCGATCCCAACGCCGGTCCAGAACAAAGCGGTGAAAACCACATCGATTGGGAGCGATGGCTGGGTCCCGCCCCTAAAAAACCGTACAATCCGGAACACTACTTCCGCTTTCGCAAGTTCTGGGATTACTCCGGTGGCATCGCCACCGACCTCTTCTATCACAAACTGGCTGCTCTTACTGTCTGTTGCGGCGATGAATTCCCTTACCGCGTCACCGGCACCGGCGGCATCTGGGTGCAAACCGATACCCGCGAAGTGCCCGACACCTTCTTTACTACCATCGATTATCCTTCTAATCGCTCACTCATCATGCCCTCCTCCATGGCCAGTGGAGTAGGTGTGCCCACCATCATCCGTGGCAACTATGGCGTCATCTATCCCGATGATCCCAAACCCAACCACCTGCGCGTAGTGGCTGATCCACCCTTTGAAAAGGAATTTGAAAAATTGAACGGCGCCAAAGAACTCGTGATAAAACCCGAACCGCGCGAAAACCACCAGCAAAATTTTCTAACATCCATCATCCGCCACCAACAACCACACTTAAATGCCTTGCGCGGTTACATCGTCATGGTCCCCATCGCCATGACCGTGGACGCCTACCGCCAAAACGAAGTGCTCTTTTTCGACGAAAAAAACCACCGCGTATCCAAACGCCCGGTTAAATTATGACAATTTTTACAAAAAAATGAAATTCCCCATGTGCTAAAATCATGTTGAGCACACGGGGAATAAGGTTTCAATAATGGGAAGGGGTCGAATTATTCGGTGGCAGTGTTTTCAGCTTGAGGTGTTTCAGCAACAGTAGCTTCAACTTGAGCCGGAGCGGCTTCTGTTTTCTTTTTGGCCTTTTTCCCTTTTTTCTTGGGAGTATCCAGCCATTCCTTCTTCCATGCTTTACGCCGCTCTTTAATACGGGTGGCCTTTCCAACCCGGTCACGCAAGTAATACAATTTGGCACGGCGAACGCGGCCACGGCGGGTCACTTTTATCGATTCAATTCGCGGCGAATGGAGGGGAAAACAACGTTCAATTCCCACACCATACGATATCTTGCGAACCGTAAAGGTTTCTCCAACCCCGCCTCCACAGCGCTTGATCACTACACCTTCAAACACCTGAATACGCTCTTTTTCACCTTCAATAACGCGCGTATTGACTTTGACCGTATCTCCCGGTTGGAAATAGGGAACGTCTTTGCGCATTTGATTGTCTTCAAACGCCTTCAAAGCTGGATGTTCCATTTTCAGCTCCTTGATTTAATCTTCAAATATATAAATTGGCTAACAACAAATTGAATATGGCTTATATGCACAGAAAAGAGAGTTTAGTCTATTTTTTCCAATCTGCAAAGCCTATCGAGCACAATTGCTGCCGCACTTCGAACAGAAAGGTGATTATACTCCCCAACACCTTCAATTGGGTCCAACACATAATCACATCGCCGGACAAATTCTTTAATTAACCCCCACCCCGTTCCAAATAATATCAAGTAAGGGTTTTCATCATGCTGGAGTTTTTCAGCCATTGACTGGAAGTCAATTGAATTTGAAAAACGTTTGGCCGAGGTCGCCACCAATAACGGCTTTTGTTGATGCCGCTGTTCGATCTCATCCAAACAATCCTCCAAATGATCCTTTAATTCCATGATCGAGAATGCATCTGTTCGTGTTCGGTTATAATTGGAACCATAATCACTTCGCCAAAACCCCGCAATCCGCTCCGCAAGGTATTTCATCGTTGGAAAGTGGTTGACAACATAGTACTTATGAACACCAAAGGTCAGGCACGTCCGGGCGATATCATGCAAATCAAGCGGGGTAATCGAAGTTGTAATAATCTCGCCATTCTTTTTGTAAATAGGGTAATGAAGCAAGGCAACATACAAAGGCGCAGTCATACCTTTTTCTTGCCTCCACGAGCTCGCTTCTTCCCTTCTTTGATCAGATGCTCTGAATATAAGTCAGGCCGGCGCAACATGGTACGGCGCAAGGATTGCTCATAACGCCATTTTTCAATCTCAGCATGATTTCCCCCCAACAACACATCCGGCACTTCCATATTTCGGACTTCACGCGGCCGTGTATATCGGGGACAGTCTAACAATCCACTGGTAATGGAATCCTCTTCAACCGATGCAATTGAATTAACCGCACCCGGAATCAGCCTGACAATGGAATCAACCATCACCATGGCAGGGAGCTCACCCCCGGTAAGTACATAATCACCAATCGAGATTTCACGTGGCTTAAAATAGTCGATCACCCGCTGATCAAGCCCCTTATAATGGCCACATATAATAATCAAATGCCGCTCCTTGGATAATGATTCCGCCATGGATTGATGATACAACTTCCCTTGAGGTGTTGGAAAAATCAACACTGCCTCTGAAGTTTGCAAATCCTCCACCGCTTCAATCAACGGCTCAGCCAGCATCACCATGCCATCCCCCCCGCCATATTGCTCGTCATCAGTTTTGTGATGACGGTCATGGGTCCAGTCACGCAGGTTTCGGACATTGATTTCGACCAGGCCAGCGTCTTGAGCCCGTTTGATAATACTCTCTTCAAACGGGCCATTAAACATATTAACAAACGTGGTTATGATATCGATTTTCATAATCGCTTAAGTGGAGTCAAGTAAAATGGCATTACATCTCGTAATCGGGGGGACTAACAACCACTAGATTTTCATCCTTGCGCAATTCTTTGATGACATCCAGATTGGCGGGCAGCATGATCTCGTTTCCTTGTTGGTTTCGAACCACCAACACATCACACTCGCCGGTTTCCAACACCATTTCAACCCGGCCGAGATCTTCACCAGCTTGATTTTGCACTCGCGCAAAGAGGAAATCAGATTCGTAAAAGGAATTCTCTTCCAATTTCGGAAGATTCGCCTCATCCACCCACAAAACCGATCCAATCAATTTATCTGATTCTTCGCGGCTGTTAACGGACAAAAATTTTATAATCGGCGCTTTAGCGGATCCACGTACATAATCTACGTGTAACACTTGTTCTGGATGTTCAAGATTCACTGTTTGCAAGGTTTCAAACAACCAGGGATCACAACCAAAGGTTTTGATTTTAAATTCACCTTTCAGACCATGTGGTTTAATCAACCGGCCCAGGTAAATGCGATCTTCCCGAATTTTAGGTGCACGCCTTCGAATCGACATACAGTCTCAATACTTATTCTTCATTAAATTCTTCGTCCTCTTCCGCTATTTCCACTTGGGTGCGCCGGTTTTCTAAAGAACCCCGGGCCGACATCAATTGGCGAATAGCTTGGGCGGTTCGTCCATTGCGCCCGATGATCTTGCCCATATCATCAGGATTAACATGGATTGTGAATTCCAATGTATTATCATCAAGCGTTCGCTCTCTTATTTCCACATCATCCGGATATTTAACAAGGGACTTGGTCAGGTAAGTTATCAAATCCTTCATTATCGTATCGTCCCTTCTTTATTCCGTTTTGGTTTCTTGCTGCACTTCTTCTACTGGCGGAGTTGATTCTTCAGCAGCTTGAGGCTCTTCAACAGGTGGTTCAGCATCTACAACTTGTGCCGATTCAGCAACCGTTTCGGTTTGCACTGCCGCAACTGGTTCAGCGGCTGAAACGCCAGTTTCGTTTATTTCCGTTGGAGTTTCAGCAGAAGACTCTTTATATGCCCCGGTTTTGAAAGCATCCAAAATACCGCGTTGTTTCAGCAGTGAACGGGAAGTCTCCGTCAACTGCGCTCCCTTTTCAAGCCAGGAATAGATTTCACTTTCTTTCAACATCATTTGGGCAGGATTTTTTACTGGATCATACCAGCCTAAATCGGCGATCGATTTTCCATCGCGGCGCCAACGCGAATCCACAACCACCAACCGGTAAAACGGCAAATTCTTCTTACCCATACGTTTCAAACGAATTTTTAAGGCCATGCAAAACCTCCAATAAGATTGTTTAATTTATGATCATCACATGCCAGGAAACATATCGCGCATGTTCATCATTTTCTTCATCATCTTCTTGTTCATTTTGGGCTTTTTACCTTTGCCCTTCTTCTGCTTCTTGCCTCCTCCCGCCATCATGCTCATCATCTGTTTGGTTTGGGCGAATTGCTTAAGCAGGCGATTCACCTCTTTCATCGATGTTCCGCTTCCTTTGGCGATTCGGCGTTTGCGGCTGCCATTAATCAGATTGGGCACAGCCCGCTCATGAGGTGTCATTGAAAGAATGATGGCTTCGACGTATTTCATCTCTCCGTCGCTCATGTTGACATCCTTCATCATCTCATTGGTCCCCATGCCAGGCAGCATCGACATCATACTCCCCAATCCGCCCATCTTTTTAACCTGGCGAATCTGGTTGAGAAAGTCATCGAAGGTGTATGTCTGATCGAGAATCTTCTTTTGCAGCTGCATCGCTTCTTCTTCGTTGATGGTCTGCTGGGCTTTTTCGATCAGACTTAGGACATCGCCCATCCCCAAAATACGTGAGGCCATCCGGTCGGGATAGAAATACTCAAGATCCTCCAGTTTTTCGCCCATACCGGCGTAAAGGATTGGTTTTCCGGTTACCTGTCGGATAGAAATGGCCGCACCACCACGCGCATCACTGTCTAATTTGGTTAGGATCGTCCCCGATATATTGAGTTGATTGCTGAAATGTTCCGCCTGGTTGACAGCATCCTGCCCCACCATGGAATCGACCACTAATATAATGTGTGTAGGCTGCCAGCTGCGCTGCACACGCTTGACTTCGTTCATCATCTCTTCATCGATGTGCAAGCGGCCAGCGGTATCGAGAATGACTGTATCCAGCCCTTCACGCCTGGCTTTTTTTGATCCCTGTTTGGCTATATCAACGGGATCAGCATCGGTTCCTAATTGGAAAACCGGCAGTTCAGCTTGCTCGCCAACCACCTCCAATTGACGAATGGCGGCAGGGCGGTAGATGTCACCCGCACAAAGCAAAGGGCTTCGGCCTTCGTCAGCCAGTTTCTTACCCAATTTACCCGCGGTGGTTGTTTTCCCCGAACCTTGCAAACCAACCAGCATAATACGCACATCACCAGGGGGAAGTTCTAGTTTACCCTCTTGACCGCCCAGCAAATTGACCATTTCCTCATGGACAATCTTGATAACCTGCTGGTCGGGGGTTAGGCTTTTAAGGATTTCCGCACCAAGGGCGCGTTGTTCGATTTTTTGGCAAAAGTCCTTGGTTACTTTAAAGTTAACGTCTGCTTCCAAAAAGGCTTTACGAACCTCACGCAAGGCTTCTTTGATAATTTTTTCATCAAGCCGTTTTTTGCCGCGCAGGCTGTTAAAGATCGATTGGAATCGGCTTTGCAGATTTTCAAACATCGTTTAAAACTTTTGGTTTATACCTCTCGTTAACACACTTTATTTACTTACTATATGCAAAAGCCGTTGTACTTTTCTCTTCAAAGGAGCAGTATCATATAGGATATCTTCATTCAGCATCTTTAAAAGTTCGGTTATTTCCTGTTTTAACACTGTTAAATCAACCGATCCTGTTGGTGTTGAATTGGTCTGACTTTGCTTCTTTGCCAACCCCAGGTGTTCTTCAAAGTGCTCCAAGGCTTTTTTGCCATGCTGAATGGCGTCATGAACCGCTTGTCTGGAAATATCGGCGGAGGAGGCGATCTCACCGAAGGACAAGTCTTCATTATAATGGAGATCTATAAAGTCTTTTTGCCTGTCAGTCAGCAATCCACCGTAGACATCTAATAATAAGGATATGTTCTGCTTTTCTTCCAGACTTTCCATATCGCACCATGTAAAGTTGATTGTCTTGACGGTAGATTTTATTTGGTAATCTTAACCTGTCAAGTAGGAGATAAAGGGTATTTGACTAGACCAAATTACCATTCTGTTGGTTTAAAGGATTCATCATTCAGGATTTTCACGGTATCTCCTCGTTGAGCGATG
>CAZFER010000004.1:81607-123709 GCA_964517495.1 uncultured bacterium | reverse complement strand
CATTGTGAGATACTTTCACATGTTCATGAAGGCTGTTGATTATAATGCCACGTTCGTGAAACAGGCGAATGGCTGTTGGTAGAACCAAACCTTCAACAAACAGACTCCATCGCCCGATCAATTTTTCCAGTTTCTTATCCGTTTCTTTAATTCTTTTGTCAGTATCTTTAAAATGCTCGTTGAGCTCGGCTCTCATTTTTTCCGCTTTACGGTCGGACTCAGCGAACAATTTCCAGACTTCTTTAAATCCTTTTTCAATTTCAGAAGGTGTCATTAATCAAATACCTCTTTAATGATATTCATCTACGAGTATATCCTGATTGATTACTATTGTTGAAGATCATTTATTGCCTGATGTTATTGCGAATTTTACCTTCTAATCAATAGGATGAAATAGTTCTTTATTGCTTATATTACTGGCCGGCTAGTATCTCCATTATTCAATCAATTCTGATTTCAACTCTTTTGATGGGGCTGGTAGGGCACCTGAGCGTAAGCTAATAGCAATCTTCCTCGCTTCAGGTTTGCTCCAGCAATAGGCAATATCGTCTGGAATAATCGCACCGTTTTGAAAGAGCGATTCGATGGTTTTTACATCTTTTGGATATTATGCATACCCTCTTAAGAATACATCATCCAGAATGAACACATTCTTTATCCCGGTATCGGTGGCATCATCCATTCTTTTATAAAGCGTTTCCAAAGTTTCCATATTAATAGAACAGTGGAATGTTAATCGTGAATCTTCAACGATGATTTCAAGAAGAGGTTCAAGCGCTTTTATTCCGTTGATGGTGATATGAAATCCATCGTTAGCATCTTTTTCCAGGTTGGATTTTAGTCCCAACTGAAATAAACGATTTTCGATGATAGCCATGAGAGATTCAAAAATGGCATGTCTTTGTTGAATATAGAATTTGTTATAAAAATCCGAATCTTGTTCCTGTAACTTCACTTCATCAATGGTTAACCAGAAATGGGCTGTTTTGTTGCCTTGAAATTCTTCAGGGATCGAGCTGGTACAACCATTCAACGTCGAAAGGATACTTTAATTAAAAAAAATCCTGGTGGTGTGGATGTTTTTCATTGCAAGGTCTCCTTTATTCTTTGATTGAATTGAATGATTCAACTTCAATGATATACCTTTGCGAGATATATCATTCTTCATTGGCGCTTGATGCTTGATTCTTTAATTTTTTGATTCGCTGTCTTATTTCAGCCAGTGAATCCATTATGAGAGCATGGAACCTGTGTTCCCTCAAGAAAGATCATACTTTTCCTTTTTTCATGATCTCTTTAAATTCTTCCAAAGAATCCACAATTATTGCCTGTTTTCGAAGTTCCCTTAATAACGAAATATCCTTCAACTTATTAATAGATTTAATCAGTGATTGGGGAATCTCACCAAACTTGACACTCAAATTATCAATAACAGTAGCCTGAGCCTCTTTTATACTCCCCTTTTGTTCTCCTCGTTTTTCTCCTCTCTTTTCGCCTATTTTTTCTCCTCTTTTTTCTCCTCTTTTTTCTCCTCGTTTTTCGGCAATTTCTTCAAATGGTGCAAGAACAGGCATTTTCATTTCCTCCTGGTATTTATAGACTTTATCCATGAACATTATCTCCAAATCAGCTGGCAATGTCATCATGATATCAATAAATCTTATGAGAGATGCTATAACGTTTAAGGGAAAGCCCTGATTCATCATTTCTTTGGTGATCGTCTCTTTGTGATCCAATCGCTGTTTTGGTTTCCCATTGGTTTCCAAGGTTTTCAAATGTGCAATGACAAAGTAAGCGAATGGATTTCTGCTATTCTCCAATTCCTTCAATCGCTCGCGATAATCCAGCAATTTGACCATCTGAAATTTTAATTGTAACTGGCTTCCCCATAGATCGTACTCAAACCTTTCTGGCCTCCACCTTGATTGATTGTCACCCAGGACCAGCAAACTCATAACCGGCTTTTTAAATCGCAGATAGAGGAGACTGTTATAAATATACATCCGTTCTGCGACATCGCTATCTCTTTGTGACTGAACTTCCACGTGGATATAAACCCACTTTTCTTCTCCGCTCTTTCGATGCACGCTGAGAAGTTTATCAACCACTCTCCTTCCCACGGCTGCTTCGCTTGCGATTTGACTGAGTTCTTTATCAAGTGATTTATATCCCGTTCGCCAATCAATATCTTCATGAACCATAGGGAAGAACAATTTCATAAACTCTTCCAGAAAGTCATCGAAGATATCTTTCCATGAGTTGTCATAATTAGCCGTTGTTGAGTTTTTCTCTTTCATGATGCGATGACTCTATAAAGTATGATATAACTTCATATATTGTATATCAATTCGTGAGAATTTACTATCGGATACGGGCACATATGCAATATCCGTTGACCAAACATGGATTGGATGCAAAATTGCCAAATCCTTCAATAAAAATTGGGATTTTCGATGTTGTTTGTTTTCCTGACTAAATAAAAAGGCGCTTTTGTAAACGGCTGATCAATAGTATCATGTACTACAGGATATCATTCTCAATTTAGCTAAAAAATGACTGATCCCAATATGGAGGCTCGTTTTTGAAGTGATGATAAAAAAGAGATTAAACTTTGAGGGAGGAAAAGTATGTCTGTCACGTTGAATAATCGAATCGAATTGGCTATTTTTTCCATGATAGTGGATGATTTTTCTGGAAGAATGGTTGACGTGCTGTATGATCATGTGAGAAAATCAGGCCGAATTAAACAAAGGAATCATTTCCCGGATGAAATGAGAATTCCATGACAATATCAATAATTACAAGGACAGGATTTATGAAACGCAATGGTTGGTATTTGAGTTTGCTTTTGGTCAGCACATTACTCGCATTTGCAGGAAATGGTTCCGGCGAAGAATACTCCCAACTGTGGGGTGAGAATGGAGAACGTTGGACGCCTGACAGCCGTTTGCCGGATTTTTCATACGCGGGATATCAATGCGGGGAAAAGGACATCCCAACATTCGATATACAGGCGAACATTAAGGATTTTGGCGCGGTGGGTGATGGCAAACATGACGACTCTCAGGCTTTTTTGGATGCGATTGAACAAGTTGATAAGGGAACAATCCTGGTTCCCAATGGAAAATATGTACTAACGGAAATCATTGAAATTCGTAAACCCAATCTTGTTTTAAGAGGAGAATCCCGTGATGGGGTGATCCTGTATTTTCCTACCCCACTCAATGAAATCCGCCCCAATTGGGGAGCAACAACCGGTGGTCGTAAAACATCCAATTATTCGTGGTCGGGCGGTTTTTTTTGGATGAAAGGGAGTTATAACTCCACGCGACTGGCAAAAGTAACTACTCCCGCGCAACGAGGGGATCATTGGATTTCTATCAATTCCAACTCGCGATTACAAGAGAACCAATGGATTGAAGTGCGAGTGGACGACACCAAGGACAATACCTTAGCCCATCATCTTTACACCGGACAACCTGGAGATACCAGCAAACTGAATGGAAGAACACATGCTTCGCTGGTTACCCGCATTTCATCCATTAAAGAGGAACGCATCGAGATTGAACGCCCCTTGCGGTTCGATCTTGAAATGGAGTGGAACCCTAGGATTCTTCGTTTCCGGCCAAACGTAACCAACGTGGGAATTGAGAACCTAACCTTCGAGTACCCTGTAACTCCCTACGATGGTCATTTTACCGAACTAGGATTTAATCCAATCGCCATGAGCGATGTCGTGCATTGCTGGGTTCGAAATATTATGATTAAACACGCGGATAGTGGAATTTTTATCAGTGGGAAATTCTGTACTATCGAAGAGATTGAATATGAATCGGATCGTCCAGCGGATTCACGGGGCGATACGGGACACCACGGGATCTATATTTCCGATGATGATAATCTGTTTACGAATTTCAATTTCAAGACAACGTTCATTCATGATCTGACCGTAAGCCACTGCTCGGGTAACGTCATCTCCAACGGTAAGGGAAACGATCTTTGCTTCGATCATCACAAACGCGCTCCTTATGCGAATCTTTATACCAATATCGATACTGGCGCAGGAACCCATGTATGGCGATGCGGGGGTGGCGCGGCCTTGGGGAAGCATTGCGCGGGATATGGGACGTTTTGGAATATCCGTGCAGACCGTTCCATTGCTTATCCTGGCGGCTTTGGTCCGTTATCGATGAACCTGGTCGCTGTACAAAACGACCGGCCTTCGCGAACCGATCCCGATGGATTATGGTTTGAAACCATCAAGCCCGATAAAATCATTCCGAAAAATATACATGAAGCGCAAAGAAGCAAGAGACTCTATGGCAATGGCTTGGATATTGATGATGCCGAAAAATATTGAGAGATTGAGTTGATGGGGCAAACGGCGTGACCCATCCTACGAATTTAGTCCCAGTTGAGATAAACGATCAACCTGAGTTCCCTCAAGAATGGAAGATCATCTAAACTATTGATTAATTCTATTAGAGATGCCGAGGCTTTACCAAACCTTACACGTAAAATATCTATTATGATAGCCTGAACTTCTTTATACTCCCTTTTTTGCTCCCCTCGTTTTTGGGCAATTTCTTCAAATGGTGCAAGAACAGGTATGTTCTTTTCTTTTCCACCTGAAATTCATATATTTTCGTTAGAAATTCGTTCTCCAGGTCCTGTGGTAAAGTCACCAACATGTCAATAAATCTGAATAATAAGGATATTTCATATTCAGAAAATCCTTGATTTATCAATTCTTTTGCAATTGTTTCTTATGATCCCCACTTCGCAGGTGATTTGGCTGAGTTCCTTATCCAGGGATTGATAGCCCTGGGACCATTCAATGTCATCATAAACTTTCGGAAAGAACAATTTGAGAAACCAGGGCAGAAATAGATCCAGTATTTCCTCCCAAGAGTGGTCAAAATTCGCTTTGGGGGACATGACTTCTTTCATACGGTGTTCAATTCATGAGTGTTTTATAATCCATTTATTCAAAAGCAAAGAATTATTGAGTGTAAAGATCATGCTTTTCCTTTTTTCATGATCTCTTTGAATTCATTCAAGGAATCCACTATTATTGCCCGCTTTCTAAGTTCCCTTAATACAGATATATCCTCCATCTTATTTATAGATTTAATCAGTGATGGGGGAATCTCACCAAATTTGACGCTTAAATTGTCAATGACTGTAGCCTGAGCCTCTTTTATGCTCCCCTTTTGTTCACCTCGTTTTTCACCTCGTTTTTCACCTCGCTTTTCACCTCTTTTTTCGGCAATTTCTTCAAATGGTGCGAGAACTGGCATGTTCTTTTCCTCCTGGTATTCATAGACTTTATTCATGAACATTTCCTCTAAATCAGCGGGTAATGTCATCATGATATCGATAAATCTTATTAATGATGCTATAATTTTCAGGGGAAAGCCCTGATCCATCATTTCTTTGGTAATCGTCTCTTTGTGATCCAGTCGCTGTTGGGGTTTACTGTTTGTTTTCAAAGTTTGTATGTGTGCTATGACAAAATAAGCGAATGGATTCAGGCTCTTCTTTAATTCTTCCAAACGGTTGCGATAATCCAACAACTTGACCATCTGAAATTTTAATTGTAACTGACTTCCCCATAGATCGTACTCAAACCTTTCGGGCCTCCATGCTGGTTGGTTATCACCCAAAACCAGTAAGCTCATAATTGGCTTTTTAAAGCGCAAATAAAGAAGACTGTTGTAGATATACATCCGTTCTGCGACATCACTATCTCTTTGTGATTGAACTTCCACATGGATATAGACCCACTTTTCTTCTCCATCCTTTCGATACACACTTAGAAGTTTGTCAACCACTTTTCTTCCCACAGCGGCTTCCCTTGCGATTTGGCTGAGTTCTTTATCAAGTGATTCATATCCCCTTCGCCAATCAATATCATCATGAACCGCTGGGAAAAACAATTTCATAAACTCTTCCAGAAAGTCATCGAGAATATCCTTCCAAGAGTGGTCAAAATTTGCTTTTTGCGAGTTTTTCTTATCCATGTTGTTCAAAAATGATTAAGAGATTTAGCCCTTCATGTTTAAATTTTACTCTTTTCCGTTATTTAAGTAAATCATTTGAGCGTAAATTTTTGGTGTTAATCATGCGACCTTGGATAAATGTTTGATTGGGGTATATTTACGTTGGTTCTCGTATAGCCGCTTCCGTTCATTTGAGGCGTGAAAACGCCAATAGGTGATGAAATCCTTGCTCTTCTGTAAGGAGCGCAAAAGTAAAATGGATTCGGCTCCATCTAAACTCCAACGTTTGCCTTCGCTCTCCATCCTTTTTTTTACTACGGAGCCACATGCTGATTCCGCCATTCCTGTCGCCACCGGCATTCCAGCGGATAAATACTTGTCATATTCCATCCACTTCTTGTGACGTTCAAAATATCGGATCGCTTTTTCGAGTGCTTTACGTTTATTCCCTTTTATCAAACTCCACAATCCCAAAGCTCCCCTGAATCCCCCCGTCAACGGGGAGACTTGGTTAAGATGTACATATGGGTGTGTATTTAATGGGGGGTAGGTTCCTTATTGCCTGAAATCAGGATGGGCTGGATGTTAAAGATACTCAGGATATTGAATATCTGGGCTTGGGTAATTCTACATGAAAGTTAATGCGTGTATGGAGGTTGTGTTTTTTGAATCGCGGATTAAGGGGTATAATAAAAATGGATCATAGACAAGAACATGAACCTGTTGCGGTAATGTCGACTCAAATAATCGGAAGATTTGATCATAGGGAATTATTCTACAATGTTTGGGCAACAATCGATCATATAGCATGTAACTTACTGTTTGATCAGCCAATTGCTTTGACAATCCCATTATAATAAACAAATGTATTTGGTTACCAAAGAATATGGCTTCTTTAGGATTTCTTATATATAATTCAGCATATTCTTCAGCCTGATTTAGTGCTGTATAAGCATCGGTATGTAATTGAATTATCCCTTTTCTTTTTGAGGTAAATATCCTTGAATCCGGTCGTTTTAATTCGATTACACCACAATCGGTTATCTGTTCGCCAAATTTCTGAAAGAAAATAAAATCAGGTTCTGATTTACCAACCCTTCCCATTGGAATGATTTCATTTGGCATCAATCGAAGAGGAAGTGCGCTACCAAGCACAAATGGATAATCTGTAAAAAACTTCTGCCACTTAGGCTCACGATTTTCCGGAAGGGATAACATCTCATGGAATATGGAACGTGCTTCCTGATATTTATGTAAATTCATTGCTTATACCCACTCAAAAAAATCACACCGTGTTAAATAATCATTGCTTCATTGTAAAACAAAACATATGGCGTTGTAAAATGCTTTGGGGGATAATTGAATCAAGAGTGTTGTAAACCCACCACAACATATATCATTTAAAAGGTTCATATTCGTAGGCATGAGGGTGTTATTGATATAGAATATTTATTGATTCATATATTCTATTTGTGAAGAGACAGCCATGAGTGAGCCGCATGTTCAGCCGTCCAACCATAGTGGTTTTTTTACGCGTATTATTCTTCCTACCTTACTAACGATCTGTTTGTTTATCTTAACGCTCTTCTTTATTTTGATTCCTGCATTTGAGGAAGCGATTCTTGAGCGCAAGCGAGAGATGATTCGTGAGTTAACCCAATCGGCATGGAGCGTATTGGCCGAGTTGGAAGCGGAAGAACGAGAGGGGAAATTGACGCGGGAGGAAGCTCAGCAACGGGCGATCGATCGTATTCAATTTTTGCGGTATGGAGATGAGCGAAAAGATTACTTTTGGATCACCGATATGGAACCGCGGATGATTATGCATCCCTACCGGCCTGATTTAAATGGTAAAAATGTGGCGGATTATGAGGACCCAACCGGCAAAAAACTGTTTAGTGAATTTGTGAAGGTGGTGCGCGAATCCAACCACGGGTATGTCAATTATATGTGGCAATGGAAGGATGATGAAAGCCGGATTGTTCCCAAACTTTCCTACGTGAAAGGATTTGAGCCGTGGGGATGGATTATCGGGACAGGAATCTATATCGAAGATGTTAAAGAAGAAATTGCCCGAATAACTCATCGGTTGATCCTAATTTCCGGGGGGATAACGATTGTTATAACGCTTTTATTGTTGTTTATTACCTGGCAAAGCTTAACCATTGAGAAACGCCGGCGGCAGGCGGAAAGCAATCTTCGCCTTTCACACGAAAAATACAAAACACTGGTCGAAGCCGCAACCGAAGGCTTGCTGATGATTATTAACGGGAAGGTGTTTTATTCAAACCAAAAGGCGCTGGATATGCTGGGATACCAAGCGGGTGAGTTAATCAACAAACCGATCGAGCAAATCATGAGGGATCAATCCAACAATACCTATTGGAACGATTTTCTTGAAGGAAAAGCCGTACCGGCCCAATATCCAGCCCAACTTCGCGATAAAGACGATAATCCAATTCAAGTATTGCTTTCAACATCGAAAATGGTTTTTGAAGGGAAAAACACCATCGTCATGATCGCCAAGGATATGGAGTTTCACCAAAAGTTAAAGGATGAATTGGGTGAAAGCCAGGAAAAATATGAAACCTTGACGAATAATATCAGCGCTGGCGTGATTCGAACTGCCCTGGGGAGAAAAGGGCAGGTGTTGGAAGCGAACCCAGCGGCAGTTTCCATCTTTGGTTGTGAAGACAAACAGGATGTGCTTTCGGTTCCCATGCAAACCTTTATCCATGATGAAGATGAATACGAGCAGTTTTTGGATGAACTCAATAAACGTGGATCGGTACGAAACCGTATCCTGCGATTGCGTATAAAAGACGGGCGAGTGCCGATCGTTTCGATATCAGCGGTGTTGATTAAAGATGAAAATGATTACCCTCAGTTTTATGATGCGATTATTGAAGACATCACCGCGCAGAAAAAAACGGAAGAGGAACGCGAAGATTTAATTGTTGAGTTGCAGACTGCTTTGCTTTATTTGAATCAGCCTATTCGCCATTCGCTGCGTGAACTGGTTGACTGTGAGATGAACCAACCCATTCGACGCGCGGCGGAAATTATGTCAAAACGAAAATCCACGGCGATATTGATCAAGTCGGAGAATGGAGAGTACCTGGGGATTGTAACTGACCGGGATATTCGCAAGCGGGTGGTCGCGGAAGCGATCGATGTGGATCGGCCGGTTTATGAAATTATGAGTGCGCCTTTGATTACGATTTCTGACCATGCGCTTGTCTTTGAAGCGGCGATGTTGATGCAAGAGAAGAATATCCGGCATTTGGCGGTAAAAGACCATACCGGCGCCATCATCAGTATGATTACGGGTAAAGAACTGCTTCAGGTGCATCGTTATTCATCGGCGATTTTATTGCAGCAGATCCAGAGCGCCACCAGTCTGGATGAAATGATCGAAGCGCATGAACGGGTACCCCGCCTGGTGAAGGGGCTTATTGATAGTGGAGCAAACGCCAAGAATATAACGCGTATCATTACCACGGTATCGGACACCATCACCAATAACCTTCTCCAATTAACCCTGGAAGAAATGGGGCCACCGCCGGTGCCGTTCGCTTTTATGGCGCTAGGCAGCGAAGGCCGGGAAGAACAAACATTGATGACCGATCAGGACAATGCCATCATTTTCGAAGATGTTCCCCAACATGAAGCAGAGCAAATGCAACAATATTTTCTGGAATTAGGTGAAAAAGTTTGCCACAACCTGGCTCAAGCCGGCTATGCCTTGTGCAAGGGGAATGTGATGGCAATGAATCCCCAGTGGTGCCAACCGATCTCTCAATGGAAATCGTATTTCAGGGATTGGATCACCAAGGCGGAGCCAGAAGATTTGCTGGATGTAAAAATCTTTTTTGATTACCGTTTTTTATTTGGTGATGAACATTTAATCGAGCAGTTATCCAGCTATATTCATGAGGTCAGCGAGGGGAAAGCAGCGTTCTATCAACATCTGGCGGCCAATACACTTTTATTTAAGGCGCCTTTGGGATTTTTTGGCAATATTGTATTGAAGTCGAAAGAAGGGCAGCATCCTGAAACGTTTGATATCAAAGAGGCCATGATTCCCATTGTTGATTTTGCACGAATTTATGCGATTCAGCAACATTTTACTGAAACCAATACCCTTGAACGACTGCAACGCATTTATGAAAAGGATCTTCTTACTAAAAACAGTTATGAGAATGCCGTACAGGCTTATCATTTGATGATGCAGATTCGGTTTAAACATCAGGCCATGCTCATCAATAATAATGAGCAACCGGATAATTATATTAATCCCAAATCGCTTACCAATATTGAACACATAATGCTGAAAAAGACTTTTTCGCTGATCAATGATTTTCAATCCAAATTACGTTTTGACTATATGGGTGGTGCGTAAGAATCACACTGTCCATGATCTCTTTAAACTGTTGAGCGGCGGAATGAGGCTCTATATGGAAGCATTCAGATATAAAGGGGCCGTGGTAGTTGATCGCTTTTAACTTTGTGGTGATTTCCAGCCAGGGAACGGTGCCTTCGCCAATGGATTGGTGATCATCGAACCGTCCTTGATTATCATGGAAATGGACGTTAATCAATTTATCAGTGAAATTTTCTATATAGGCGATTGCGCCGTCATTGGTGTTTGCGTGTCCTATATCAAGGCAGAACTTCAGCCATTGCGAATCGATTTTTTCAAAAAGGTATACAAAATCTTCAACCGAATCACCCAGGAAGTGTTGATCGGTTCCCTGGATGAGTGATACGGCATTTTCGAGAGCCAGGGGAATTTTGCATTCTTCGCAGAAAACCAGAATTTCATTTAAACTGGCAACCACTTTATCCAGCATTTGCTTTCGCAGCCAGGGCCAGGAAACGATCCCGGAAAATTGGCCTAAATGGCAGGTGACATGAAGCGAATGAAGTCGTTGGGCAATCGATAAACATTTTTTTATGAATGCAATGTTCGATTTTCTCAAGAAACGAATGCGTTCAGCAAGGTTTAGGGTATAAGGTAAGTGTAAACTAACATCAATGGCATGCTCTGAACAAAATTTGCGGATGGTTTCAATTCGTTTTTCTGTAAAAGTTTGTGGGGTGGAGTGGTCTTTGATGAGATCGATTTCCAAATGACGCAGGTTGTGCGTTTTGGCGTAGTTGAAATATTCTTCAACCGGTTTTTCATAGACGTTAAAGCCAAAAATCATATTTAAACTGCAGCCCCATATTTTGCCGAATATCTCCCTATGATTACCCTCCCAAATATTATACAGTTTAAGTATAGTGTTGGAAAAATAGAATGATAGTAATGCTGAGTAGGAGTTATTCATGAAACATTTATTTGCCATCGTGATAATATTTGCATTTTGCATTCAAACATCGGCCCAGGGAAACTATGACATTGTGGTTTATGGAGGAACCTCTGCTGGAGTGATAGCAGCCGTGCAAGCGAAAAAGATGGGGCATTCAACCGTTATTGTGTGTCCGGATCAACATTTGGGTGGGCTTTCCAGCGGGGGGCTTGGATTTACGGATACCGGCAATAAAGAAGTGATTGGTGGGCTTAGCCGGGAATTTTACCATCGCGTATATATGCATTATCAAAACACAGCAGCCTGGAAATGGCAAAAACGCAGTGAATATGGAAATCGAGGCCAGGGGACACCGGCAATTGATGGCGATAAACGCACCATGTGGATTTTTGAACCTCATGTGGCGGAACAGGTATTTGAAGATTTTATTGCGGACTATGATATCCCCGTGCATCGGGATGAATGGCTAAACCGCACGCCGGGCAAGGGTGTTAAGGTCAAGGATGGCCGCATTCGATCCATCACCATGCTTTCCGGTAAAACCTACACGGGCAAAATGTTTATTGATGCCACGTATGAAGGCGATTTAATGGCCACCGCGGGGGTGGATTATCATGTGGGACGCGAAGCGAATTCGGTTTATGGTGAAACCTGGAATGGGGTGCAAACCGGAGTGCTTCACCATAGCCATTGGTTTAAGAGTGATATGTCCCCGTATGTGGTTCCAGGCGATCCCAGCAGTGGCCTTTTACCTCGTGTGAGTGCTGAGCATCCGGGTAAAAAAGGCGAAGGTGATCACCGAATCCAGGCTTATTGCTTCCGCATGTGCTTGACGGATCATGAGGAAAATCAAGTGCCGTTCCCCAAGCCGGAGAGATATGATCCTTATCAGTATGAATTGCTCATACGGATGTTTGATACGGGCCGACGGGACTATTTTTATAAGTTTGATCCGATTCCCAACCATAAAACAGATACCAATAATCATGGTCCCTTCAGCACCGATAACATTGGTTATAACTACGATTATCCCGAAGGATCCTATGAACGGCGGCGGGAAATCATTAAGGAACATGAGATCTATCAAAAAGGATTAATGTATTTCATTGCCCATGATCCACGGGTTCCGGATAAAATTCAAAACGAAATGAATCGATGGGGATTGGCCAAGGATGAATTTACAGACAATGGAAATTGGCCGCATCAAATTTATGTGCGAGAAGCACGCAGGATGATTGGTGAATATGTGATGACCGAGCATGATTGCCTGGACCGGCGTGAGACACCGGAATCGATTGGCATGGGCTCGTACACCATGGATTCGCATAATGTACAGCGTTATGTCAAACCGGATGGGTATGTTCAAAATGAAGGAGATATCGGTGTTAGAACACCCCGGCCGTATGAAATTGCCTATGGAACCATTACACCTAAAAAAGAACAATGTCAAAACCTGCTGGTTCCGGTTTGTGTCTCTTCCAGCCATATTGCATTTGGTTCGATTCGAATGGAACCTGTATTCATGATCCTGGGGCAATCAGCCGCAACGGCTGCCAGTTTGGCGATTAAGCAGAATCGTTCGGTTCAGGATGTCCCATTTCAGACACTTGAAAAGCAGCTTTTAGCCGATGGGCAAGTGTTAACCTACCAGGTTTCAGGCCAGATCAATACACGTGATTTAAAAGGTACAGTTGTCGATAATAAAGCGGCTGAAGTGGCAGGCGCCTGGCAGGTAAGTTCATCCGCCAAACCCTTTGTTGAATCGGGTTATTTGCATGATGGTAATAGCGACAAAGAAAACAAAATTGTTCGCTTTTCTGCCAAACTAGACGATGGGAAATATGAAGTGAGGTTTGCATATTCAGCACATGGCAATCGAGCGGATAATGTACCAGTGATTGTCCATCACGCCAAAGGAAGCACTCGGGTTATCGTCAATCAAAAGAAGACACCTGAGCATGATGATCTATTTACAACATTAGGCGTGTTTCCTTTTACATCGGACAAGCCAGCGGATGTGGAAGTCAAAGCCCAAGGGACAAACGGTTATGTTATTGCCGATGCAGTGCAATGGCTTGCTGAATAAATGCACTGCAAAACAATTCGTTAAAATCCCAAACGGACAATATCGCCATAGCTCACCAGACCGTTGCTGGAAGCATATAAGGGATGGCCGAATTTGCCGTTTTGAAAAAGGCTGAACGCACCATCTGGCCCTGCGGAAATGATGACATAGGCTTCATCGGGATTATTGGCCAGTGGTTTTTCCCAACCTTCGACATTCCTGAAATATTGAGTGACCAAATTGGGATGATTGCGAACGGGATCCTGGTGCAATTCACCGTGTGCCCATCGGTTGGTTTGCGAATCACCGCCCCTTTTTTGAAACGGGTCTTGTAGCGCCCCTGTTGAGGAGATATATGAAATGGGAGTGGTCAAGAATTTGTTTTGCCACGCCGGATGAGCTGAAAAATGGGGCATA
Organism: uncultured bacterium; assembly: GCA_964517495.1. Classification (GTDB taxonomy): domain Bacteria; phylum Hinthialibacterota; class Hinthialibacteria; order Hinthialibacterales; family Hinthialibacteraceae; genus CAZFER01. The sequence goes on along the minus strand of CAZFER010000004.1, from coordinate 109,910 downwards.
AATGCCCCATGATCCAGTTTATACATCATATTGGCTTCGGCGAAGGTTTTCTCTCCGGCCTGTGCTCTTACCACTTTTGCCCTGATTTGGGCATTCAAAAAATTGGGTACCGCTATGGCAGCTAAAATCCCGATGATCGCTACAACAATTAACAATTCGATTAATGTAAAGGCTCGCTTCAAAATTTCTCCTTTTAAATCATAACATGTCAGCCATATGAAATGGTAAGGGATGAAAAACATATCATTGGCCCCACTATTCCTCCCCCAATGAAATGGGAGAGGTTAGGAGGGGATTAAAGTCTTTTGCTCAACTTTTTTTATCAACCCTCCCCTAGCCCTCCCAATCTTGGGAGAGGAATTGAACTACACATGCAAAACTACTTCCTTTTAATCTGCCTTCATATAAGGAAACTCGGTTATTCTAAGCCGGGTGTTACCGTATGGGATTAATTCCAAATCTGTTTCAGGTTCGTCGGAGATCACCGGGCTTTGGGGTGGAGCATCGGCTGAGTTTAGTTTCATCCCCCAGCCGGGCAGCTGTTTGCCTTTTGCCTTCAACACCACGGGTGGTTTGTCATGGGCGAAGGGAATCGGACTAATTTCGTTCGTTTCAACCTGAAAAGATTGTTGGGGATTCTCAGAATTCAATAATAGAGCATAGTTCCAATCCGATTCGGGATAAATTGCCCAATCGTGGACCGGTAATTCATCGTGATAGGTTTTGATCTTTTCAAACCGTTCTTTGATCTTTAGCGAATAATAAAGTGGGCCGCGCATAATCGATACCGCCTTGTTATAGCGATGTTCAAAGCGAAGGTCCATGGGAAGATTCAACACAACCACATCGCCGTCACTCCATTCACGTTCGATCCTGGTAAAGGTTCCTGGTTTTGTGGTTAATTGAGTACCTTCCACATCAATCACAGCGCCTTCAGCCCATCCGGGCATGCGAAGATGAAGGGGAAACGAGACGGGGTTTTCTGTTTTGACGACAAATGTAATCTTTCCTTTAAAGGGATAGTCGGTTTTCTCTTGAATGGTGACCTCCTGTCCATCGGCAACCTTTGCAGTGACTTCGCATGGACCGTACGTGGTGGCAGCCAAGCCTTGATCGTGGGAGGCCATCCAAAGGTGCTTGACGAGTTTTGGCCAGCCTTGATGCATATTGGAGGTACAGCATCCGTAGTTTGGCTCCAAGCCATAAATGTTGGATTGATTGCCATTGGTGCTCCATTGGCGTTTTTCGATGGTGCAGAGCACCTGGTTGGCTTGTTGATCATATTGGTGTGCCCAAAAATCAGGAGTGCAGGTGCCTGGCAGGCTGTTATAAGCCAATAATTCCAGACGATCGGCCATCTGAGTATCACCCAATAGGCCAACTAAATTTTCCAGCGAGAACATCAGTTCCACCACACCGCATAGTTCAGTTCCCTGCGAAGGATGTTTGCCCGATAAATGCTCATCGCCCGCAAAGCGTCCTCCCACCTGGCCATGATGCTTTTCCAGAGAAGCAATGCCACGATAAACAGCGTCTTTATATGTCTCGTCTTTGGATTGGCGATACCACAGGCCGGGATATTTCACCGCCATGCCCAGGTTGACGATATGGGAGGGATGTCCATAATGGATGCCGATATCCAAAACTTCGCTTGTGTAAGGGAAATTGAGAAAGTAGGAAGTCCAATCGTGGCTATGCCAAAAGATTGAATGAGCCACATCAAGAATATCTTTATTGCCAGTGCGATTGTACAACCAATGGGCCGTCACCACGTTTTCCATGGCGCGCACCCCGCGCCAATCACGGTTGGGCCAGTCGGGACGGTGTTCCTTCAGGTAGCGAAAATAGTTTTCCAACACATCCATCGCCCGAACATCGCCGGTGGCTTCGCAATAAGAAACCAATACTTTCATAGCCACAGCCAGGGGCCAGCGATCATGGTTCTGTGGGGGGCCAAACCAGCCGTTTTCCTGCTGGCTGGATAAAATCCATTCGATCCAGGGCTTGGTTTTGTTGATCAGTCGTTTGTCTTCCAGCAAGTAAGCCAGGGGAACCAAACCATCAAGGTAGTAGGGGCCTCGTTCCCAGGCTTCGCCGCCTTCCATTCCCTTCCAGGCGGTTTTGGCCAGGCTGGGCCAAAAATCATCGAGATGCCCGGTAAGGCCATTGGATTGAATGATCAGTTGATCCTTAAGCCACCCCTTGGGTTTGACATGGCCTAGCGGCAATTTGACAAAGGCGGATTGCAGCAACGGCTCTTTGTTCACCATATAATGTTGATTAACAGCCTTAACCGGAATAGAAGCCGCAAATAATAAGGATAGTGATAACATTGCGATTTTTTTCATGATCATAATTCTCCCATATACATTTTGAATATTTGTAAGTGGTTAGCCATTTGAAGCACAATCCTTTAACCCCCTCCTAACCTCCCCCATTTCATTGGGGGAGGAATAGTAGGAGCAATTACAAGTTTTCACTCCCATTCCAATTCATATCGCTGACACGTTACGAATATTTTATTAAATTCAAATTTAATCCACATTAAGATTGACATGAAGGTTCTTGTTGAGTCAAGCAGTGCAAGGTACCAAATCCCCAAACCAGATCGACCGCATGAATGCCAATCACTTCACGGTCATTAAATAATTCCGCTAAAATGCCCAACGCAATACGATCACTTGGATCGTTGAACGTGGGAACCAAAACCGCCGCGTTGCAGATATAAAAATTGGCATAACTGGCAGGCAAACGTTGATTTTCAAAGTAGAGCGGTTTGGGCATGGGGAGTGAAATGACTTCCAATTTGCTGCCATCTTCCAAACGAGCATCCTGCAAGCGTTCCCAATTGTCTTGCAAGGGCCAATAATTGGGATCGTCAATGTTCGGTTCACGGCATAAGACAACCTGGTTTGGAGAAACAAAACGGCAAAGGTCATCCACATGGCCGTGGGTATCGTCACCTGTTATTCCTTTCCCCAGCCAAATGACTTTGTTGACGCCGAGATAGTCATGAAAAATGGATTCCATATTTTTGCGAGACAATCCAGGATTGCGAGTTTGCACGTTTTGATCTAACAGGCATTCTTCTGTGGTGATCAATGAACCTTGGCCGTTAACATCGATGGCGCCACCTTCCAGCACCACATCACGTCCTTGATATGTAACTGGAATGATGGAATACCCTTTAAGTTTCGATACTTTTTCAGGAACATGATCATCCAACTGCCAATTACGGTACTTGGCCCAGGCATTGAAACGAAAACGGACAATGGCATTCTCAGATTTTGGGTGTTGTCGGCGAATAAAAATAGGTCCGAAATCGCGTGTCCAACCCCGATTGGTTTGCAGGTGGATAAATTCCACCCGATCAAATGGGACACCGGTTTTTTGCAATATACGCTGGGCTCGTTTTTCATGGGATGGCGATTGTACTAAAATGCGTACACTTTCCCCCATCGCAATCTTGCGGACCATTTCACCATAAGCCCAGGGAATTACAGAAAATTTGCCGGGCCAATCGCTTTGGCAGTGAGGCCAACCGATCCAGGTGGCGTCATGGTGATCCCACTCGGCAGGTATGGAATAACCTGCTTGTACGGGGGATTGATTCAATGGTTGATTTTTAATCACGCTTGGCTGATTATCCTCCAGCGGTGATAGGTACACCCGGTACATTGCCGCCCCATCGCCCAATATCGCCAGAACTAACCAGACCGTTGCTGGGATGATAAATTCGATTACGCGCACCTTGGGGATTGCCATCCGCGGTTTGGATATAAACCCACTCGATGGCGTTTTGCAATCGATCCGGCCCCCAGCTGGCCAGACAATAACCTTGAGTACTTAAATCTTTACGGCTTATGCGATTAATCCAATTTCCCCCATTTAATGGATCATTTTCAAAATAATAATTGAAATAAAGATAACTTTCCACATTATTTCCGGTGTCACCTCGTCGGGCTCTGAAAATGTCCTTAAAGTCAACACTGGATATATACGCCACCGGAGTGGTTAAATCCCACAAATCAACAGTCAAATCTGCACGGCCATTGCGCACCGTATTGTTGGGATATTTCCCTCGATCCACAAAGTATTGCTCCATCGCCATACCAATGGTTCGCAAATCCCCATTGGTTCTGGCAATTCGCGCTCGTGTTTGAGCATTCAGAAAATTAGGTACGGCAATGGCAGCCAGGATTCCAATAATGGCGACCACAATTAATAGTTCGATTAAGGTAAAACCCTTGGCTTGAAACACGGCCATGAAAAGCCTCCTCATAAATATTGTTATTCCATTTTATTTCACTCCTGATGAAGAACAAGATGATATTTTATCATTTTATGTTATTGAATTTGAGTTGAAAGCTTAAAAGAATGGGAGAGTTACTTAATTCCTTTAACTTTGTTTGCATTAACTGGATTGTGATATGAAGGGATTGTGTTAAAATAGATTGTTCAAGCGCTATTGGAAGACGATGTGAGTATTATGGGAATTCGTAAAGCCTGCGTTAGCGATATTCGCCGAATCAAGCAATTGATCGACAACCATATGCATGAAGGTTTCATGCTACCCCGCTCATTGAGTGAACTGTATGATAACGTACGGGATTTTTGGGTGTGGGAAGAGGATGGAACCGTTCATGGATGCGTGGCGTTACATATTGTTTGGGAAGATTTGGCGGAAATCAAATCCCTGGTGGTCGACCATTATGGACGAGGAAAAGGCTGGGGCAAACAATTGATTGAACAATGTTTGGACGAAGCACGTGAATTAAAAATCTTTCGAGTGTTTGCTTTAACGAAAATTCCCCATTTCTTCCAAAAACATGGATTTGAATTGATGGATCGTGCTCATCTCCCTCACAAAGTATGGGCCGAGTGTATAAAATGTTTTAAATTCCCGGATTGTGATGAAATTGCGGTAGGCATGGTGGTGGGTGATGAAACGGTTCAATCCTCCATCCTTAACCAACCGGCCCACCATGCAGAATCATCCTAACGAACCATTACATAATAAATGAGGAGTTTGGCATGTTCTTAGCCAAAGTTGTTGGAACCGTTGTTGCCACCCAAAAAGACCCCAAATTAGCCGGATTGAAACTCTTATTGGTTCAACACGTTTCGCTTCAACTTGAACCAACCAGTTCATTCGTTGTAGCGGTTGATTCAGTGGGAGCGGGCAAGGGAGAGATCGTGGTTTGTGCGACAGGCTCTTCAGCCCGTTTGACCGAAATAACGGAAGGGCTGCCGGTTGATGCTGTCATTATGGCGATCACTGATTCACTTGAACTGGAGGGCGAGATCATCTATCGCAAAACGGAAGAGATGATCCCGGCGTGAGGTTATAAATAAAAATGAACCTGGCCACTGTCATTGGCTCGCTTTGGGCCACCCAAAAGCATCACAGTTTTAACGGGATGAAATTCTGTGTGATCCAACCCATGGATCAACACCGAAAACCCTTTGGAAAACCCATTATCGCCATTGATCCTGATAATCGTACTGGCCTGGGAGAGACTGTCTATTACGTCGATGGAGGTGACGCCGGGGAAATATGGGATAATCACAAAATGCCTTCGGATGCCACCATTGTTGGGATTGTCGATAGCATGTCGACGGATAACAAACCATGAAATTAGCACGTGTGGTCGGTAATATAGTATCCACTCTAAAACATGATTCCTATGACGGGCGCAAACTAATGCTCGTTGAGCCTATCAACCCTAATGGCAAGAGCCAGGGACCAGCAACCGTCGCTGTCGATTATGTGGGAGCCGGTATTGGGGAATTGGTATTGCTAGGAGGAGCCCCGGGGGCTGCCCGAAGTGTGTTCGGCCTTAAAATCGCCCCCATCAAGGAAATGGTGATGGGGATTATCGATGAAGTGGAGTGTGATGGAACTATCGTACTCCGCGCCTCCGATTCCGGCAGGGATTTTTCTTAATCGTTCAATCATTGCACGGTTAAATCAGTAATTTGTGGATTCGCTGGGATCTCCGGAATGATGGATTCTTGCGAAATTCCCTTGTTCAGCTCATAGTCACCAAATTCAACAATAATTCTTAAATCCCCTTCAATGGTCAATTGTTTAGGTAAATTGGTTTCACGATCCACCCAGATGATACGATCCGGCTCCACTTCACTTAATCGTTTTTTGGGAACCATTCTAACCCGGTAACATGATAATGAATCAATGGTTTGACGGTAAACATCGTCATCCAAATACACTTTTTCTTCCAACTGATCCAAATCCAGTTCCAAAAATCCTGCCAATTGCATAAATTCTGGCAAAGGCCCACTTTCGTTAAGCCATTCAATAGTCAAGGCGTTGGCTTCCGTCTCATACGTAAAAAGCCGGCGGGATTGATCGGTAAACACGATTTTCTTCGGTTGGGGAGCTGACTCCTTTTTATCACTATTTTGGAATGATTGAATTACAAAATCATCATCGTGGATGGGTTGATCATATATTTTTAGCAGCATGGATGCCTGCATGGTTTCCTCTGAGGTCCCAGTCTTGACCAAAGCCACACTCGCCCACACTTGTTCATATTCGCCGGATGGTTTTCGCACGATTTGCTTCAACGTGGTTTGCATATCATGGAGTTCATTGAAAGCCTTTTGCACTCGCTCTAATACCGTACGCGGTGGAATGCGGGCGGATTCCAATTCAGAATCTGTTTGGGCATACCCGACATGAATCATTTGAGCCAGTGTAAAAAAGACAATTAATAGTCGTAACATTGCCGTTTCCTTTCTAGATAAACCAGTATAAACCGGCATTCGAAGGGGTATACCCTTGCACATGCAATTCTGAACCGGATGGAATGGAGATGGTTTGAGAATCTCCATTTTCAACCAACAAAAAGAACCAAATTTCCTGATCCGGCTTAATCCCTGCTTGTTCCAAATCAACCCACGCATCTATTCCATCGTCAGTAGTCTCGATATGGCATCCCTCCTGATTTTCGGTAAGCGGTATATCTTTCATTAACGGTTTTGTTATTTTGAGTGTAACCGGCGATGGTTGGTTCTCTTTATTCCATATCGAGGAATGAATCGCAAAACACAAACGGCTGTTTTCCCGTCCATAATACAGATCATATTGATCACCATTTGCTTGGTGCATGGCTCCCCCTGTTTCTTCAGACGAAAAGTGCTTTGCGCCAATCCATTTGTAATAACCCTGTGCGACTTGATCATCCAATGGATTCTGAAACAGAATTCCTCCACTTTTATCAACTGCTTTGGGTTGTTTAATTGCTCGGTATAAGTTCTCAGGAACAGGCAGTTCCAATAATTCATAAAGCTTTATGAGATGGGTGCGAAACAATTGGTCAAAGAGGAAATCCATGGTGGATTGGTTTTCATCACCATACCACCAAAACCAATCACTGCCTTCACTGATATGCAACAACCTCCAACATTCATCCTTTATAGCGGGATCAAGCCGGCTTCCCTCCTGCTGCAAAGCATTTCGCGCATCGCGCAAGTGATTCCATGCGGTGTTATCCTCATGGTGCCCGATCCAAATTCGGAAGTTATGACTGATCCAAGACCCTGGAAATATTGACTTTAAGGTTGGCTGAGGGGGAAACAATTCACGATACTCCGGCACTGTGATGGGGATAATCTGATCGTCTTTTAATATTCCCTCGATGGTATATTTCAGAAAATCATGCCCGTCGTTGGGATAAAATTCCCAACAGTTTTCCCCATCCAAAATAACATTAACCAATGGAGGTTGAGAATCCTGCCATCCTTTTCCAATGTTTTTTAAATGATTTATAAAGGTTTTGGCGGCCTGCGTGGCGGACATATTGGCATATTGAAAGCCAATTCCATCTGACAGGCCATGATCACGAAAAATACAATCCAGTTCCCCTTGCTCTGTCTCCAGGCGATGAAGCCGAAATAAGTTGGATCGATCTTGCAAATCTAACCCATGCGTTGCTTTGGATCGAAAAAGGATTTGTTCATCGGTCGCGAAGTATCGAACGCCCATTTTTGCCATCAAAGCGCACGCCGCATCTGAAACAGAGCCTTCCGATGGCCACATTCCTTCCGGACGATATCCAAAAACCTTTTCAAAAAAATCCAGTCCTTCCTTTATATGCCATTCCGCATCTTCAGGATGGGCGAAGGGTGGTTCAATCACCGGATCATGAGGATTGGAAACTTTCGCGATGGAAGTATCACACAAAAGCGGCAATATGGGATGAAAATAGGGCGTACAGGTCAGTTCCAAACTTCCTTTTTGTTGCATATCCCGATGAATGGGAATTATTTTTCTCAAAACTTCCTTTTGAAAATTCAAAACCTGTTGCTTTTCATCCTCGCTAAATCCACGTTGTTTATCCACCAGGGTTTTGAGAGGATATTGCGGATCCTCTCTCCAAATCGGATCAAACCAAGCCAAATTGAACCACACTTGCAAATCCCGAAAATCCTCAGTGGAGAAATGATGACAGGCTTTTTCGGCTGAAGATCCTCTCTTTTTGTACAATTCATCGTATCGGGTAAAAGGATGAATCAATCGGGGATAATGAGCGTCAAAAAAACGTTGCAGGATATATATCTTGTCATCATATGTGAGTTCATTTGCAGGTTTCAGGCTGACATCCCATGCGTGGTCGGTAATTTTATTATCGATAAACAGTTGAATTTGCTCAAGTAAGGATGGAACCAGGTTAATGGTTTGCTTCCAACCCTCAAATCGTTGGCATAACTCAGCCATATCATAATAATCCTTGATTCCATGCAGCCTCACCCACGGCATGATGGCTGTTTTTTCACCCGGTGAAACATACCAGGGCTGATGCTGATGCCAAAAGAGATTCAAGTAAACTGTCGATTGTTGTGTCATTCTACCTCCATGACTGTGATCACTACATGTACCATATTGTCCTATTCGATATTGCGTATAAATGGAATCTTTAAAAGTATAGCCGGTATTGAAAATCTTTAAGGAAAAAGATTAGTGCTTGAGGATTTCTTCATACAGTAATTTATAATTTTCCGCTGCCCGATGCCAGGAAAAATCCATACTCATGGCTTTGCGAATCAATTGATTCCAGGCAGGCTGATTTTGGTATAACTCAAGCGCACGCATACAGGCGTCATATAACTCAGTGGGATCGGCGTTGGTAAAAACAAAACCATTGCCGTTGGGATCACGTTTGATATCTTTAACCGTATCGGCCAAACCGCCTGTTTCGCGCACCACGGGAATAGTGCCATAGCGCAAGGAATACATTTGGTTCAAGCCACACGGTTCATAGCGTGAGGGCATAACAAACATATCCGCACCGGCTTCGATCAAATGCGCCAATTCATTATCATATTTAATCTCCACCCCACAGGATTGGGGATAATGTTGCATTAATTTTCTGTAAGTCTCTTCCAGTTTTGATTCACCCGTTCCCAATACCACAATCTGCGAACCGGCATCAATCAGGCTGGGGATAACTTCCGCAAACAGATCTAATCCTTTTTGGGAGGCAAGCCTGGAGATCACACCATACAGAGGCACACGATCATTATGGACAGGCAATCCAAATCGTTCCAGAAGAGCTTTTTTGTTCGCCCGTTTTCCAGTTTCAAATGAATCGATGTTGTACGTTTTGGTAATGAATTGATCGTTTTCAGGTGACCATCGGCTGTAATCCACGCCATTTAATATACCTGTTAATTGGCCACTGCGGCGCTGCAAAACACCCTCCAAACCGCATCCAAATTCTTCCGTCTCAATTTCATCGGCATATTTACGGCTGACGGTATTGATAAAATCGGCGTATTCGATGCCGGCTTTCATTAAGCACAATTGACCATAAAACTCCAATCCCCCCATATGAAAGTGTTCTTCCCCAATACCGGTCACAAAGAGTGAATCCGAAGGGAAAGTACCCTGATATGCCAAATTATGGACTGTATATAACGACTTTAGGTGCCCCAGTTCGGGATGATCAGCAAATATGGTCTTGATATACGTTGGAAGAAGGCCGGTTTGCCAATCATTGGCGTGAATAATCTGAGGGGATTCCAATCCGCGTTTGATTATTTCCAGGATAGCACGGCAAAAAAAGGTGAAGCGTTCCAAATTATCTGGATAATCCTGTCCATTTTCACCGTATAAACCATTACGCCCGAAATAATGATTTTGAACCACAAAAAAAAGAGGAATATCCGAATCTGGAAGCCAGCTGCGTTCGATTTTCCCCCAGATGTTCTTTTTCCCGATGGGAATCAAAAACTCACCCTGCCCCAGGGATTCCTGATGAATCCACCGGTATTTAGGCATGATGACAGATACATCCACCCCGGCTTCCTTTAAATAGCGGGGCAATGATCCGATAACATCCGCCAACCCTCCTGTTTTGGCGAGCGGAGCGACTTCCGATGCAGCGATTAAGACTCTCATATCAATATCAATATAATTAGTACATGTGTTCAGATTTGTTTATTTGATACCAACCTGTTCATAACGGGCAATATCTGCTTGCCATTCAACATGTTCTGCCAAATAATTCACATAGTCAATCATCTTGTATATGGCTTCGTCATCCAACTTTTTGGTATGAGTGGAATTAAACTCGTTTTCCAATTCCTCCCTGGCCGAATTAAATAGGGTGTTTTGCCAATGGCGCTCGATCAAGGGACGTGCTTCTTCGAATGTTCTCATTCTTCCGGGTTCAATATCCTTGACATAAAATATCTCATAGGCGAAACGATTATTGATTAAATTCTGAATATTTTCTGCTTTGCTAATTTCACCGGCTTTTAAATTTGAAACCACCGCTTTCACTTCAGGAGGCATTTGGCTGATTGTCAAGTTTCCTAGCAAACCTCCTTTGGCATTCATGTTTCGATCTTGCGTATATTTGGCCACCACCTCGTCAAAGGATACGCCATTTCCCAAGGCATCTCGGGCCATTTGGGCTAATCGCCTGGCTCTCATCGAGCGTCCCAATAATTCAGAACGATGAATATTTGGTGTATAACCGACATCGAAAGCCAAATGATAAAGTTCGTATTTATCCTTGGTTTTCAGCTCAGGCCCATCTTTATATTGTTCATAGGTTTGCCGAATACGTTCTTCGGAAATGGCATCTTTTCCCCCATAGTGATAGCGAATATAATCAGAAGCCAATTGTTTTCGATCATAATAAGCCACAGACAGGGCAACATCCTCTTCCGTATATTTGCGTTCAAGGGCTTCAGCCAAAAACACGTTTTTGTTCATCAAATAATTCAAAAAATCCTGCTGTTCATTTACCGTGTTTTTATCATTTTCCTCTGCTAATTTTTTAAACTCAGCTAAAGTTATCTCATACACACCGGGTACGCTTAAAAGGGTCGAGGTAGCACTGCCGATATCTTGATCGGTTAACATTTTGGTGGCGACTTGAGCATTATGTTTCTTTTGCAATTCACGTGAAAGCAAAAATATACCCTGGCTGCGTTTTTCTTTGTAAAGTTTATCCGCCACCACCGCTTTCACATCTTCATAGGAGTGATATTTCGGTTCAATATATTCATCACGCATATAAATATAAATTCGACTGCCATATTTAAAGGGTTCGGTATATTCGCCGTCCTTTAACTGGCTAAGACGCTGTTCAATCTCAAGGGGGATTTGACTGGGTGTATAGGGCGCTACCTTACCCCGCTTATCAAAGGGCACGGTAGGTGCTTCTGAATAGTCAACCGCGACCGATTCAAAACTTTCTCCCTTTTCCAAACGTTGATAGGCTTTATCCATGATCGCCCAGGCATCCTCTTCCGTTCGTCCCTCACGGTCAGCATGGACATAAATAGCCCGTAGCATGTAGACATCGGAATTGTTTTTATCCATAAACAGATTGGTTTTGTTTTCTTCATAAAAACGCCGCCGATCCGCTTCGCCGATTTCGATTTTTTGCAGAACCTCTTCGATCAATACCTTTTGGTAAAGTTCCTCATTGACAACTTTTTCATGAAATTCTTTAAAGGATTCTTCTTTATGCAAGCCTTCGTCACGGGCTTTTTGCGCCAAATATTTATAAAAAGCGATCTCATCGATTAAAGTCTCAAAAACGGAAAACGTTTGGGTGGCATCAAAAACATTGAAATGGGTGAAATCCCGGTTTTCCTGGAGAGCGATTAGAACATCTCGAACACTGACAGAAATATCACCGAAGGTTGCTGCTGTAAGGTCTGGTTCAGGTCTGGGGATACTTACCCCTTGATCACCACATCCAATAATCCCGACGCATATCGAAAATCCGATGAGTAAAACCAGGGTATATAAATTTAGTTTGTTTCTTTTTTTAATCATATCAATGAGTCCATAAATTAATTCGAACGATTAAGTCAGCGATCAAACCTAACACGAACATTTGAATACTCGTCATCATTAGCACAATAAACGTGGCGTCCATAAACTTTCCCAAAACCAATTTACTGAAAAGCAGAACCAGCAATGCCATTCCCGCCAGTATGAAACTAAGCGGTAAAAACACATTCAATGGACGTATCAAAACCACCGTGCGCAATATAATCAATATCATATTCCACGTATCGGAAAAGGGACGAAATTTTGATTTTCCTGTCCGCTTCCGATAATGAATGGGATGGTAGTATACCCGTTTGCCACTTGCCAGAAAAGCGACTGTCATGGTGGTGGTCAACGAAAATCCATCGGGAAGCAACCGTTTGAGTTTTTCAACTGATTCCCGCCGAAACACCCGCAAACCGGAATTGAGATCCGCAATCGGACGCCGCACCATCCAGGCGGCAAAATGCCGAATAATCCATTTTGCCGGACGGCGAAAAAAGGGTATATATACCTCATCACCCGTACGTGCACCCAACACCATATCATAGTGGTTGATATAGGGAAGAATGGCGCCGATTTCAGCAACCGGATAGGTTCCATCCGCATCAATGATAACAATAATATCATATTGGCTGTAATCAATCCCTGTTTTAATTGCCGCCCCATAACCGAGATTCACCTCATGACGAATCATCGGATGGGATTGTTCTGCCAAAAGAGCAGGTGTTTCATCCGTTGAGCCATCATCAACCAATATGATCTCAACAGGTTGCTCAAATTTTTGCAAAAACTCATCCAATTCAGCCAAAAAGGGCTTAATACTCCCCTCTTCGTTAAACACGGGAACAATGATGGAGACACCATGAGAAGCCTCTTGGGATTCCTCTGTTTTGATGAGTTCTGTATTTCTTTGATTCATGTGGTTTTAACCTGAATGAGATTATGGTTATTAGAGCATCGTTGAAGATAAAGTATAGCAAGAGATTGCCAATGCCGATATAGTCTGGACAATGCTATTGTTCATTCAAAAAAAAGACTTATAATTTTATAGAGTGTTTGATAAACGTATAGTTCAATATTTTGCAGTTGGGGTTAATGAACGATGAATGAAAAAAGAATGCTTGGCTGGATTGATGAAAATGACTCCCGTTATAATCCCAATGCCTATTGGTTCGTCCTTGAAGCCCTCCGGTATACTCAATGTCACTTTAACAAACCCCGTCATGTCAGCGGGCAGGAACTATTAGTTGGGATCACCCAATTGGCTCGAAATAAATTTGGGGACTTAGCCCTGGATGTCATTGAGGAATGGGGAATTCAATCATCGCGAGATGTTGGAAATATCGTTTTCAACCTGGTAAAGATGGGAGAGATAAAAAAGACCGAAGAAGACCGTCTCGAAGATTTTGATGCGGGGCTTGATCTGCAAAAAGAACTGGGACAACTCGAATATACAAGCTAATTATTTTTTAAAAGTGATAATTGATTTAAAGATTTCTAGAATTCAAAAGAATTCATGAACCTACTTTTATCCAAAACAAAATCCCCCTAACGATTCGTTATAAAACCTTCAATTTGCGACACATGAAGTTGCATTGTGTTCAATTTGAGAAACATTCGTCTATTCCTTGTTTTTTCAATCGGGCAGATTTACCATAATATCTTAATTGAATTTCATTTTACGTTGAAAAATATGATATTATGTTTGATTTGTGTTTAACCGCCCAGCTGCTGGTACGGCTTGGCGTTTTTTATGGGATAATTAGCATTTTTTCCCTGAATATTAAAAGATAAGGTGTTATGACTATGAAACACTGGGTACCTCTTCTTGTTTTTTGCATCGTTGTAGGTTCAGTTCTCCCCCTTTTTGCCGCAGAGGAAAACAGCACACCGAACGAATCCAATCAAGCCGTAACAGAGCAGCATAGTACGGATCAATCGGAACATGGCCATGAAGAGGGTGTCGAAGGCGGCCATGGCGCCCATTCAGAACTGGGAGAAATTCTACCCCTCTGGAGCACAATCCCATTTGTCGGTATTTTACTTTCCATCGCTTTATTTCCCCTCTTTGCACCCCATTTTTGGCATCATCATTTTCCAAAAATTTCTGCCATGTGGGCATTGCTTCTTGTCATTCCTTTTTTGATTATTCATAAGGGTGATGCGGTGCATGAGATATTGCATATCTATTTGCTGGACTATATACCTTTTATTATATTGTTATGGGCGTTGTATACCGTTTCTGGCGGTATCTTATTGCGTGGAACGCTGGTGGGTACGCCTGTAGTCAACACTACCATGCTCTTGATCGGAACAATATTAGCTTCATGGATGGGAACCACAGGCGCTGCCATGTTGATGATTCGTCCTTTCCTTCGCGCTAATAAGGAGCGAAAGAACCGAACCTTTATGGTGGTATTCTTCATCTTTCTGGTTGCCAATATCGGGGGTTCGTTAACCCCCTTGGGTGATCCACCCTTGTTTTTGGGCTTTTTGCATAGTGTTCCCTTTTTCTGGACCTTTAATTTGTTTCCACACATGCTGGTATGTGTGGTGATATTGTTAATTATATACTTTTTTATGGATTCCTTCTTCTATAAACGAGAGGATATTAAACCTTTTGATGGTGAAAAAATCCCCTTAAAATTGGAAGGATCATATAACTTTATATTCCTGGCCGGTGTGGTTGGCGGGGTTTTGTTAAGTGGCTTGGTGGATTTGGGAAAAGTTCATGTTTATCATATTCCTATCGCAGTGCAGAGTCTGTCGCGGGATGGAATCCTGGTCTTAATGGGGATTATATCGCTGATCGCCACACCACGCCGAATTCGGCAGGACAATGAGTTTACCTGGTTCCCCATTAAAGAAGTGGCTTACTTATTCGCAGGAATCTTTATGACCATGATTCCCTGTTTGGCAATCCTTAAGGCGGGTGAGCACGGTGCAGCAGCGGCATTAATCACAACTGTACAGCAGCCTGTGCATTACTTTTGGATAACTGGTATTCTATCTGCTTTTCTGGATAATGCCCCGACATATTTGACATTCTTTACTAGTGTATTAGGTAAATTTTATGCTGGCATGGCAGAACCAGAAGCAGTGAAAGCCCTGATCATGGAACATGAAATCTATTTAAAAGCGATCTCGGCAGGAGCGGTATTCTTTGGTGCGATGACGTATATCGGTAATGCACCAAACTTTATGGTTCGTTCGATTGCGGAAGAAGCGGGAACCCCAATGCCCAGTTTCTTTGGTTATATGTTCCAATACTCCTGCACCATTTTATTACCCGTTTTTGTTCTCATTACTTGGATATTCTTCTGGGTTTAAGGAAAGGAGGCATTTATTATGGCTCAAGTAGGTGTTGTATTATCCGGTTGCGGCGTGTTCGATGGCTCGGAAATTCATGAAGCGGTTTTAACCTTGCTTTATCTTGATCAAGCGGGGGTAAATGTTTCCTGTTTTGCCCCGGATAAACCACAATCGCATGTGGTAAACCACCTTACCATGCAACCCGTGGAGGGGGAATCACGCAACGTATTGATTGAATCAGCCCGGATTGCACGAGGTGAGATTAAACCGGTTTCTGAATTGAATATGGATCAATTGGATGCCGTGATCTTTCCTGGTGGATTTGGGGCTGCCAAAAATTTATGTACCTACGCGGTTGATGGAGATGCTTGCGATATTGATCCGGATGTTGCCCGGGTAATCAAAGACGCTCATAGCAAAGGTAAGGTTATTGGCGCCATATGTATTTCACCGGTAACGGTGGCTCGCGCCTTAAAAGACCAGGGGGTGAAGGCTGAATTAACCATCGGTTCGGATGCCGCCACAGCCGGATCGTTACGCGCCTTGGGTTCAGAAAATAAAGCGGCTGCAGTACATGAAATTGTGGTGGATGAAACCAACAAGATTGTATCGACTCCAGCATACATGCTAGGCCCTAACATTGCCAATGTTGCAAAAGGCATCCAAAAATTGGTCGAGAAAGTATTGGCAATGGTTTAAAAAAGGGATATCAAGTTCCGCTTGAGAATAATCCCTCACAAAATACGCGAGTTGATCGAATAAAGGGCAATCCTATGTGATTGCCTTTTTTATTGAAATGGATATCATTCATTTCAGCAGGAATGACAATAGTTAATTGAGAAAATAATGACCAAATCAACCATTCTCCTTACTGGCGCCACAGGCTATATTGGAGGACGTCTGCTTAATGCATTGCAAGAGAAAGAATACTCAATACGCTGCCTTGCCCGAAAGCCGGAATATCTTCAAAACCGAGTATCATCAGATATTGAAATAGTCGGTGGCGATGTCTTGAATCCTGAGTCCTTGTTACCTGCCCTGGAAAATATTGATGTAGCTTTTTACATGATCCATTCCATGGGTGTTTCAAAGGATTTTGAAAATATGGACCGTATTGGCGCGCAAAATTTCTCTCGCGCCGCTGTGGAAAATGGTATTAAGAGAATCATCTACCTCGGAGGCCTGGGCCGGGATGATGAAAAACTCTCCCCGCACCTCCACAGCCGACAGGAAGTGGGAAAAATCTTGCGCCAATCAGGTGTTCCCACGCTAGAGTTCCGTGCCTCCATCGTTATCGGTGCTGGTAGTTTATCGTTTGAACTGATCCGTGCTTTGGTCGAGCGTCTTCCGGTCATGATCACACCACGCTGGGTATCCGTGCCCGCCCAACCCATTTATATAGACGACTTGCTGGACTATCTTTTGGCCGGCATTGATTTACCGCTTTATCAAAGTCAGATCGTTGAAATCGGCGGCGCTGATCAGGTTTCATACGGTGAATTGATGAACGAATACGCGCGGCAACGTGGCCTACGCCGCTTTATGATTCCTGTCCCTGTGCTTACCCCCAAGTTATCGAGCCTATGGCTTGGTTTGGTTACTCCCGTTTATGCCCGGGTGGGACGAAAATTGATCGACAGCATCCAGCACCCCACAGTGGTCAACGATCCTGCCGCTCAAGAACTATTTCCCATCAAACCGATTGGTTATCGTGATGCCATAGCCGAAGCGCTTAAAGAAGATAAAGATCACTTTTTCAACCGCTGGTCCGATGCTCTCTCATCCGGCAATACCCTGCGTCAATGGGGTGGTGTGCGGTTTGGTACACGTATCGTTGATACACGCTCCCGTTTGGTTGACGTTCCTCCCCAGCAAGCTTTTAAACCCATCCAACATATTGGAGGAAAAACCGGCTGGTATTATGGCAACTTGCTTTGGAAAATCCGAGGCTGGATCGATTTACTGGTGGGGGGGATTGGACTTCGTCGGGGACGCCGGGATGCGGAAGATATTCGTGTTGGCGATGCCATTGATTTTTGGCGGGTGGAAGATTTTATTCACAATCAGCGTCTACGTTTGATGGCGGAGATGAAAGTCCCCGGACGTGCATGGTTGGAATTCCAGGTCAAATCTCATGGGGATAAAACCGAGATCATCCAAACTGCGATCTTTGATCCTGTCGGTCTGGGCGGCTGGCTATACTGGTACGCCCTCTACCCTGCCCATTATATCATCTTCGTCGGTATGCTCCGCAACATTGCCAAGAGCGCTGAACAACACTCAAATTTCACGTCATCTTAAACAAAGAATCATAAGGTTTCGGGATTTCCCAACAACTACCGAATTCCCTTCAGAACGGTTCGCAAAGATCAAAAATGTTCCATTACTTCGAGGACCATTTGCTGAAGTTCCTCTCTGCCTCCTCCTGACTGATCGTGCCTTCCCTTTCAGCACACTGGATCCCTATACAAAAAATTATCCCCCCCCTCCACTTAACATGAAAGGGGGGAATTGTATTCATCAGGCCATTAATTTCATAATCGCTTGTTTTACCAGGGCTTTGGTGAGGGGTACTTTATAGCCATTCTCTTTCAGTGGTTCAGCACCATCGACGGCTGCTTCACCTGCTTCGGCAGCCAGGTCTTCGGTAATTTCCTTACCGGCAAGCACCGCTTCGGCTTTTTCCGCACGCCAGGGTTTGGGGGCGACTCCACCAAGCACAATACTCGCTTTCTTGCATTGGTTACCGTCCATCTCCAGCGCACAGGCCACTGCAGATAATGCCCAATCGTAGCTATCCTTTTCACGGAATTTGATATAGGTACTCTTGAAATTATGAGCAGGAATCTCTACTTCCGTGATAATCTCCTGCGGTTTCATCACATTTTCACGGGTTAACGGGCCTTCGGTAGGTCCGATAAAGAAATCTTCCAGTGGCATTTCACGCTCGCCATCCGGACCGGTTAAACGAACAATCGCTCCCAAGGCAATTAACGCAGGTGCGCAATCAGAGGGATGGACGATATAACTTGGTCCACCACCAAGGATGGCGTTATACTTGTTTCTCCCGGTAACAGAAAAGCAAATATGCCCACCTTTTTTCAGGCAAGGGTATTCCTCTTCACGGTAATACCAACAACGAGGACGCTGGCACAAATTCCCACCCAGGGTACCTGAATTACGAATTTGAGGAGAGCCAACCACGGCTGCTGAGTCAGAAAGCGCAGCATGATGGGTTCGAATATCCCCATTGCCAGCAATTTCAGTCAATGTGGCGAGAGCGCCAATTTTAATTCCTCCACCGGCAGGTTTAATATAATGGAGGTCCTTAATATCGGTAATATTGACCAGGGTTTCCGGTTCAACAAGATGTTCTTTCATCTCGCTGACTAAATCCATTCCACCGGCAATCACCTTTGATTTATCATGTTCATCGCTAAGCAGCGAAACCGCTTCTTTCGCGGATTTGGCCGAAGCGTATTGAAACTGTTTCATCGTCTTATCCCTCCTTCCTGTTCAAGGCGTCCAACACCTTATCGGGCGTGATGGGCAGCGAACGAATCGGCATTCCAAGCGCATTGGCTACCGCACAACCAACCGCCGCCGCGGTTGGAATATGTGGTGGCTCACCCAAGCCTTTGGCGCTGGTGTTGTTAACAGGATCATATACATCAACAATTACAGGTTCGATATCCGGCATTTCCTGAATCCCCAGGATTTTATAATCCTCCATATTGGGGTTGATCTGCCGTCCCAGCATATTGTCCATAATCCGATCTTCCAACAGTGCATAACTGAGCCCCTGGATTACCGCACCACAAATCTGGCTATCACTTTGGGTTTTCGTAAGCGTTTTACCCACATCCTGAACCGCCACCAATTTGGTGCAGCATACTTTTCCAGTTTCCGTATCCACTTCCACTTCGGCAAATTGTGCACCACGCGCCGGTGTTCCAATATTCAAATCCTCGATATTCGGCCGATTGATATGTTCACCCATGGTAACAATGTTCCCTTTGCGAATCATGGCAGCCGCTTTTTTCCAACTCATCTTCTTGTTGGAATCACTCTTGGAATAAACCGTACCATTCTTGCATTCAATATCATCCACATCGGTTTTCCATTTACCAGCTACCAACTCAAACAACTTGCGTTTGGCTTTATAAGCCGCGCTGCGAACTGCGGGAGACACGGTCGGGGTCGTGGTGCTACCGCCACTGGCGGGACCGTTCAATCCCAAACGAGTATCACCAATGGAGACTTTGATGTTCTCAATCCCAACACCCAAGGTTTCAGCGGCAACTGCCGCCATCATGGTCCGGTGCCCGGTTCCCAAATCTTGAGTGCAGTTGGCCACTTCGGCGCTGCCGTCGGGATAAAGGGTACAGCGAACTTCGGCTCCACCAGAGCGTCCCGTATAGGGCCAGAACGTGACCGCACATCCAACTCCACGCTTTATACGGCCCTCGCTGGAGCCATCTTTTTTATATTTGTTCTTCCAATCAAACTTCTCCGCCCCCAATTTGAATTCATATTGTCGGGCATCAAGTTCGGTTTCCGGCACGTTTTTCAGACGTAACGCCAAAGGATCCATCTCCAATTTGGCCGCCAGTTCATTCAGCGCCATTTCCATGCCGAAACTCCCTTGTGGATGGCCCGGCGCGCGAAACGCACGGCTTGAACCGGCATTGGTGCGAACGTTGGATTCTTCGATTCGTATATTTTCGCATTCATAATATTCAAGATAAGGCGCCGCCACACTGGCACGTCCGGTATGCCCGATAAAGTTATCCGCTTTGAGATAAACCGCGGTTAGGGTACCATCCCGTTTAGCACCCAGTTTAACATACATTTTTGAACCAGGCTTATTACCACACATCACAGTATCCACATAGCGGTCAACCAGAAAATGAACCGGGCGTTTGGTTTCTTTGGCCATGCTCACCGCCATATTTCCAAACTCTTCAGGTCCAAACTTACTGCCAAATCCCCCGCCCATATATTGGGTGATCACTCGGGTTTGGCTAGCTGGAATACCGGCGGCCTTGGATACCGCGCCCTGCACACTCATGATACCTTGGGTTGAATGCCAAACCGTTAACTCATCACCGTTCCATTCAGCCACACAACCGTGTGTTTCCAAGCAGTTATGTGGGGTTACCTGGGTTTCATATTCCCCTTCATGAATAACGTCAGCTTCTTGAAATCCCTTATCCACATCACCTCGGTCACGCACACGGCCTTTATCAACATTTCCGCCTTTGTGTACCCGGGGTGATTCTTCACGCATGGCCTCTTCTTCATCCACAACAAAGGGCAATTCGGTATAATCAACCTTCACCTTGCGGGCGGCATCGCGGGCCTGTTGGATCGTTTCTGCTGCCACGGCACCGATAATCCAACCAGCAAAACGAGCGGTATTTAACCCATCCGCTACCATCACGGCTTTCACCCCCGGCATTTTTTCGGCTTCAGACGTATCCACTTTATTGATACGGGCATGGGCAAAAGGGCATGTAACCAGAACCGCATATAACATATTCGGACGCCGCATATCATGGGCATATTTGGCTTTGCCCGTGACTTTTTCAATGGCATCCAAACGAGTGAGATCTTTTTTGCCTATAATGGAAAAATCATAATTCGAATCCCACATACCGGGTTCATTATCCGGCACTTCATAAGAAACCTCGCGGGTTACGCCTTCATGTCCTATCAGGGCTTTGATTTCTTTTGGCATTGCTTCACCCTCCTATCTTTTTCTTCGCAAGTTCAGCGGCATCAAACATTTGCGTATACGTGCCGCACCGGCAAATGTGGCCGGAAATCCCTTCTTTCACCTCATCAAGTGAGGCGGAAGGATTCTCATTGAATACAGCCGCCATGGACATAATGAATCCCGGCGTGCAAAAGCCACACTGCAGCGCATCCGCTTCCACAAATGCTTCCTGCACGGGGTGAAGTTGATCTCCCTGGGCAAGACCTTCAATCGTGGTGATTTCCTTGCCCTGGGCCTGGATAGCTAGTGTCAGGCATGCAAAAGCGGTTTTCCCATCCAAATAAACCGTGCATCCACCGCAGGACCCCATATCACAAATCACCTTGGGACCCGTAATATCCAACCGATTCCGAAGCACATCCAACAACGTTTCTCTTGGTTCTGCTTCAACCTGATGTGTTTTTCCGTTAATACGAAGTGTTAATGGAACCAAGCCAGGCCCTAAAAATTGACCGTCCTCCGCCGCCTGGGCGTCTCTGGCCGTATCCGTTATTCCACCACTCACGGCCGAGGCGGTAACCACACTCGTTCCAACGCCCTTCATAAATAAACGACGGGAAAATGTCTTTCGTGTTCCCGCTTTTCCTACATAATCTTCGGACATTGGTTTCTCCTTTCCGTATAATGAATTTTTTTATCAAAATAAAACTCAAGGCTGTTTATAAAGTGAATTATAAATTACCAGAGATCAAATAATCACACAGATACAGCAATCCCACTTGGTAAAGTTTTTCACCATTTCACGAATTAACAAATTCGGTTTACATTAATCAACACAAATTCACCGTGTGACATCAATTCCGCACAATCATATGCACACAACATAAAAGAAATTATATGGATTGTCCAGAGTGAATTTTCTAAAGTGAACAAGGGTTTTTGAGAGTTGAATTTTCAACTCCTGAAATGAGAGTAAACCAAGGTGAGAAAAAAACGCCGACGCCAAAACGATTATCAATTTTGGTCCTACGGGGATTCGAACCCCGGTTTCCAAGATGAGAGCCTGGCGTCCTGACCCCTAGACGATAGGACCCATAAACTGTATTAAAAAATAATATCCCGCTCTATTTTTCGTGTCAAGCAGTTGTTATAGCAGTTAATATAGCGAGTTTAACACTGAAATGGCTGCCCTACCGAGGCAGGGCAGCCAAACCCGTACGTTACATGACATGGCAAAATCACATGGTTTATTCTAATGTTATTTTTGGTGCGATAAACCGTGGATGGGCGTTGCTTCCCGCACGATGAACACGAAGCAAAACCACTCGTTCTTTTTCGTTCTCTTTTTCCATTTTGCTCTTAATTTCTTTTAGCAGTTCTTCAAATTCAAGAGCATTTTCAACCGGTTTATCGTTAATATTATCGATCACATCGCCCGGTTGAATCCCACGCTGAAAGGCCGATCCACCAGGAACCACTTCCGTCACAATAACGCCTTTTTGATCCTCTTCATACCCCTTGGCTTTGGCCACTTCAGGGGTGAGAGTTTCAACTTTCATTCCCATCATACGTGTGCTGGTATCCGGCGTGATTGAAGGCCGCTCTGCCGATGCCAATTCCTCGACGGGAGGACGTTCCGCCAAAACCATCACAATGTCCTTCTTTTTGCCCTTTCGCAAGATTGTCAGTGTGACTTCAGAACCAACCGGTGTGTTGGTAACCATGTTCACCAATTCACCGCTATTTTTCACTTTTTCACCATTGTATTCAATGACCAGATCACCGATCTGTAATCCCGCTTTATCACCAGGGGTATCAGGGAGAACTTCATTCACCAAGGCGCCGTAGTTGATACCATATTCCTGCTTGTAATATTGAGAAAGGTTAGAGCGTGAGTCATCCAAATTGCCCAGCATTACTCCAATATAACCACGCTTGACTTTTCCGTATTGGCGAAGGTTTTCAACCACAAATTCGGCCAGGTTAGATGGAATGGCAAATCCAATTCCCAAATTGGCGGGAATACCGCCACTGGTTTGAATGGCGTTGTTTACACCCACAATTTCACCATCGAGGTTAATCAATGGTCCACCACTATTGCCTGGATTGATGGCGGCTGTGGTCTGGATATAATCCTTGATGGTAAACATGCTTCCACCAACGGGGACATCTGAACTGGTCCGTCCTTTGGCGCTAACAATGCCCTGGCTGACCGATTGGTTCAATCCGAAAGGATTTCCGATCGCCAACACCCAATCGCCAACCATTAATTTGTCTGAATCACCAATCCTGGCATATGGATAATCTCCTTCTTCTTTCAGTTGGATCAAAGCGATATCGGTTTCCCGATCAATGGCAACCACTTTTGCTTCCATTTCACGCCCATCATCCAAAGTAACATCCAAATCCACTTCCCCATCGGCTCCATCAGCACCATCTACAACGTGGACATTGGTGAGAATCTCACCCTTTTCCGAAATAATCACACCGGAACCTTGCCAGGCGCGGCGTAATTCAGGTGGGCGCTTAAAAAATTCATCCGGAAAGAAATACTTGAAAATGTCCGGCATATCAGGAAACATTCGATTCGGATTATTGGGTCCTTCTTCATTAGGTGAAGATGTTCGTGGCTGTATTTTCTTTTCCGCACTAATACTCACCACGGCAGGTTTCACTTTAGCAACGGCCTGGCGAAACGCATGGGCCAATGCCTTGGCAGGATTGCCTTCCTGGGAATACGATGTTGCTGGAATACTGGCACACAACAGTGAGAAAACAACGAGTAGTCCTAATGTTCGTGAAATCGGCCATATGGCTCTTTTCATCATGCTAAAACCTCCAATTCGTTTCATCATCAATTTTTTAACAACGATTAACATGCAAATGGGTAACGGTTATATTTTACCCAACAACACAATGATTCCAAAATACAGTCAATTTTGACACACCCGATTATAGACTAGAAGATAAACTCCATTCGATTCTGTAGCACAACCCTTTTCATGGCTTAGTTGTTTTTAGCGTTACTTTTTGCATTGCGTGATTTAGGTGCCGTTCGTTTTTTGTTCAAAATACTTTCATTCAAGACATGATCAATTGTATCAACATATGTGAATTTCAGATCCTTTATAATGGTTTTATCGACTTCATCCAAATCCTTTTTGTTGCGAGTTGGCAGAATAATATGCTGAATTCCCGCCCGATGAGCGGCCAATATCTTTTCCTTAATCCCACCAACAGGTAAGACCTGGCCTGATAAGGTTAATTCACCGGTCATCGCCAGATCATTGCGAATGGGGATATTCATGGCTGCGGATGCAACAGATGTGGCAATGGCAATCCCAGCGGATGGACCATCCTTGGCAACCGCACCGGCCGGGATATGCAAGTGGATTTCATTCTTGTTGAAAAATTCATGATCGATATTCAATTGATCCGTCCGTGAACGAATCAATGACACGGCGGCTTTGGCGGATTCTTTCATCACTTCACCCAGTTTACCGGTCAGCAAAATTCCTTTGCTGCCATTCACCGGCAAGGCTTCAATGAAGAGAATTTCACCTCCTACCGGTGTCCATGCCAAACCGGTGGCCACTCCCGGTTTCGAGGTGCGCCGCTTAACCTCTTCAAAAAAGCGTTGAGGTCCAAGAAATTCAATGATACGTTCTTTGGTGATTTTCCGTTTTTTCAAGCGCCCTTTGGTTTTTTGCACCGCGATTTTCCGGCAAATGGCGTGGATTTCCCGTTCCAGGTTTCGAACGCCGGCTTCGCGAGTGTAATTGCGAATTAAAAAATCCATGGCGCCTTTGCCAAAACTTACATCACTCTCACTGAGCCCATTTTCTTTGGCCGCGCGAGGCACCAGGTATTGTTTGGCGATTTCCTCTTTCTCATAAGTGGTATAACCGGCCAGCCGGATTTCTTCCATACGGTCTCGAAGGGCGGGTTGAATCCGGTCCGGGGTGTTGGCGGTAGCAATAAACAACACTTTGGATAGATCGATATCCAGTTCCATGTAATGATCACGAAAGGTGTGGTTTTGTTCAGGATCCAGCACTTCCAATAAAGCCGAAGAGGGATCCCCTCGAAAATTGCTTCCAACCTTATCGATTTCATCCAACATGAAGACGGGATTGTTTTTCCCTGCCCGGCGGATGTGCTGAACAATCGTCCCAGGCAACGCTCCTATATACGTTCGGCGATGCCCGCGGATTTCCGCTTCATCATGCACACCTCCCAAAGACAAGCGAACAAAACGGCGATCCAGGGCTTTGGCAATGGACTGTCCCAACGAGGTTTTCCCCACCCCCGGTGGTCCCACAAAACAAAGAATGGGCCCTTTGATATCCGGGTTAAGTTTCCGCACCGCCAGATACTCTAAAATACGATCTTTTACATTCTTTAAATCAAAGTGATCATCATGAAGGATTTTTTCCGCGCGGCGGATGTTCAATTTGTCGGTGGTCGAATCCTCCCAGGGGAATTCAATCAACCATTCCAGATAATTCCGGGTCATGGGATATTCTGGCGAGTTGGGTGACATGCGGTCCAAGCGTTTCAGCTCTGATTCAGATTTTTCCCTTACAGCATCAGGCAGGGCTTTTTTCTCTATTTTTTTGCGTATTTCGTCAATTTCAACTTTTTCATCTTCGCTTTCACCCAATTCTTTGCGGATGGCCTGCAGCTGCTCACGCAGGTAATAATCGCGCTCGGTTTTGGAAATTTTGGATTGAATTTCATCCTGGATTTTGCCCCCGATATTGATCAATTCCAATTCATGGGAAACTTCTTTAAGCGTCATCCGCAGTTTGGCGGCGAGGTCAAGGGTTTCGTAAATTTCTTGCAGCAGATGGATATCACTGCGAGTCAGGCTTAGCACCATATAAGCAAGGCGATGGGGATTTTGCATGGAGGAGGGCAAGCCTTGCAATTCATCGGGGATGAGGGGGGCCCGCTGGATCAGGGTTTCCGCCATTTGGGCCACTTGCCGGGTAAGCGCGTCGATTTCCTTGCTGGAGACTTTTTTCTCTTCCACTATTTCAACCTTGGCCCAGGGAATGCCCTCACGTTCACGGAAAGCGAGTACTTTGATTTTGTGGGTTCCCCGCGCCACCAGCTGGGTGGTTTCTTCAGAACCACGCATCATGCGAAGGATCATGGCAGCGGTTCCGATCCGATAGAAGTGATCAAATCGTTTGTTTTTCTTTTTGTTTTCGCTTTTTAAGGCAATCGCTGCAAACAACCGGTTGCTCTTGGCAGCCATTTCGATCGCCCGGCTGGCTTCATCACTGGAAACCGCAATAGGCGCTGCCGCACCCGGGAACAGGATGGCATTGTTCAAGGGCACCACAGGAAGCCATTGGGGTATTTGCTGTATATCGTCGCTTTTTTCCTGGATCAATTCTGTCATGTCGTGCTGGTCCCTTCAATAAAACGCTTGGACACGCTAATGGTCAACATACCATTTCGATATTCCGCTCTTACTTTATCCACATCAATCGTACCCGGTAAAACAATGGTTTTTTGAAAAGGCATAAACTGAATTTCCAATTGATGATAGCGGATGATTGAACTTTCCATTTCCAATCGGCGTTCACCATTCAGAACCAAACGATTATCAACTGCATGGAGCCTTAATGAATCTTCATCCAAACCGGCGGCTTCGACCATCATCACTAAATCGTCCTCGGTTTCGAAAATGTCCATATTGGGATTCCACGTATTGGGGGGATCGGGTGTATCGTAATATTGAAACTCAAAGGCACTTTTGGTTTGTCCCATATTTTCTTCCGTGACAAAAATTCCCTGATTTGACTTACGAATCATACGAACCATGTTCGATTTCCCTTCATCACTGGCTTAAGGATCAGTAGATTCATTCTCGATTACTTGCAGGACGCTATCGTTAACACCGATTTTAAATATAATTAAAAGCTACCGGAAGTGGTGCAAGATTGCAATGGTTATGGTGATATTACAATTCAAGTCATTTTGTCAAAACAAGCACCATTCGTTTTCCCAGTCGTTGCGATTCAATTCAATCTCGGTGTTTTTTAGTTTCGAGTAAACCAAAAAGCCTCCATTCATATTAATCACTTGATCGAATTGCCGGTCCTTTAAAAATTGCAATGCCCGATAGCTTCGCCTGCCTGATCTGCAATAAACAAGGATAGTATTATTTTGGGGAAGACGTGTCCACTGTTCTTTCAACACACCACTGGAATAAGGAAGTAATCGGCTGCCGGGAATAGAGCCGGCCTCGTATTCATGCTGTTCGCGTACATCAACTAAAACAATCTCTTTCGAGCCAAGGTATTCAAGCGTTTCAATTGGGGATATATCCAATTCAGGATATAGATTGAGGGCAACCGCTAACTGAATACTTGTCATCAACCATGAATAATCAACCATCAGCACCTCTTTATACAAAATTTAATTTCATATTATAACACTATTACCAATCCAATTTATGTTGAGCTTCATAGCGCGTGGTCTCTTTTTCCAGTTCTTCCAATTTTTCATGTGACAAAGAAACTTCCAAGGCTGGGAATAGCTCTTGCTCCTCCCAGCGGATATGGTCCTTTAATCGTGTTGCGATTTCTCGAAACCACGAATCCTCCAACATCGAGGGATGGTTTTGTGCCTCTTTCGCCTCCAAGGCTTTTTGCCGCAAATAATCATGATCACGTTTCATTCTTTGTTGGAACCAATTATCCATCAAAGGCAATAACACAGATTCTTCACCTTTAAAGTGCGGTTCCAGCTCGTTATGCCAAGCTTCAAGAAATACGTTTAATCCTTCCGATTTTGCATGCTCGTCACCACTGGACTTTTTCAGCAAGGTTTGTACAAGCACCAACCCTTGATGATGATCACGTGAAAACGGTTGTAAGGCGGGATGCCGTTTTTTTGAATTCATAACAAAACTCTTTTATTGGAAACATCTAATTTTT
>CAZFER010000004.1:0-81507 GCA_964517495.1 uncultured bacterium | reverse complement strand
GAGAAACACTGGTTGAGTATGAATGAACCTCATCATACCATTGTCTCTCAATATCGTATATGATGGATAGAATGTGAAATATTTGAGTATAATGTAAATCCAATTTTAGATATACATCAAAAATATTGATTAAAACGTGGAGATAGGACAATGAAAAAAAGCGTGTTTTTACTGATGGCTTTAGTGAGTTTTCCTGCCTGGGGAAGTGAAGATGATATAACTATTAGTCGAGTATTCGGACCTCAACATCCAGGTCCCTACAAGCATCCTGCTTCGATCACCCAATTGGATAATGGGGATTTGTATTTGGCTTATTATGGGGGAGAAGGCGAATATGCACAAGATACCGCGGTTTATGGCTCACGATTAAAGAAGAGTGAATCAGAATGGTCTAATCCCCAAATTATTGCTGATACTCCCAACCGCTCAGAGGGAAATCCCGTCGTGTGGCAAGCACCGGATGGCAAGGTTTGGTTGTTTTATGTCAACCGATATGGCGATACATGGTCCACCTCGCGAGTGAAAGTCAAGTTATCCTGCGATGGCGCCCATACATGGTCTGATTCGTTTATCCTTACCTTTGAACAGGGCACCATGGTGCGTGGCCAGCCTTTCGTGTTAAACAATGGAGATTACCTGCTTCCCATGTATCACGAAACCAGTGAGGATACCGAATACACGGGTTCTGATACATCGTCCTTTTTTATGCGCTACAACCCAAAAACGAACCAATGGAAAGAAACCAATCGTATCCATTCACCGATGGGGAATCTGCAAGCGCAGGTCGTCCAGTTGAGTGATGATTATCTGGTGTGCTATCTACGACGCGGCGGGAATTATGAACCAACAGATGACGGCTATATGCTGCGCGCCGAATCACATGACGGGGGATGGACATGGAGCGATGCAAAACAAACATCATTCAAGAATCCCAACGCCGCCCTTGATTTCATCAAACTCAAAAACGGTCATCTATTATTGGTCTTTAATGACAGCATGAATGAACGAACTCCGTTGACGGTTGCCATTTCAACAGACAATGACCAAACCTATGCCTATTGCCGCAATATCGAAGAAGGGGATAACACCTTCGCCTATCCTTATGCGATCCAAACCCATAATGGTAAAATTCATATCATTTACACCACCGATAGCCGTACCGTCATCAAACATGCTGTGTTGGATGAACAAGCAATATTGGAACATCCATGCACCTTTTTACAAAAAAAGACAGGAAGCCATCCTGATAAAGATTAAAATTAAGAGTATTGTACGATCATTTTCTAAAAGATCAGTATGCATCCAAATTGACATTTATACTAAATTTAAGACACGGATATTCTCATGGCTCTCGTTACACCACGTCGAAAATTTCTCATCACCGCCCCCCTGGCCCTTTTGCTTCCCGCCGGATTGTTGACTTATCTTGGATTGGGAATGGTGCGAGGAGTGGAATCCCGTTGGGAGCGACGGGCTGAAGAAGTGGTCTCCAATATCGTTAGCAGTGTTCGAGACCGGGCCGCTCGCCATTTGGGCCAGAAAATCACCACTCCTTTTCGTTATACCTTTCAAAATCAAACTGACACCCTCCTGCCAGATCCCCCTTTGCCCGGAGAAACGTCTTTCAAGGTCAACGAAAACATGCCCTTTGCCTCCCAAATCTTTTTCTATGGAATAGACGGGCAACTCTACTTTTTTGAACGGGTGAAGGATCACGCCAATGGAGGCTCAAAATGGATTCTAATTCCTTCATCCCCCTCCATTTTCACAACGCGACTAAAAAGCGATATTGACACAGAAATTGAAACCAGCATTGAGATCTATGACCGTGATCCCCCATCCGACGAAGGTTTCCCCTTTCAATCGCTGGCCTATCCCGATGACCTTTATCCCCCCGATACACAGCGGGAATTGGCGTTCTTTTTTATTCTTAATCCGATACGGCCTCAACCGGAGTTGGATATAAACGATCCATCCAAACCCGGTTATATTGCGGTGGGATTCACATTTAATTTTGGCTATTTAAACGACACCTTCTTTAATACTATTTTGGAAGAGATGTGGGATTATCCAGGTGAGTTACGTTATCCCATTACCATTGTCGACCGGGTTACTCAGGAACCGGTGGGGCTTATTAATAACACCAATTACAGCACCGTTAATCGCAGTAAATATATTCCCCGATCCTTCAGCAATGATTTCCCTTGGTATCGCATCCATTTTTCACGCTATATCGAAGACGATATCATGGGATTCGCTAAAAATGAAAAAATCGTTTATTACTGCCTGATTGCAACAGCGAACTTGATCATGATCGTCGGTGTCGTCGGAGCCTTACGCAATATCCTGCATGAACTGGCATTGGCGGATATGCGCTCTAACTTTGTCGCCCGGGTATCCCACGAATTGCGAACCCCCTTGGGCCTGATACGTCTATCCGCCGAAACCATGGAATTGGGGCGTATCAAAAGTGAAGAAAAACGGAATGAATATCTGCATTCCATCACCAGAGAGAGCGAACGTTTAACCCATTTGATTAACAACATCCTCGACTTTTCGCAGATCGAAGCTCATAAAAAAGACTATGCATTCGTCAAAGCCCCCTTAGAGGATATCGTCTACGATTCTGCCGATTCGATGCGCTATCACATCGAGCGGCATGGCCTGCAACTTGAAATGAACGTTGAACCGGATCTCCCCTCGATTTCTTGTGATCCTGAAGCATTGCAGCAAGCGCTCTATAACCTCTTATCCAATGCCATGAAATATACGGGAGAAGGTAAGAAAATTACCGTCAATGCTTTTCAAAACAATAGCGAAATGATCATAGAAGTGAGCGATGAAGGGATTGGTATTGCCCCTGACCAGCAACGTAAAATCTTTCAGGAATTCTACCGAGTGGATGATCCATTAGTTCGGGAAACCGGCGGGAGTGGATTGGGCCTGGCCGTGGTCAAGCATATTGTCGAAGGACATAATGGTTATATTCGGATCAAGAGTACACCCGGCAAGGGCAGCACGTTTTCCATTCATCTGCCCCTCAAGCGAAAAAAATAAAGAAATGTGGATTTGAAAATCGGAGTACATGTCATCCATGTTTAATGATCAACCTAAACGCTTTTCTTTTAAACGATGTCTCACCTTGTTGTTCGTTTGTTTATTGGGGCTTCCCTGCTTGTTGATGCCTCTTCTATTTACCGGATTCAACACCAACACCATCATTATAAAAGAGACCGTTTTACAGATAACCACCTTCCTGCTTCTTTTGGCATTGCTGCTGTTATGGTATACCCAATCATCCAGCCTTGAGCAAAAAAAACGCAGCAGGCCGGTTCGCTTATTTTATGGATTATCCTTAATCCTGCTGGGATACTTGTTTATATCCGCCTATGGTTTTGCCTCCCATCCACGGGCTGGCCATGCGTTCAGCCGCTGGTTAGCGTATTTATTTTTGTCCATTGCTTGTGTGGAATTTGCCCGTGATAAACAGCGTTTTCATGCCTTTATAAACATAACAGTCTTCAGTGCGTTGTTGGTCAGTGTTTATGCCGTATTTCAAGCGTTTGAAATCGATTTCTTTGAATGGACAACCTTCGAATGGGAAGACCGCTCCACCCGGCGGGTTTGTTCATCTTTATGCAATCCGGATTTCCTGGCTGGGTATTTAATCGCTCTGCTCCCCCTGACCATTACCTTGGCTTTGATCAGACAAGGAAAAATCCGTGGATTTTTCATCCTCTGTGGGGTATTTGAAATATTGGCGCTGATCTTCTCATACAGCCGGGGAGGATGGATGAGCATGTTTTTTGTCCTAATCCTCCTTTTATCGTTATTAACCTATTTAAATTGGGTGCGCGAACCGGTCCTGCTTGAACCCGGAATTACCCTGGGACGTACGATCAGCATCATTGTGATTGTGGTGATATCAGGGATTGTATGCGTAACTTTGATGTGGGATGAATTAACCGCCGCGATCTACCGGTTTTCCCTACTGACACAGGGTACCTCAGTGGCAACGCGTTCATACTTTTATGCCGCTGCCATCACCATGTGGTTAACCCATCCCTGGTTTGGTTTTGGATTAGGGACCTTCGCTATTCATTTCAACACATTTCGTGATAAGGAATTATCGATTTATCTGCCCTTCAAGCGGCATTATTTGGAACATGTTCACAATGAATATCTTGAGATATTATCTGAAACCGGCGTGGTGGGATTGATCTTATATCTGGCCCTTATCGGCCTGGTGTTCTTCACAATCTGGCGGCATGCATTACGGCATCGAAGCCGCAGCAATTTAGTTTTAATTGGCTTTCTTTGCGGGATAATTGCCATCCTGATTCACAACATGGTGACGGTCACCCTTCGGCAAACACCGATTGCCTTTATCTATTGGTCCTTTCTGGGTGTGGCACTAGGGGCGATTGATGCCCAAACCCCAGTCCGGCGTAAGCCGCAAAGGCTATTGCGCCCCACTTTGGTTTGTCTTATCCCGATCGTTTCCGTCTTTTTGTTTTACACGGCAGTTAAAAACTATGTCGCCGACAGCATGATGCGGGAAGGCTATGAAGCAATCAAACAGACCAATGAAACCAAAACCATCTCTTTCAATCATGAAAAAATGGAGCATGCATTGATTTTATTGCGTAAATCCGCCCAACTGGCACCAGACCGTATTCAACCATATAACTGGATGGCGTTGGGGTATTATCAATTTCATGATTATCAGCAAGCCCGGCGAGCGTATATTGAACTGGACCGCTTATATAAAAACTTCACCGCCACTCCCATGAACCTGGCCATTACCTCGTTGAAACAGGCGGATTTCATTCTATCGCAAAAAGATTTGTATCCACCCGTAGTACTGGCCCACTTGCTGCAGGAATGTGGAAAAGAGGCCAACCGCTGGATTGAACGTGCGATCAAAAATGATCCCACCGCTCCAGAATATTATTACATCAAAGGCCGAAGCTATCTGATGACACTTAATGATATCGATGCCGCTCAAAAAGCCTTTCAGCAAGCACTCAAGAAAGCGGAATTACGTCCTTTTGAGGATCCAAAAGACATGGCCAGCATTAGAAATCTGCTAAACGGCATCAAAAAATTTCGAGCTAAACAGAATGCAGCCCAGGATAATATCTCATCAGCAACGCCTTAAATTCGTAAAGGTTGACCTATGTGTCAACCCTGCCTGACGCGCTTCCTGCGGGTTGCCGCACTCCAACAAAGAGCGAACACACAGGTTCACCCCTACCATTTGTAGGAACTCTTAAAAGGGAGGGCGAGGCTCCCGCCGAGCCGCGTCCTCGTACAACGGCTCCTCAGGAGATTCGCCCTCCCAATTCAACGATTCAATATGATCTTAACTTCAAATCAATTTTGCTGAGACAATGAAGAGGGTGCAGGAGGATGATTAAGCAATTCCAACTGATCAAGCCAATAGGCTTTGTCATCACGATGAGCGATTAAAAAACGCCCCAAATCGGCAGGATCCTTGGCTTCATGATAGCGCATGTATATGAATACATTATCAACAGCCATGATTTCAATTTTTCCCGTTTCGTGGGACATAATATAACGGGCACGGCGGGCTAAGCCCGAGCCACGGCGCAATGCTTTGTTGAATAAGGACCACCCCTCAACGATGGGAAGTTCATAGGGTTCATTCCCCGCAGTGGGCCGGCCCTGGAATAAATAATAGGGTGGACACCCGATATAGGATAACTGGCTGTACATGTCCGCCAATATATCAACATCATCATTAACACCGCGAATCAAGGGACATTGGTTTACACAAATCACACCGCTGCGAATGGTGGCATGAATTCCTTCAATCGCTGGTTCGGTCAATTCGCGTGGATGATCAAAATGCGCCATTAAATAAATGCGTTTGTCTTCTTGAGAATAAAAGCGGAAGGCCTGTTGAAGCTCTGAATCATTCGATATCCGCCAGGGATTAAATGCCGGCATTTTTGAACCGAGCCGGATAATTTTGACATGAGGAATCTCCCGAAGTTGCTGGAAAATACGAATCAGGCGTTTGGTGCTCATCAACAGAGGATCGCCGCCAGTGAGTAATACATTATTCACTTCAGGATGATTGGCGATGTATTCGATTCCCTTTGAAACATCCAGAGTCGCTTCATCATTTTCATCCATAAAAAGACGTTTACGAAAACAATAACGGCAGTAAGCACCACAGACTTCATTACATAATAACAAAACCGTATCGGTATATTTATGTTGAACTCCCCGTTCAACCGTTATTGAACTTTCGTTGCTGGCGTCCAATTGCCCCCAGTCATTCAGTTCCTCCTCGCGGGGGATAATGAGTTGCTTGATTGGATCATTGGGATCATTCCAATCAATGAGTTTAAGATAATAATCGTTCACACGAAATACATACCGTTGAGCGACTTTTTTGAGTTTATCACGCTCGTGTTTTGGGATTTGAGGTATTGAATCCAAATCACGCACGTATTTGACTTTTGGTACATAACGATTCTCGCCAATTACATCAGAATTTCTATTGGATACTAAATGCAGGGCCATTGTTACCTCCTTTTAATTAGGGAACGAATAATAATTCCATCCGTTCCATGCGCCATTGTGACAAAGATACTCCAAAAACCTGAATTCGCCGATTTTCTGAAAAATCACATAAAGAAAACCCTCACAGCGAATCTGTTAGTTTAAACTTTCTTTATATTTCCTTTTTTCTTTAATTTTCGCGGTATCAACAACAGTTCAAGGAACCATACCAGTCACTCATGGAACCCATCTGCCACATGTTGGGAACAACAACGATTGCTTCAATCGCTTTGGCGTGTGAAGGTTGGCCAATTTCAGCCCTATACCTTCAGGTTCATAGAACATAAAAATCATTCGTTTACTAAATATCTACTTAAAGGATACTACTATGGAAACGTTTTTTCTAGTAGGTTTATTCCAAACACATGTCACACACGAACTTCGAAGATTGAGAGAGAAAAGCATTTCAAAATGAAGCATTATCTCTCTGGAAGCATAAAAGCAACGTTCACAGTCACTTATAACATCATTCGGCTAGATTAATGACGGAATCGAGAATGGGCAAAACTAACAGGGAATACAAAAATTCATTCGAATGTAAGCGCGATTTATAAAGGGATTGAAGGTTTAAATGTTGGTAAATGATCTGGTTGGCAGTTTCATCATTTTGATGAGAAGCAAGCAATGCACCTGATGTGGATGGATCGATTAACGATGCGATATAAGCAGCCAGGCAGGCAGCCATATCGTCCAATAAAACGAGAACATGATGGCTGGCGGCCTGAAGTATCACTCCCACCATGGCAGCCATTTCAACTCCACCAAGATACGCAAGAGCCGGAATAGGTGTGGAAAAATGGTCTTTTTTATCATGGAGTATTCGCCCTGTTTCATCCAGGAAAGATGGCAGGTTTAATGATTGTTCATAGCGTTTCCAATCAATGGCATTTTGCAATTCAAGAGACAAAAGCGCAGTAGATAAAACAACCGCTGAAATCTCAGTTCCCTGCCCCAAGGCCCCCAGCACTATTAGCCGAGTCCCTTTTTGCATTTCTTGTGCCGCGGCGTCAGAACCAATTTTCATGGCCTGCTTTGCTTCATCGATGGTTAAGGAACTGGTTTGGGTGAAATCATTTGTCCCAAGCCGTACCAGGTTATTTTGGACATGCTGAATGGAATCCAGCGAATCCATGCACCCCACATTAATAACGTTCATGGTCAATTGATGACGATCAGCCATAATAGTGCTTAACGACCGTTGGTTGACCAGACGATTTATACGCTCATGAGTTGGAGAAAATGTGCATTGGAAGCGTTGGCAAAAACCATGGTCACCCGCAAAAATCAACGCCGAACGAGGATGAATGCCTGGATGATGGGATTGTTGCACGGCGCAAATGTGCGACAGGATTTCAATGGGATGATCATGCGATTGATCCAAATCCAATATCGCACCCAGACGTTCTCGGATGGCTTGTTGATAATAATGTGAATCATGAACATGCCCATGCGAATGGGCATGTTCATGATGATGATGATGATGAGACATTTATAATAAATCCTTAGCCAAGCCCCGCCTCTTTCATGTAACCGCGAAAGCGTTTCAAATCACGGCGAAAAGCGGCGATTTCGTTTTTTCGTTTATCCGTTTCTGAATCCCCCTGCACATGATACTCAAAATGCATGGAAAAATGGCCATCGTAGCCGATATTCTTCAGCATTGACAACGCTTTCGGCCAGGGGGTAAGGCCTTCACCAACAGGCGGGTAAGTCATCCGCCAGCGGCCGTCATCGCGTTTGACCCATAAGCAATCCTTCACAGCACTCATTTTAATACGGTTTTTGAGTAATCGGAAGTTAATTTCCCAGGCGCCATAGCTGCCTTCCGCGACGGAATGAGCGACATCCCAATTGCATCCGACATATTTGGGATCAATCCCCCGCATCATTTCATAAATATCCCACATGGTGGAACCAATTTGATTATGCCCGGAGTGATTGTGATATCCAGCGAAGAGACCATATTCTTTGTTAAAAGCGGCCAAATCGCGCAGTTTGGTGTTCCATTCCATCAACTGTTGAAGCACATCCCGCTTGGGATCATAACGCCAGGTGCCAATCCGGTAATAGTTTATCCCCAATTGTGAGGCGGTTTTAAGAATCGCCTGATCAACCGGATCATGGGGATCGGTAACCGGGGTGGTTATCATGTTGACATCCAATCCCACCTTGCGAATTGCTTCAGTGGCTTTGGGAAGATCACGCTCTGCATTACCCGGAAGAACATGACCACCCGGACGGACGGTTAAATCCACACCGTCGAAACCCATTTCGGCGACCGTTTCAGCCAGAGCATCATAACCCATATAACCCAGGTGCTTTGAAAAAAAGATGACCGGATTTTTAACCTTCTGGCTGGATTCAGATGCCCATCCCTGGCTTGCTGTGGTTAAGCCTACGGCTGCAGTACCCATCAAAAATGATCGACGTGGAAACGGATTGGTTTGCTTGTTCATGTAGCCTCCCCTATTTGTTAATGGTGTGTTAATTATGATAAAACTCCAATAGTTTGGGATCCTTGCTGATAATTTTTTGAATTAATGCGTCTTTCCTTTTGATGCGATACATGGATTTTAATATCAAAAAAATAGCCAGTATCACTAAGCCAATACACAGTAGGATCAACGGAACAAACAAGTAAAGCGTATTCACTAATTCATATTGCCCTGATGTGGCAATTAACACGGTGATAACAGACAATGGCAGAGTAAAAATAGCAATACCGGTTCGTAACAAGGAAAGATCCGTGCGTTTTTCTGAAAATATCAATTGCAAGCGCTGAATGTCCATCGCTTCATCGGATTGAAGAGATTTTGAAATATCAGATGAAATAATATCGTGATCGTTTATTCCCATAATTCTTTTATCTCGGTCCTGTTTCCGGCCATGATGTTTCCACTCCTTGTGAGTGTAAGAAACGTTGAAACTCGGATAGTTTGTTTTGTATGTTGCGAATACCCCTGGGTTTTTCTTTTTGATGAATGCTATAAACTATCAGCATTCCTGCCGCTTCCCCAATATTCCATTCCACGGGATGCAAGCGATAACAGCCATTGGTTATATGGGTAGTGCCTATATTTTTACAGGCTGGAATCAGATTTTCCATACGTTGCGGGATCAATGATCCTAAAGGAATTTGAAAAGGCAGGCTGCTGATATCGATGTAATTATCACCACCGGTGCTCGGGTGCAGATCGATTCGGTAACTGCCCACCCCCACGGAATCATGAAACGATTCGGCTTTCACCTCATTCTGAGGTTTTCCAGTGCGAGCCATTCGTGCTTCAGTACCAACATGTTGTTCGAGCACAGTGAATTCGGCTTTGATCCGGCGGGATTCGCGTATATAAGGAAACTTGGCTAATCCATGTTCAGTGCCTAACACATCGCCACGCAATCGTAAACCTGGCCAGCCGGTTCCACCATCGGGCCGCAGGGCTTCAGTTTGCATCCAATAAAGCAGTGAATAACTGAGTTGCATGGCCGCCGAAAAGTGCTGGCGGCGTTCGGCAGGTGAAATTTCGCAAAGGTTTCCCAACATATAATCGTTATGGGGCCAATTTACCAGGGTAATATCACTGGCATAGTTCTCATCTGTGAAATATTTTTTATAGGCAATACGCCGGTAGCGCCAGAAGCCGGAATATTCATTTTCACTTTCACGTACAGGATCACAGTAGCGATTTTCCACCGGCTTGAGGGTTCGGGGATTGGTATAACTCCAACTCAGTTGCTTGCCAGGCCAGGGGGGATTGAGATCGGGTGTGTAATCACGCCAGAACGCATAGTCGCCCGGTTTGTCGATGATGTGATCCTCCCCGGGAAGATAATCCATGGCAAAACACCATGTGCAGGATTGCATATTTTGAGGCTGAGCTTCTTCTGGTGCATGAGGTTCACCGGTTTCCTTCCCGGATTCAAAACCAGTCACGTATTCGGTTCCCGTTATGGGGAGAATATCTCCCAACTCGGTGGCATCAACAAAGTATGGGGCATGTAAAACGATGGGATGGCCAGTTCGAGTACTTTTAACAGTGACAGATTGAACCTGATCACCTTCCGTGTCCGCGGAGATTGCTTCATGTTCGAGTAATAAAATCAATTTTCTACCACTAATATAAGGAGAAAATATTTGACGCAGGACGGCGAGTGACACACGGGGTTCATGGCAAAGGGCAGAAACTCCACCCAATCCGGGATTAAGAAATGGCTGACGGCGTGCGGTTTCAGTCAGGGGATAATGATCACGATAATAACGCCGAATAGAATCACGCAGTTGGCGGTAGGATAGATTGGAACCGAATCGCTCGATCCAGGGATGTTCATCAGGCGGAACGCCTTGCTGGGTGAGCTGCCCGCCAATCCAATCCGTCTCTTCTGTCATGATGACGCTCAATCCATTGCGAAGAGCAGCCAAGGCAGCAGCACATCCTCCCAACCCTCCACCGATAATGACGAGGTCCGCGCTCAACTCATTTGATTGTAAATGTCCATCACCTGCAAAAACAGATTGATTGAGTATAAGTGCAGAAGCCCCAAGACCAGTTTGCTTTATGAATGTACGTCGTTTCATTAATTACCCTTTTCATCATTTTTGGGGTTACCATTCAAGCGACTTCGATCGATTCCACCATTTTTTCCCATTGGCGATAGAGCTTGTCTTTCGTCTTTAAAAGCGATTTATATCGTTTGCTGACTTTTGTCATTTCATTGGGTGAGTGGAGTAATTCCCCGGATGATAAACGCCCCTCCAACTCATCAATTTGTGCTTCCAATTCATGGATTTTATGTTCGATCACCTCGCATTTTTTCTCCTGCTCCCGCCGTTTGGCCCCCGAACGATTGCGCTCTTCCGCCTCACGTCTTTTTTTCTCTTTTCGTTGATGGCGAGTTACATTGTTGGAGTCAGTCTCTGTGTTAGAGCTATCAGTTTGATCAAACGAATCATTTGGTGATTGTAAAAATTGTTTGGCGTATTGATAATCGGAATAATTCCCTTTATAAACGCGCAATTGCCCGGCCTTCATCTCCCACACTTGGGAAGCAAGACGATCGACGAAAAAGCGATCGTGTGAGACAAAAATAATAGTCCCCTCAAAACGGTGAAGGGCGTCCTCCAATATTTCAACCGTGGAAATATCCAGGTGGTTGAGGGGTTCGTCCATGATCATGACATTGATGGGCCGGATAAGTAATTTGGCTAAAGCCAGCCGGCTTTTCTCACCCCCACTGCATACAGATACGCATTTAAACACATCGTCCCCCCGAAAGAGGAATGCCCCAAGGACATCGCGCAGACGCGTGCGCATTTCGGCTGGAGCAACAGATTCCAATTCTTCCAATAGGGTTAATTGTGAACTTTGTAATTCAGCATGATGCTGGGAAAAATAAGCCACATGCGTATTATGCCCCCACTTGACCGTACCATACGTAGGGGTTTTATCTTGCGCCATGATGGAGAGCAAGGTGCTTTTCCCTGCACCATTGGCGCCCCACACCGCAATCTTATCACCGCGATAGATGGCTGTTGAAACCGGTTGCAAGGCTTGTAGATCGTCATACCAATGGCTGACCTCGTCTAAAATCAACACTTCTTTTCCACTTCGGGGAACTTGGGGCATGGGAATGGCGATCGTGCTTGAATCGGTTTCTATTTCAATACGATCAATTTTTTCAAGGCGTTTGATGCGGGATTGAGCCTGGCTGGCTTTGGTGTTTTTGGCTTTAAAGCGCTCAACGAATTTTTCCAGATGGGCGATTTCACGATCCTGGTTGCGTTTTTGGGCGATTAGTTGCTCGCGGATTTCTTCGCGTTTCTTTTTGTAGACGGTGTAATTGCCTTTATAGGTTCTGAACTTTCGTTGATCAATTTCCGCAATGCCTTTCACCATCCGGTCAAGAAAATAACGATCGTGACTGACTAGAACCAGGCCCGATTCACTTGCCAACAGGTATTGCTCAAACCAGGAAAGCGTATCGGGATCAAGGTGATTGGTGGGTTCGTCGAGTAACAAAATATCAGGCTTTTCAAGCAACAATCGCCCCAGTAGTACGCGCATCCGCCAGCCTCCACTAAATTCACGCACGGGACGTTCCCATTCTGAAGGATGGAATCCCAATCCACTCAATACTTTTTTGGCATCCGCTTCTCGGCTATAACCTCCTCTATGTCGGAAAGTTTCTTCAACCACACTATATTGATGGAGTGCTTTATTGTGCTCTTTTGAATGGGTTGGAGTGGATTGGATGATTTCCATATGGCGATGCATTTGCTCTTCCATGGCATTTAAGTCATCAAATGCACTCATAAAAACCTGAGAAACAGTTTGATCGGGAAGTTCAGCGGCATCCTGGGGAAGGTAACCAACACGCAGGTTTTTGGATTTTTCGATGGTCCCCGCTTCAAGCGAATTCTCCCCCACCAGTACGCGCAAAATGGAGGTTTTCCCCGATCCATTGGGGCCGACAAGGCCTATGCGGTCGCCAAGATCAATGCGCCAGGATAAGTCTTCAAATATAATTTCTCCACCAAGACGGAGTTTGGCATTCGTAATCGAAATCATGTAAGCAACCTTATATTATAATGCAGGGATTTCAAATCCTTTTCGATAGGTACGGTCCATGAGTTCAGCCGCCTCATCATCATTTTGAGGATGATGCTGATCATTCAAAACAATGGAACGGCCGGTTCGTGTAATAATATTGGCCCAATGACAAAGGGCAGCGGATAAAACACCTTCCTCTATGGGAGCATTAAGAGAAGATGGATCGTTGTCTCTCACACATGCCAAAAAGTTTTTAAGATTAGCATTAAAGTCAGATCCTCCACCAATCTTTTTGGGGTCTTCACCGATAAGATAAACGAAGCAACCCTCTCTACCAATTTCTAATTTCCCTTTATCACCATAGAATACAACGCCATTGTCATGTCCTTCCATCTTGTAATCGGTCCAAAGGCGCATTTCAAAGACCAGGTAACATTGACCGTACTCAAAAGTAATCACTTGGGTATCCGGTGTTTGGTGATCGTCATCATAGAAAAGCTGACCACCAATTCCTGTTATCGCCTTGGGATGGCCAACACCCAATCCCCAGCGAGCGATATCGATTTGATGGATTCCATCATTCCCCGCATCACCGGTACCGTAATCCCAAAACCAGTGCCAGTTATAATGCCAGCGGTTTCGTGTGAATGAATGTTGAGGGGCAGGCCCCAACCAAAGGTTGTAATTCACCCCGGCTGGTGGTTGTGTTGCATTAGCCCTGCCAATCGGCCTGCGCAACTGGTGATTAATGGCTTTTGCCAAACGGACCTGGCCAATTCGCCCTTCCCTTAAAAAACGAATAGCGTTCATAATACCCTCACCACTTCGGCTTTGAGTACCATGCTGAACACATTTTCCAGTTTTGGCTGCCGCTTTTAATAATAATTCACCTTCACGAATATTATGGCTGCATGGTTTTTCGACGTATACGTGTTTACCAGCCAGCATGGCTTCTATGGCAATTTTGGCATGCCAATGGTCTGGGGTTGCGATACTAATAGTATCGATGGATTCATCACCCAGAATATGCCGGTAATCTTCATATTGCTGAACCTGATTTGGAATCGATTCAGCGGTTTTTGTGCGTCGTTCAGGGTCAACATCACAAATAGCAACAATATTGCACTCGTTTTTTAGCGCATTAAATCCACGAGTATGGCTGTTTCCCTGTCCGCCAGCGCCAATGACGGCATGATGGAGTTTTTGCGAAGGCGCCGCTTGGATTAAATTTGGAATAAATGCGGGAGCACTGGATAAAACAATCCCGGTGCTTGCAGAGTGCAAAAAACACCGTCGATTTTTATCAATCATGGTAAATCCTCCATTCGGACACCTGTTTAAACTCATTTATATTAAAGGCGTTTTTGGATGGTGGAATTTTTCCGCAGCTGTTCAATCCATTCCATCGTGATTTTTCGGCCTTTTTCTTTCATGACAAGATCTTCAATGGTTTTCTTATCCAACACCTTCACAATATGGTATCCGACCCGCGTTCGAATAGGATCGCTTATTGCCCCTTCTTCCAAATCAAACAATGGATTGAATTCTTCATAATAGTCCCCCTTTTGAAATTCCGGCAAACGACCCCCATTCCGTTTGGTAATAGTATGATCAGAATACAGCTCAACCAATTTTTCAAAGGATTCTCCCAGTTTGAC
Source organism: uncultured bacterium (assembly GCA_964517495.1). Lineage (GTDB taxonomy): Bacteria > Hinthialibacterota > Hinthialibacteria > Hinthialibacterales > Hinthialibacteraceae > CAZFER01. The sequence goes on along the minus strand of CAZFER010000004.1, from coordinate 66,710 downwards.
GCGCTGAGCAATTTCATCGGCACGTTCTTTAATACGGCTTTCCTCTTCCTGAGTGGCACCGGGGGGAACTTTCAACAAAATATGGGCGATGAGCAATTTCCCACTGGCCTCTTCGTTCGGATGTTCTTTTTGATACTGGGCGATCTCTTGTGGGGTGGGTGGTGTGATTTGTTGTGGGACAAAACGGGGAACAACATACCATCTTAAATAATCCTTATAGATCAACCGTTTGCGCAGCTGTCTGATTTCATCCCACGAAAGACCTTGCTCACGCTCCAAACTAGCCAGTTTTTCAGCGGTATTATACTGCTTTTTAAACTCATCCATCTCCTCGTTGGTCAGGCTTTCAACTCGCTCATCGATCAGTTGTTTTTGGGCTGGTGAGAGTCTATTACGCACTGCCTGTTCAATCAGCAAATCATCAATCATGATTTCAAGGATTTGATCTTTACGCTCTTGTATTTCAGACTGAGTTAAAGTATTGGGGTTAATATTTTGCCGAATAAGATAGAACTGAAATTGAGTCTCCACTTCACCTTTAAGGATAATATCCCCGTTGACCACTGCCGCGATCGATTCAATGACTTTGGCATTGGCATAAAACGAGGTGAACAGACATACTATGACTAAAGTGATTTTAAGCCGCATGGTTTATTCCCTTTTACATTGTAATCTGGTACTGACTTAATTTAGCTAGGATATTACCTGAAACTTGAGTGATTGGCAATAACAAGATAAAGAGCGGCTGTCAGGCTCAATGTCATAAACTTAAAAGGGAGGGCGAGGCTCCCGCCGAGCCGTTTCCACATACAACGGCTCATCAGGAGATTCGCCCTCCCAATTCAAGAATTCAATCTTATCTCAAGTTAATGTCATTGGCTATCAGGCCGCCCTTTGCAGCTTATCAGGCATTCAAATGGGTATTCATTCGTTCGATGGCTTCATCAATTTCTTTGGGGTGTTTGAAACCAATGACTACGGCATCCACACAATCCAGACCCATCACATATTTGATGGAGGCATCACGCTGTTCGGGTGAGGTAAATTCACCGTTGCCGATGATTTTCATTCCGATCACCCCTGTACCCTGCGCGTGAATCTTCTTGATCTCTGGAATCGCTTCATCTGGTTTGCTTGGTTCAGCCCATTTCCCGGTGAGACCATCCATATGGGTACCATTATGGTTAACACGCAACAAAGCAACATCGAGCCATTCACAGCCAGGCATCGCCTTGAGCGGCTTTAAACCATGCACGGATGCACCGTGGGTGCGGATGGATTCTTTATCCTTGGCCTTATCCAACCCTTCCATCAATGGTTTAAGTTCTTCTGTCCAATCACCTGATTGAGCGCAATGCAACAGAAACGAATCAAAGTAATCGGAGTTTAATTCACGGCGAAAGCGATCAATTTCCTCAGCAGGAACTTTTCCCTGACGAATTTTCATTTTGGTTTGGATGGTATAGGTATCACGTGGGATGCCCTTTAACGCTTCAGCGAGCATTTCGTGCATCTCGTTGTAGTTATCGGCGGTGTCGAAAAATCGGATACCTCGTTCATAGGCATGGCGCACCAATTCAGTGAATTTCTTCTGGCCCAATTCACGTTGATGGCGTCCACCCATGCTACCGGTACCGAAGCCCAGGCGGGTGACTTTGATACCCGATTTACCCAAGGTCACCCAATCCGTGGCAGAGCGCGCCTTCTTGTGGGTTTCAGAAGCAAACAGCTGGGGCTGGCCAGCCATCAAACCCACAGCGGCAGCACCCGACTGCAAAAAATGACGGCGAGACAATTTAGACATAGATTCACCTCATCATTAAGTTTAGTTGTTTAGTCAATTTTAATAGAGAAGACAAGGAATGTATATGGGGGTGTAAAGCAGCATTTAACGTCCACATACAGCTTCTGCAGTATAATATAAAGCCTCAATTATGTTTTCTTTCTCCAAGTCTGGGTAATCACGCAAGATATCATCATACGTCATCCCTTCGACAACCATCCCTATAATTGTGGCCACAGGAATTCGCACGTCTCTTATACAAGGTATTCCACCCATTTTATTAGGATCAACTGTAATTCGTTTAAATCCCATTGGTTTTAATCTTTCTGGTATAAAGTGATGTCTAAATTTTAACTCCATTTGAATGAAGTGCAACTATTTTTAGGATTTTAAAATTACAATTCACTTTACCGCAACTGCTTTAAAAAAGGTGTAGCAGAAAATCCCGTCAGCCTTTTATATACGCCTAATCAAAGCGGGAGCGGACAATTTTTTTGGATCGGATTTTCTTTTTCTTGGGTTTGGGCTCCTTTTTGGGAGGTGGAGTTGGTTCAGGAGGTTTTTCGAATTCAGGCGCATCATCCGCTTCCAGGGCTTCGATGAGTGGGAGAATCTTGTCATGCATGATCCCGCGCTTTTGGGGATCAGAAAATTCGATAGCAACGTTGTCCCCTTTCGTGGTTACCAATAGCTTCAAGCCTTCCCAGCCGTCAAGTTCTAACACACGAAGGGGATTGAAGCGTTCAGCCTGGCTTTGATGATAGCGCAGGTAACCCCGGTTTTGACGCAAACTGACCACATCCATACCTGCCTGATTGGCGCGCACACGCACCTGTACCCCAAAGAGCAGCCGTTCGATCTGAGCTGGTATCTTGCCGTAAATATCCTCGAGTTCCGCTTTGAGGCTATCGATCTCATCAAATGTTTTAATCTTCGCAATACGCTGGTGTAATGACATACGCTGTTTGCTGCTTTCCACATAAGCAGGGGGAATAGTGCCTTTGGGCACCATTTCGAGGGTGGTTTCCCATTCAAGGTTTAAGCCTTTGCTACCTTTCAGAGTTGTGACAGTTTCCGAAAGTAGCTTGGAATAGAGGTCAAAACCAATGGCAGCGATATGGCCATGCTGCTGGCGTCCCAAAATGTTGCCGATTCCGCGCAATTCCATATCACGCATAGCGAGATGAAATCCCGCTCCCAGCTGGTTATGCTCTTGCAAAGCCAACAACCGGCGGCGGGCCAGGGTGGATAGCCCTTTTTTGCTGGGCACCAACAAGTAGCAATAGGCGCGATGGCGGTCGCGCCCTACGCGCCCACGCAGCTGGTATAACTGCGAAAGCCCGAAATGATCCGCCCGATTAATAACGATGGTGTTGACATTGGGGATATCCAAACCATTTTCGATAATGCTGGTGGCCACCAAAACATCATATTCATGATGGATAAACTGCATCATTACCTGTTCCAACTCATGTTCCGGCATCTGGCCATGCCCAACACACACACGGGCTTGAGGCACTAAATCCTGCACATAATTGGCGATGTGGAGAATCGATTCAACGCGATTATGGACAAAATAAACCTGCCCATCACGTGAAAGTTCCCTCAAGATAGCATTTTCAATCACTTCTGGCGACCATTCCATAATATAGGTTTCGATGGGTAGACGATTTTTGGGCGGTGTACTGACCATACTCATATTGCGGATACCAGACAATGACATATAAAGCGTTCGCGGAATCGGTGTGGCAGTCAATGTTATGGTATCCACGGTTTTACGGATTTGGCGCAGACGCTCTTTATGCTTAACACCAAAACGCTGCTCTTCATCGATGATCACCAGACCGAGTGAAGAAAATTTAACATCCTTGGATAAGAGCCTATGAGTGCCGATTACAATATCAACATCGCCATCCATAACCGATTTAACCACCTTTTTTTGCTCTCCATCACTGATAAATCGGGAGAGCATTTCCACCTGGATTGGGTAATCCGCCAGACGCTCTTTAAAAGTGGTGTAATGCTGCTGACATAAAATAGTGGTAGGCACCAGGATGGCTACTTGTTTGCCATCCATCACCGCTTTAAAGGCGGCGCGGATTGCCACTTCTGTTTTGCCAAAACCCACATCACCGCAGATCAAACGATCCATGGATTCATTATTTTCCATGTCCCGCTTAACTTCTTCGATAGCCCTCCATTGATCCGGGGTTTCTTCATACAAAAAAGATGCCTCAAATTCATGTTGCCAGGGGGTATCTTTATTGAAAGAATGCCCTTTTTGAATAGAGCGGGTGGCGTAAAGTTCCAGCAATTCTTCCGCCATATCTTCTATTGCCTGGCGAGCCCGGGCTTTGGTGCGTTCCCAGTTTTTGGTGCCTAATTTTGAAAGGGAGGGTTCGGCGTTTTCACCCCCTACGTATTGCCCCACTTTATCAATCTGGTCGAGAGGGACATAAAGAACACCGTTATTGGCATATTCCAACTCCAAAAATTCACCTTCACTGCCTTCGTGTTCCATACGGGTGATGCGGACAAAACGCCCGATACCATGATCGATATGGACAACGTAAGCCCCAGGTTTTAAATCCAGCAAGTCGGTTATGGGGAGGGCAATGCCATCACGAACCGGCGCGCGAAAACGGCGGTATCGGCCAAAAATTTCACGGTCAGTACAGATCAATAAATTGGGAATATGGCTGCCAAAGCCACGATGCATGGCGCCCACATAGGTTTGCGGGTAGGCAATATCGATCTCGCCATGTTTTTCTGATTCTTCGCGGTGGGCCCCGAGAATTTCATCCAACCGGCTTTGCTGGCCGGTATTATCGCATACAATCAGTACTTCTGTCCCCGCTGAACACAAATGGATTAATGCCGCGATACGTTCCTTTTTATCATCGCCAAAGATTTCAGGAGTAGTGAATCCGATATTGACATTTAAATCACCCGGCTCAAGGGTGAAATCGGTGAGCGTTAAATAGGGATGATCTTCAATCGCATCCTCCAGTTCGTGAAAGCGTCCGTATAACACATGAGGAGGCTCCATAACCGCCTGATTATGTTTATGAAAATCCTCTTCACTCAAATGAATTTCATGTTCATCATCCGGATGAGCCAGCACTTCGTGATAGCGTTTTTCCACCAGTGATGCGAATGATTCACCTTCTTTCTCGACTTCATCCCCATCCGCCAGTACGACCAAACTGTTATCTCCAAACAGATGATGAAACCACTGAAGCTCTTGATTGTTCTGCAAGGCTTCACGTATCAACGTGTCTTCATGGCTGGGATATAATACCACCTCATCAATGGTTTCTTTTGATCGTTGAGTAGAAACATGAAATAAGCGAATGGAATCAATTTCATCACCCCAAAATTCGATACGGATAGGATCAGGATAAGAAAACGAATAGATATCAACAATATCGCCTCGGACGGAAAAATCACCTCGCTGGGCAACCAGATCCCGGTATTCATATCCCTGTTCCACCAACCATTCGGTTAAGGTATCCCGGCTATGCTCTTCCTCTCGTTTGCAATGAAGCCCTTTTTGACTAAACATGAAAATGGGAGGAACTTTTTTTAAAACGGCTGAAACAGGAGCAATAATAATCATGGGCGAATCTGATGAAGATTCACCTTGATACTCAAGATGATATTGGATGGGAGCCAAACGCTCCATGCTGATGGCTAATTCCGGCACTTGAGATTCATAGGGGAGGATTTCAAGATGGGGGTAAACAAAAACAGGGATATTTATATTTTGTTCGCCCAAAAAAAACTCGATATCATCGAGCATTAAATAAGCACTGCTTTGTTCGGGGGTAACCACAACTATGTTGGTTTTAAGTTTTTGCGCCAAATGGGTAATCAAAAGGGCCTTGGATGATCCCACCGCCTGCCCGCACAAAAGCATATTACCTTTTGCCATTTGTTGAGAAACAGTATGAAACGACTCTCGCGCACAAAGTTCCTCCATCCGCTGAGCCAATAAACTTTGATCTTTTACAACGTTTTGAACCATCGTGATTTTTTGTATCTTTTTTTGATTCGTTGTTTGAGTTTTCGAAACCGAAACGGTTGATTTTAGTATTATTGTAACCTACATAGTATAATTAACTCCCAGAGGAATCTTAACCCAACATAATTATATACCAAGATAGGTAACCATTCCCGATAATCGAGCGCTCATGCCCATTGATATAGAGAATTGGCGAAAAAAGCAAAAACAAATTGCCGATCAGGTTATACTCGATAATCGGCTCCCTCCACTGGACCAACTAAAAACGGTTGGAGGGGCGGATATATCCTGCAATCGCTTTTCAAAAATTGGGTTTGCGGCAGTGTTGGTTTTTTCATACCCCGATTTGGAATTGATTGATACAGCAACAGCGATCAATGAACTGGAATTTCCCTATATTCCGGGCTATCTTGCCTTTCGTGAATGGCCGCTTATTGAAACCTGTCTGACTAAACTCTCAACTTTGCCTGATGCCCTCATCTGTGATGGACAGGGAATAGCCCATCCCCGCCAGGCTGGTTTGGCCTGCCATGTTGGCGTTGAATCCGGCTTGGTCACCGTTGGGTGCGCAAAAACCAAACTGGTAGGTGATTTTTGCGAACCGAAAACCCAACGAGGTGCGATTTCTGACCTGATGCTAGATGATAAAAAGATCGGAGAAGTGCTTCGCACAAAAAACAACGTGAAACCTTTATTTATCAGCCCTGGCCATCAAATTGACTTTCTTAATTCCACCCACCTCATTCTGGATTTATGCAGAAAATATCGTTTACCCGAAACAATCCGGACCGCTCACCATAAAGTCAACCAATTAAGACGCCGACACTACGAATAAAGATATTTTTATTGATTTTCTATGGTAATATATTGCGTTATAAAATGTGGAATAATTGTTTTATTTGTTTGCATTCAATGTATTTCCATGATATAATTGCTACATATTGGTTGAGGGAATTTTTTTAGAAAGAGGTGTAAGTCATGGTATCAGGACCAACAAACATTGGGCCTAATCCAGGTCAAATACCCCAAATACAAAATCAGTTATTCCCTGTTCAACCACCACCGCAAAATACGCAACAAACACCAAGACCTCCTGCGCAAAGCAGTAACATACCCCCGAGTCCTAATAATACCGGTTTAAACCAAACCAATGGAACGGACACGGTTGAAATAAGTCAACAGGCAGTCGGTGCAACAAATGAAGGTGACAATCAGTTTGGTCCGCCTCAAACTCAACAAAACTTTGGGCAAACAGCTGGTCCTCCAACCCAACAAGGATTTGGCCAAACGGGGAATAATCCACAACAGCCGGTAAATTCACCAGGTCCAAACCCAAACCCCAATCCAGGTCAGGATTTTAATTCCGCACCTGGGCAAGTTGGACCACCTCCAACACCCAATTTAGCACCACAGTTTCCTCAAAATTCTCCGGTACAAGGTTTAGCACCGGGGCAATCACTAAACGTACTCGGATAACAGATTTACTATTCGATTTCACCAAACCAATCTATATGAGGTCAGCAAGTGCTGGCCTTTTTTCTTGAAATCTATTCGATGGTAACGCAATTGCGGCCTTTTTTCTTGCTTTGATATAAGTTAATATCCGCACGCTTGATCATGCTTTCAGCGTTATCCCCTGCTTTTACAATAGTCCCACCAATTGAAACCGTTATTCGTATCTTCTTTCGCCCAACTTTTATGGTTTGATTTTCAATCATTAAGCGAAACCGTTCTGCCACGCCTAATAAACTGAATTTATCCACACTCGAAATTATCCCCACAAACTCTTCCCCTCCCCAACGTCCAACAACATCATACGCACGTTGATTTTTCACTATTACCTTGGCAATTATTTTTAACACTTCATCCCCCACATCATGCCCGTATTGATCATTGAACGACTTGAAATGATCAATATCCATCATAATCACGCCAAAGTTCCAATGGTTTCGCTCAAACTCGTTTAATCTTGATTTAAGGCTGAATTCGATCAATGAACGATTGGGTAAATCTGTCAATAAATCAACAGAAGTACGATTTTCCAGTTTTTTAACTTTTTCCAGCAATTTTAATTTGAGGGTAATATCAGTAAAAAATTGTGCCGAACCCACTATCTCACCCGATTTGTCTCGCATTGGAATAACTCTAATGTATACAGGGAGTTGTGAACCATCCCTTTTCTTTAGCCACGCTTCCAATTCACTGGAAGTGGCACGTTTTAAAGCACGATCGAAAGGGCAGAAATCATCACATAAGGGAGAGCCTTCCAAATCATGATGATCTAATAATGAATCTGAACAACGTTTTCCGACCATTTCTCTTTTCGAATAGCCTGTAATCTTAACCGCACCCTGATTCCAATAAATTATTGTTTTATCCTGATCAACAAAAAATACGCCATCTTCAAGATTTTCTATGACATCCTTAAACATACTTGAATGAATGTCCAAAATGCACCTCTTCGTAAGTGTTGTAAAATGTATGGGTTATCAAAAGAACAGCTCATAGGGAACCAAAAGAATGGAACGCTAATCATCCATATTTTCGGCCAATTTCATCACATTCCATAAGAAAAATTAAATTTTTTTACAACCATCCTCCATTACAAAAAAAAAGCCCCTCAAACGTATTTTATTGAGGGGCCTATAGGTATAAGTTATCTCAAGAATTTAAAACCGTGAAAAAACCGATTCCAATTCAAGCCACCCATCAGGTACACGTTTAACCGTTTCATAATGAGAAGAGGATTACGCTCAGGAGTCGTGCCGGGGGTATCTTTTTCATAATAATAAATTTTTGCCGATCCTTTTAACAGAAATCCGATAGCATCTTGATTGGATTTAATGACCACTATATCTGATACGATTAAATCCGTCGACGAATCAACATACCGTTCTGAAATTAAGGAACCTTCTTCACTTGATCCAGAACAACCGGGAACCTCCCATGGACAACAATTATAATTCCGGTAATGCCATGTGGGAAAGTTACTATCAGCCGGCGGTGGATCAAGCGTTTCACCCGGATCATCCCATCGAAGTTCATTCAAATAATGAACCGCCACCGTTCCACTCTGGACAAATGATTTACAAGTTAGATGTAGTTCCAACTGGTATTGGCCAGGTTTTAGATTGAGGGAGGCAAAAGAAAGTAAACCCCGGGTATCATGCTCAAATACATCCAAATAATCACCAAAACTTCTTGATGGAAATGATTTGAATATCACCAATTCATTCGAATCAAAATATCCATCATGTCCAACTTGATATGATACAGGATTTGATTGTATGGCTTGCGGGAAACACAGGATTAAGATAAATAGAAAGTATGATTTCCAATCATTCATGATTATCTCCAGTCACTTTTTTTAAAATTATTTGTCGTAGAGAAGAGAAAATTCAATCGATGATATTCATTACACCATTGCCTGCATTTTTCTCTTCACTAAGAGAGAAAATCACGAATTTTGATGAGGATATTAATTGAGGATAAAGGATAACTTGGCTATAATAATCTGATTTTCATGAGCTTATACACATAATTATTAATCGGTAAAAAAATTTATCCATAGAGTGTTCAGGCTTAAATCAAGATAATTAAACCTTATGCATCATATAAAAATAAATTCATATCAAAAATCAATCCCCCGCTGGGCCACCACACCTTGGTTGAAGGGATGCTTGATCTCTTTCATTTCAGTAACCAGATCAGCGTATTTAATCAGTTCCTCTCGCGCATTTCTTCCAGTGCAAATGACATGCATCCAGGGTTCTCGTGCTTTTAAAGTTTGAATTACCGGTTCCACCTCAAGATAATCATAATCGATGACGTTGTTGATCTCATCCAGGATCACCAAATCATGTTCAGCCTTTTCAATACTTTGCCGTGCAAAAGCCCATATTTCAGCCGATGTTTTCCTATCCTGCTCGGGATTTTTGGTATCCCATGTAAAACCGTCACCCATGGGAAAAAGTTCAATGTCCATGGGCAGAGCGTCACAAAAACGCTTCTCACCTGTCAACCATTTCCCCTTGATAAACTGAATGATCCGTATCTTCCAATTCCATCCCAAAGCACGAAACGCCACACCAAGGGAGGACGTCGTCTTGCCTTTCCCATCTCCAGTATTTACAACCACTAATCCCCGCCTTTTTTCCCGGGGAGGAAGTGGATCGTTCGTCATTAATTCATCGAATGATAACACCTATTATGGCCTCCAGTTCTTCTGATCAGGATGATTAGCTTACCAATCCCCTTGTCATGTAACTTACCCCTTTCCCACCATTATTGATTGAGAGATAATTAATATTCTACCAATATGATAAAACTGGTAATATTTACTGTTAAGCAAAATTACCCTCTTATGCTAGACACTAATTATAGGAGAAATAATCACAAAGGTTTTAAGTATAATTAAACTTTAAAATTATCTTTAAATACATGGATTCATCATCAATCAATTTTATCTATAACCGTTTTGAATGCCATGCCAACGATATAGCGATCGTTTGGAATGACACCAGTTTGTCTTATCAATGGCTTCTTGAATCCATACAAACATGGCTCAAACACCCTGAATTTCAAAAAATACCACCCGGTGCGGTTGTATCACTGGAGGCCGATTTTACCCCTCAAGCCGTGGCTATTCTTCTAGCCTTGATCGAAAAACATTGCATCATAGCTCCACTAAACCGCAAGCAAAATGAACAAAACCAACCACTTATAGACATCGCCCAGGCCGAGTTCCGTATATTCATTTCTGAGCTTGATTTTGTGATCATCCAAAAAACGAATCATAATGCTGAACATCCATTAATTGACACGTTGCGGGCAAAACACCATCCCGGATTATTGCTTTTCACCTCCGGTTCTTCCAGCGGAAAAAAAGCAGTACTCCATGATTTTTGCAAATTCCTTCAAAAATTCAAACGAACCCGCTTTGCCTATCGTACTATCCCCTTTTTACGGTTTGACCATATTGGTGGAATAAATACCCTTTTGTATATTTTATCCAACGCAGGCTGTATGGTATCACCCACTGACCGTGAACCTGAGATCACTTTAAATTTGATTGAAAAACACAATGTCCAATTACTGCCAACCACACCCACTTTTTTAAATATGGTCTTGCAGAGTGATGCCTATAAGCATTATGCACTGCCCACTTTGCAATTAGTGACGTATGGAACCGAACCAATGCCTAAACATGTACTCAGTCGTTTTCGTGAGATTTATCCTCATATCAGACTATTGCAGACCTATGGTTTGACTGAAGTTGGAATATTACGATCCAAGTCAAAATCCAGCGAATCCTTGTGGGTTAAGGTCGGCGGGGATGAATTCCAAACCCGAGTAATCGATGGAGTATTGGAAGTAAAAACAGAATCCGCCATGATGGGTTATTTAAACGGCCCCCTTCCTTTTTCTGAAGATGGCTGGTTTCGAACCGGTGACGCCGTCGATGTGGATGGTGATTACATCAGAATATTAGGACGGCAATCTGAAATCATTCATGTCAATGGATACCATGTTTATCCAGCCCAGGTTGAAAGTGTTATTCAAACACTTGAAGAGGTGGAAGAAGCCCTTGTGTATGCCGAAACCACCCCCAATCCCGGTCAACGTGTGTGCGCCAAAATAAAGTTAAATCACTCAGCTGATCCACATACAATTAAACAGAAATTGTTCCAATATTGCCGGGACCGGCTGAAATCCTATATGATCCCTGAAAAAATCACTTTTGTGGATCACAGTTTTATCTCAGAACGCATGAAAAAACAACGTGTTTAACCATTCCATTCCCACAAACTGGTTTTATATCAGTTACGGACTGGCGATGATTATATCCCCCATATTGGTATTGGGATTATATTGATACTTTCCCAGGTCAATATCACCGGTTCCATCAAATTGGCGTTCATCAAAATCTGCGATCCCATCCGGTCCGTTTGAAACAAACATATACCATGTTTTTCCATTACTTGCATAACGAAACGGACGCTCCTTGACATCGTATGGATCAGTGGGATAGGCTTTCAGATACTCCAAAGGTTCCGTCAAGGTATATTGCTTGTCATTCCTCTTGGATACAATCGAAGCATGATTTAAGCGGCGTCCACTTTTCGGTATGGGATAGGAGTTATGATCGATGAAAAAGGCCTCTAGCGCCGATTGCACCCGCTTCATGGTTTGTAGGTTTGAGTTCAATTTCAAGTTATAATTTGTTGCGAACCGCTCTTCGATCAATGCCCGGCCTTCAAATAACGCTTGAATTTCTTTCCTCAAGCGGTTAGCCGACCGTTCATGCCATGCAACATGGACACTTTGCACTATTCCTTTCTTATCCACTATCATCATTTGATTTTTCGCTTGAATATTCAAACGTGACATAACCTGGCCTTCAGAATCAATACACCAGCAAATATGTGTTATATCATTCTGTTTTAATTGAAGATATTTACTTTCAAAATCGCTCTTTTCATCCTCTGAAATGACAAATAAAACCTCCAAGTTCTCTTTGTATTGGTCAATCAACAACTCCACGCCATTGATTAAATCATCTGCCGTTGGATCATCTGATCTAAGAAAAACAACTAGGATAATCCGCTCGACTTCCTTGTCTGGTATTGAAATGGTGTCACCATCCCAGGTCAACAATTCGATTGGAGGTAATGGCTTTGCTAGCCAATCCAAGGGGCTGCTTAAGCTTGAATGGACCTGGGGCTGCATGGATTCCTCAATCGCCTGCATGATATTATCGACCTGCTGGCTCCCTTTCGTAGGCTTAAACTGAAACTCCTCCACCGAAAATGCTGGCTCTATTTCCCAGTTGTCATAGACAATCTCAATATCCAGTTCAAATTCTGCAGCCTTTGATTGGCTTATTTGATTTGCCAAGATAACCTTGGCTAAATCCGGTTGCACCTTGCGAATAAATGGCTTTTCCCCTGTCTCAATCCACATATCGAAATCAAATTGAGGATAAGCAAAGTGAAGATGATGACAAAAGTGATCAGCAATTTGATCTTTCTCAACATACTCAACCTGCTCACTGTATATCAAAAAATTGGCCAACGGATCATTTCGAAAGAGAAAATCAATAAAGAGTGAGATAGGTGACGAAAATGTTGAAGTCACCCCAACTTTTTCATCAAGCGATTTTAACATTTCCAGCGATTTCGCCGCTGTATCAATCGTATACATATTTATAAAGGGATAATAACGGGTAAGTGTCTTCCCATCATAATACAGTTCACTCCCCCCTAATCCCTCAACTATTTCTAGAGATGCCATCTCAGGCCTGTTAACCTTAAGAGTTCGCACGGTTTGCATCTGGCTATCCATATTATGGCGCTTCATGTGCATAACCGAGGTAATCTCAACCGAAAAGGCTTCCAAATCCTTATAAAATTCAGAGACCCTTTTTATCACTTTCTCCGCTTGAGGATCAGTACCATGCATTTCTGAAACAGACAAAACAATAGGGGGCAAAAGTAGGAAAAGAGATATAACGAATAAAGAGAAATACTGAACCATAAAAGCCACGCTCCTACAGAAATTCCCTTTACATCCAATACGTAGATTTAAACAGGTTGCAAGGGCCAGATCCAAGATTTAAAGATTATCTCAAAACTCTTCCTAATATTAGCCATACCACAACAGAGGGCGAACACATAGGTTCGCCCTACAACATATAGGGGTTGGCCTATGTGTCAACTTATTTTTTGAGATATTCTTTAATCACCATGCAATAATCGAGGTTCGGTAGGCATCAATGTTCGCAAGCGGCGTTTGGCTTTTTCTTTAACAATGGAGGAGAATGATACATTCTCGGTTATGTATTGGAGGGAAGACGCATCGCCGGTCTTTTTGACCTGTTTACGTAGTTTGGAGAGTTCATCAACGGTTTTTTCGACTTTTTTACCGATCATGTAATACACATAAAACTCTTCGAGAGGGATAATATCGGCATTCATATAAGGCCATTTGGTCATCAAAAAGTCTTTTTCATCCTCAAAATCTTCCGGTTCAAGCACCACGCCAGTCAAGTTATGTTCGCTAATGCCCACTTCTTTGGCCCATTCCCATACTTTGGTCATCGGCAATACCTGCAATGGAGCAAAAGCGACATTATCGAACACATCAGTATTCGAGAGCACAAAATCAAAGTTGGCGAGTATATCATCCCGCTTTTCACCCGGCGTTCCCATAATAAAGCATGAACTGAAGGTGACGCCATATTTCCTTCCCAGGCGTATGGCTTCGTCGTTTTCTTTAATCGTGCATCCCTTTTTGTTAAGTTTAAACAACATATCATCCGAGCCAGACTCGAAGCCGATATTAAGCACCGTATTGTTCACTGAAGCCATCGCTTCCACCACTTCATCGTCCAGCAGGTTGGCACGCACAAAACAGCGAAATTCCACCCCTTCATGCAGTCTGCGCTCGTGGATCATTCGGCACAAATCCACCACCCGCTTTTTATTCACGTTGAATAAATCGTCAAAAATCAATATTTCTGAGGGATCATACTGCTCACGCAGCATCTCAATCTCACGAATCACATACTCATTGCTGGGATAGCGAAAGCCCCGTCCCCAATGGTGGATAGTCGAGCAGAACGAGCAATCGTAAGGGCACCCCCGCGAAGTCATCATATTGGCCAATCCCCCACGGCTGGACCATTTATGGTGGATCAACTCGCGATCGGGAAAGGGAATACTGTCCAAATCCTTGATTGGAGCGCGTTTAGGGGTTTGTTCCAGCTGACCTTCCTCGTTATGGAACAACAATCCTGGAATCTTGCGCAGGTCCTGCGGATTAAAGGCTCTCTGATCCTTCCATAAGCGAACCAGTTCAGCGAAGGTTTCTTCGCCCTCGCCCAGGATGGCCACGTCGAAGACGGGATCAAGCACCTCAGGCATGGTGGAAACATGCGGCCCCCCGCAAATTACCGGGCAGCCCAGTTCATCCTTCAGTTTGCGTGCTTCACGCGCTGCATAGGTATAGTTAAAGGTTACAAAGGTAAGCCCCACAAAGTCCGGTTTATACGGAATAAGGTCCGCGGGACGCCGTTCCACAATAAATTCAGCACCGCCAACATACTTCTTTGTATAGGCCGACAAATACCCAAGCCCCAGCGGAGGGACATAAGACCATGTCTCATCCGTCTGAGGATAACACGCCAGCGCCAATCCGATCGTAACCAACAGCAAAACCTCTCTTTATAAAGCGTATCAATACTCACACAGTCTACAATCGAATGGTTGCATGTCAATTCTAAGCAAAATGCAAGATTTCTCAATAAATCCCAGCATCCATTCCCATCCCTGATTCACTAAAAAATCGAAAAGTGGAAGTAATTTTATATCCACTTGATGAAGATCCCCAACAACCACTTAAAAAGTCACATATCAACATCGATGAAATCATTGGTGGCTGGCAAGGAGAACCACTTGTTCGCCCCCAACAAGGAGAGTGTGAAATACGGGAGTCTTTAGAATGATTTTCTTACTTGATACCAATGCATGGATCAAAATTGGGCAACCAATTGGTCCTTATGATCTGATGATTGCATCAATAGCAATGGAATACAAAGTAACTCTAGTTACTCATAACACGAGAGAATTTAAACGTGTAAAAGGTTTGAAAATAGTTGACTGGGAAAAATAATATTCTTGGTTCTGTAATGCCATGTTCATTAAAAAATCCAAAACAATCCGAAAATATTTCAAAACAGCAGTTTATCAGTATGGATGTGGATGATCTTATCATAGTGTAAATACTTGTCCATATGCTGAGATATCAATGTTTTGTTAAATTCTTCGTTGGTTTAACATACCAACAATTATTTATCCATATCCTCTCCTTGTTAAATAACAATCCAAAATCAAATTCCGGTTTATAATACCATTTAACGTTACTCTACTGGTATCACCATTCGTTGTACAAACGTTTTGGACGCGATGTCTTCAAAAATTAAGGGAGAGTTCTAATGCATTCCAGTTTTTATTATCCAAAATCCACCCGTTTTCCACTCTTACTCACTGTTTTTATTGGTCTTATGTTAGGCCTCTCGTGCCTGCCAACGGTGAGCCATGCTGAATCATGGTTGAATACCCGTTCCAGCGACCATCTCAACATACTCGGGATGGTTCCCCTGGAAGGGGAAACCTTAAAAGACCGGATAGTGTTCATCTTCGACGCACCTATCCTTTTACCCGAAAACAATAATGGAGCCTCATCCCCCCCTATTTCAATCCAACCCGAAGTGGGGATGAACTATGAGATACGTGCCAATCAATTGATCGTCAATGTAGAAAATGTAACCGATGAACAGGTTTACCGTATCGTACTCAATCCCCAATTGCAGTCCAAAGAAGGGAAACCGCTCAACCCCGCCCACCGACTCACGGTACTGGCCAGTTCAAATTTCTATTTCAAACGATTTTGGACCATCGAAGAAACCCCGCAATCCGTGGTGTTTGGCCTGCTTTTTTCATTACCCGTCAGCTTGAGTGATTTGGAAAAACACCTTGAAGTGAACGATAAGGAAGATGAAAGGATAGCCTGCGAGTTGGAACAAGGCGCGGACAACAAATTATTTCGCTTAAAAATCGCAAGTGAGCAGCGCTGGCCCATTTCATTAAACATACATAAAGAATTAAAAGATCAAACCGGTTATTTCGAACTCCCCAACGATATAAAAAAGGTTTATCCAGCCGAAAAGTTTGTGTTGCTTCAAAAACTTGAATGGGGTGAGTATAAACCGGATGAACAGACCATATCCATTCAGTTTTCACGGTTGGTTGATGCTGTCGATTTAAAAGAACATTTGTCCATTCAAGATAAACATAGCGAGAATGCTCTGGATTTTGAGATTAAATCTGACGGTAAAAGAAATGACCACATTATAAGTTTGAAGGTTCCCGATCCGGAAAATGCCTTGATCGGGATCGAAATCAAGAAAGGTCTGCCCGGGGATAAGGGAACGCAGTTATATGACGACAAATATCGTATATTAGAGCGCCGCGCCCATCCCCAAAGAGAATTACAAATCCGTTATCACTACTGGTCCAATCAACAAAAAGACGGGATGGCGTTTCGTATCTATCTGAATCAGAGCATTCAACCCTATTGCTCGCAGGAAGAACTACGCAAGCATGTGGAGGTATCCCCAGAATTACACAATATGCAAGTGAATTTTGATTCATCCCGCCGGATTAAAATAACAGGCGATTGGCGCCCCAAAGAAACCTATACGGTAACGTTCAAAGAAGGACTCCCCTATTATGAATCCACCACCTTATCGCGCCCTCTGCAACGGCATGCGACCATGAACTATACATATGAGTGGGGTGGATTTGGCCAGGAAGAGAAGTACTATTTCCCCAATCGCACAGGTATAAGCCTGCCTTTCTATTCCCGCTTTGTTGAAAAAGCCGATTTAACCCTCTATCGGCTGTTTCCCTCCAACCTGGCCGTTTCGATGCGCGATTTAAACAACGGTAAGGGCAGTACGCAGTTTAACCATTCCTGGTGTGAACCCGTCGCCAACACATCTATAACGATTTCCGGCGAAAATCATAAACTGAGCGAAACCCCCATCAATTTGGATGAGTTGGTTCCCGATAACCGGCGGGGGGTATTTGGCTTGGAAGCCCGCTTCAACGGGCGTTATGCCACTAAAATCATTCTATACACCGATATCGGAAATATCGCCCATTGGCGCAACCAAGAGTTAACCCTTTTTTCGCATGACCTCTTTTCCCTTACACCTTTAAGTGGCGCAAAGGTAACGGTCTATTCCACCAAAAACCAAATACTAGGCTCCACCCTGACTGATCAACAGGGGATGGCCCACCTGAAAGAATTCAATACCAATTTGGGTTCCCCCTTGGTCGCCGTGGTGGAACATGGCAACGATTTTACCTTCTTGAAACTCGACCGGCGTGAGGAAGGCACCGATGCCATGAAAGCAAGCATGCCTCATTACAACAAAGATGCCTATGACGCTTTCCTCTACGCTGACCGGGATCTTTACCGCCCGGGTGAAACCGTGCACTTGCGTTGGATCGTACGAACCAACTATGGAGATGCTTTAAACGATGTCCCTCTGATGCTACGAATCAATAAACCCAACGGAAAAGAATTACTATCCCAGCCAACCACCTTATCAAACCTTGGAGCCGGTGGATTGGATGTCGAAACACTAAAAGAATATCCCACCGGTGCATATGAAGCCCAACTGCTCGTACCCGGAAGTAATAACCGATTGGGAAGTTATACCTTCCGATTAGAGGAATTTGTTCCCCACCGTATCAAAGCCGATGTTCAATTGAATGAAACACGCTGGAAGGCGGGAGAAGAATATTCCATCACCCTGCAAGCCAACCATTTATTCGGCGCCCCCGCCGCGGAACGAAAAGGGGAAGCTAAAATTCACTTTGAACAAAGTTCGCCAACCTTCGAAAATTGGAAAGGTTATCATTTCGGCAATGATTCTGACTATGTGCCTGAATCAGTATCCCTTGGTGAAGCCAAAACCGATGACGAAGGCAAAGCCACCTTTAAATATACCTACGCCCCTAATCCAAAAGTTACTTTCCCCCTTAAGGCGATTGTCATCGGCCGCGTGTTTGAACTAGGAGGCCGGGCGGTTACCACACGAAAAGATGCCATGCTGCTTCCTTCGGATATTCTCTTAGGGCTTACCGCCGAAAGTATGGATAACAAAGCGGGAATCAAAGTTCACGCGGCGGCAATCCAACCGGATGAATCACCCGCTGATCTTGAAACCGTAAAAGTCACATTGGAAAAACAAACCTGGAACTACTATGTGCGCCGTTATTACAGCCATAACCAGCCCAGCTGGACAAAATCCTTCATCCCGGTTGAAACCCGTGAAATCTCGCTAAACGAGGGCCGCGCGTCCACTGAATTCGATATCAGTGGTTATGGATATTACCGCGTCAAGGTGCATTCTGACGAAACCCCGCAATATAGCACCTTATCTTTCTATTCCTATGGCTATCGGTGCGAACGAGTACAAGGCGCTCGCCCCAGTTTGATCAAACTCTCCCTCGATCAATCCTCATATACCGTTGGTGATCAAGCCACGGTTCGAATCGAATCACCCTTCGATGGACGGGGAATCGTCGTGGTACAGGGTGAGGAAATTAAACGGATGTATTCCATTCAGATTCAGAACAATGTAGGAACCTTACAAATCCCCCTGGAAAAAGAGGATTACCCCAACATATGGATGGAAGCAACAGTAATCCACGCAGTGAAACAAGACCGCTCCCAGGTGTACCCCTTCTCCAGCTTTGCCATGACTCATATCCCGGTTAAAAATCCGGAGCGTGAGCTAGAGGTTAAAGTTATCGATAAACCCGAAGAGATCAGGCCTGAACAAACCTACGATTTCAACATCGCAGTACGGGACCATCAGGGCAATCCCATAACGGCCGAATTAACCCTTGCCGCTGTGGATGAAGGAATTCATCTGATCAGCAACTATCAATCCCCCAAACCCTATGAATGGTTTTCCAGGCCACGTCAACCTGATTTCCGGCGTGCCCATTATTACGACCATGTGGTTTATGACTTTGACAAAATGAAACCCGGCGGTGACATGGCTGATGCCCTGGCGAAACGTACCAGTTCAGACCTGGAGGATTGGATCAAACCTGTCGCCCTCTGGTCAGGAACTGTCACTACCGATGAAAACGGCAATGCCACAGTCGAAATGGAGATTCCCGAGTTCACCGGCCAACTACGGCTTGATATCGTCGCGTACAGCGAAAAAGCTGCCGGATCATCCAGCGAAAAAATGTTCGTTCGCCGCAAACACGCCCTGCGTACCAACATGCCACGCTTTATGTTACCCGAAGATCAGGCAGAATGCCGGGCGGTCTTGTTTAACAATACGGATGAAGCCTGCCGCATTGATTTGCACTGGAGCGCGGGTGGCGCCTTATTGGCGGCAACCGGTGAAATCCAACTTCAACTGCCAGCCCAATCAGAAAAGAGTGCCTTTGCCAAAGTCATTGCCGGAAGACTATCCGGACAAGGAATGTTGAAATGGAAAGCGGAAGTCTATGATAAAGACGGAACCCTGATTGAACGCATCGAAGAATCCGCTCCCATGCCGGTGGAACATCCCGCCGCCTATCAATCCTCCCATGAATTCCAGGTTTTAAAACCAGGCGAAACGCTAAAAGTAGTAAATGATCAGTTTATAAATGACCGGCGTGCGGAAGTCACTCTCTCAGTGGGTTCGAATCCGGCATTGCAATTGCAGGATGCCTTATCCTATGTGATCGGATATCCCTATGGGTGCGTGGAACAAACCACATCGCGTTTAATGCCCCTTTATTTATTACGACAAAATGCCGCCTTGATGAAGGCTTCCTTCGAGGAATCAGAATCAATATTCAATTATATCCAAACGGGGATTGACCGATTATTCACCATGCAAACAGCATCCGGAGGGTTGGGATTCTGGCCAGGCTCACGTGATCCCTATGCCTATGGCTCGGTGTATGCCTTCCATTTTCTCACCCTGGTTAAAAACGATCGGCAGTTAAACGTACCGGAAAAATATTACAACGCTTTGGCACATTATGTAAAACAGCAAGTTTCAAATGATAATAACCGGCATAACTCAAACTTGTATTTACGCGCCTATGCAATATTCACCCTGGCATTAAGTGGCGATATCGAATCGATCCGGCAAATCAATCGATTCGATTCGATCACGGTTCCTCGTGCAGCCCGCTATTTATTGGCAGCGGCATTGATGCATACCACCAAAGATCTTGACCGGGTCAGCTTCTATTTATCAGAAAGGCCATCCGAACCCTACCTGGCCTCAGAACAGGATGGCACACTAAATTCAGATATCCGCAACACAGCGGTGGAACTGATCGTTCTTAATCAAACAGAAGTCAATCCTGAACGTAGAACAGAACTGGCTCAGAAACTGACAACCTATTTGAAGAATCACCGGCTAAGAGCACATAGTACCACACAACAAACAGCATTTATCGTTACCGCCTTGGGTGACTATTTATCCGACTTCATGGAAAATGTGGATAAAGCCAAAGCCTCCATCATTTATTCCAACAATGCCATCTCCGGTGATCTTCAACTCGAAGGCAATGACCTCGTCAGCAAAACCATTGACGGCCCCAATGCATCGTTCACCATCGCCAACGAAGGGGAATCCAACTTAATCGTCAATATTACCCGTCGCGGAATCCCCAAAGAAATAAAGAATGAACCAGTGAGCAATGGATTGACCATTGAGCGCGAATTTTTAAGCAACAAAGGGGATTCATTGGAAGAACACTCATTTACCCAAAGTGAAAGTTATATTATTGGCTTGCAGATTGAGTGTGAACAACGAGCCAAAAATGTCATTGTCGCTGATCTGCTGCCCGCCGGTTTCGAAGTGGTGAATCCAAGGCTGGAAGCCGATGCCTTGCCAACCAGCAATTTAAAAGGCGCCGTAACCCCCGCCTATCTGGATATCCGCGACGATCGGGTAATTTTGGCCTTTGATAACCTTGGTCAGGGAACACACCATTTCTATTACGTCGTACGGGCCGTAACCCCCGGCCATTACCAGCATCCACCCGTACAGGCGGAATGTATGTATGATCCCTCGGTCAATGGCTCCTCCGCCGCAGGTGAAATTAAGGTCCATGAATAATGATGAAATGGAACGCCGGTAAATATCTGCGAATCATATACAACCGGGTGAGGTCATTTCTCCCTCCCAAGTGGTATGTAGTATACGGCTTTCTATTGTTTCTGGCCACTGCGGCACTAATGCTGTACTGGCCGATGGATGTTTCATTTTATGACAATATAGCCGTCTCAGGTGAAATGCTCGATCGCTCAGGACGCTTGATGTATGCGTTCTTAAACACCAATGATCAATGGTGTTTTCCCCGTGCCCTGGATGAAATCAGCCCTTATTTGATCAACGCCACCATTGCTGTTGAAGACCAGCGCTTCGCCTATCATCCCGGTGTTGATCCCTTGGCGATCGGGCGAGCCGCATGGCAGAACATCAAGCAAGGACACATCGTGTCTGGTGCATCCACCTTGGCCATGCAGGTGGTTAAATTAACTTATCGCCGGAATGACCTGCCATGCAGCAAGCCTTATCAGGCCATTCAAGCCGTGCGCTTGCAATGGCGTATTGGCCGGGATAAGATCGTCCGCCTTTATTTAAACTCAGCTCCTTACGGTTATAACCTCGTTGGCTGCGAGGCAGCCTCCCGCCGGTATTTTGGCAAATCAGCCAACGAACTAACCTTGCCTGAAGCAGCCATGCTGGCCGGGCTTCCCAAAGCACCTGGGAACTATTCACCATACGAGAACCCCTTAAAAACTATCAAGCGGCGTAACTTCGTATTGCAACGCATGTATGAAGAAGGTTTTATCGATAAACATGAATTCGAAGAAGCACGTAAAATATCCTTGAATGTCCGTCATCATGATTCACCCTCCCTTTCTCCCCACTGGGCGATGTATCACAAACATGAATTGGAAAAAGGATTGGTCCTCAAAACCACCCTGGATGCCGGCATCCAACAATCGGTTGAAGGAATCGTTAAAGAAGCAGTCGATCGAACCACAGGCCGCATCACCAACGCCGCCGCGATAGTTATCGATACCCAAAGCGCTGAAGTGTTAGCCCGAGTTGGCTCAGCGGATTTCTTCAACACCCCCGGTGGAGGGCAATACGACGCGTGCCGGGCCGCACGATCCCCTGGCTCGACACTCAAACCCTTCACCTATGGGGTAGCCATGCAGAATGATTACCTCTACCCCTGCGAAACACTGCTGGATAATACCTGGGATCAGGGTTTATATAATCCCGAAAATTTCAGCCAAAGTTACCGAGGTTTAATATCCGCCCATGATGCCTTAAAGCAATCGCTAAACGTCCCGGCGGTTACCGTCTTGCAACGAATGGGAATTTCCCCCCTCTACGATTTCCTGGTGGATGCCGGGATCAGCACCTTATCCCGTCCCGAACAATATGGGCTTAGCCTCACCCTGGGGAATTGTGAGGTTCATTTGGAAGAACTAAGCACCCTCTACGTAATGCTTGCCAATTTGGGTGAATATCGTCCACTTAAAATCAAGCGTGAAGCAATAACTCCTCACTCAAAACGAATGCTTTCACGTGGGATATGCTTAAAACTATACGACATGCTGGAACAATCACTCCCCCATGAACTCTCACGTCATACCATGCAAACAGTGGATTCCAACACCCGGGTAGCGTGGAAAACTGGCACTTCGCAAGGCTACCGCGATGCATGGACCTTCGCATTCAATCAGCATTACGTCGTTGGAGTGTGGATGGGGAATAACGATGCGGCATCCTCCAGGTTACTTGTAGGACGGCGTTCAGCGTTACCTTTGACCGCAAAGATATTCCGCTCGTTGCCAGTCAAAAGCAATCCCGCCTGGCCAGCAGCGAAGAACGATTTGAAAGAAGTTCAAGTTTGCTCCGTCAGTGGGTTGCCTGCCACGAAATGGTGCAAATACACCCGCTATGTTCATCTACCCCGCGAGCAGTATTTACACCGCGTATGCGATATGCATTATCCGGATACAAACACATCCAGCTTAACTCAATCCACCACCACCATTCTTGAACGCTGGCCGGGTACCGCCCAAGGCTGGGATTTGGCGGATATTAACTCACCGGTCATACCAAACCGCAGTCTGGATAATAATTCCAACGTAAAGCGCCGGGAGCATTTGCGCATTCTCTCCCCCTCTCCCGGTTCCGAATTCATTCTTACCGGGGAATCCAACGGCGATCGGATTCAACTGAAAACCTCCGTCGATCAACAGACCTCACTGCATTGGTATTTGGATGACCGGTATATAGGCCAATCCTCACCTCAATCCCCTCTCTATATTGATTTAAAAAATGGCACGCACCATTTAACCTGCATGACCGGCAATGGCCGCACAGATTCAATCCGCTTCAAAGTCGAACTGCCAACTGGGCACAATCTATTTGATTGATTGGATGTGATCAGCCATTACGATTGATTTAAAATCCACTTTATGTACACCTTTCGAACCTGCCAACGTTTTATATAAATGAAAAGACAATGGATAAAACACGCAATGACATGGACGATGCATTGGCGCAAGCAGCAGCCAGTGGTGATGAAACAAATTGAACACGCGCTTTGCCAGATTCCCATCAAGCAGCGGGCGGCATTCATCATGAGACACTACGAAGGATGTTCGCTGAAAGAAATTGCTGATGTGCTGGGATGTTTTGAGGGCACGGTCAAAACCCATATTCACCGCGCGGTGAAAACAATACGTATGGCATTGAACCATTGGAACAAAATGGACGAAAAATCATGATGAACAAACATTTGCAGGAACGAGAACTAATCCAACTCTATTATGAACAAGATTCGAGCGAGTATAAACATTTGCATACCCATCTGGAAACATGCGAGTCATGCCGTGCAGCGTATGATGATTTGATGCACACATTGAATCTTCTCCATCACCATAATGAGCCTCAACCTTCAACCAATGTGCATCATGATTTATTCAATCGTGCCTGGCAATCGGTTGCTCCAAAAAAACAACCACAATTGTGGCGCTTGGGAGGAACTCTGTTACGCCATGGATTCAGTTTCGCGATGGGCCTGACGTGTGGATTAATGCTGCTGTTCAGTATGCCCGAATTCGGCAATGCCAAATCGGTGCAGAAAAACACCCCAACAGTTGAATCCCACACGCCAAAACACATTCCCGCCTTTATCAAAGGCACCAACTCGGAATCAATTTACCAACGTTTGGAAGATCCCGTGGTCGTCATTCACAACCACAAGGATAATGAAAAATCGTCCGAGACGATTCAAGGAACAATCGAGAACGGCACAATCCAAGTCATATGGAACCTGTAAACCCAAATCAACCAGGGAGGGCGACGCTCCCGCGGAGCCGCTTCAAACCTATGTTATAAGCCACGGCTGGGCGGGAGCCTCGCCTCCCCCCCATTCACAAAAAATTAATTTCTAAAAAAGAAAGGAATGAAGAAATGAAAACCTTATTAAAGAATCTAATTACATTCGCCTGTATCTGCTTTTTATCATCCTATCTCTACGCCACCGACCAGAATACACCCGTAGATAGCACCAAACCTTCAACATCCCAACCAGTCCCCATTTTAAAGGATATCCCTGTGCTGGGCACACTCTTCGAAGCAAAAGAGCCTCAACAAGTAGCTCAAGTTGACATCGCCTCGGAAACATCAAATGACAATATCCTCACCAGGGTATTCAAAATGGATGAGGACATCCTGGATTCTGTTTATAAGAAAATCGGTCAACTTGTTGAATCAGACAATATATTTATAAACAAGCGAACAAATTCCCTTATTGTTTTAGCAAATAAAGAGAAGATGAATCAAATCACTCATTTGATAGGCCAATGGGCCAAAGAAGAGAAAGAGAGCAAAAATCAGATTCACCCCCAAAACATCGCTTTTCGCGTCTACGCCGTGGAAGTCCCATCCAAAATAGAAACCATGAAACCCTTCAACCTGATGTTGCGAATCGAAAGGCCAGATTCGCGATTCTCAGATTTGGTTATAGAGAATGTGAGTGGGATTATCATCGAATCAATTGAAACAACAACACAAAAAATACGTGATGAAGGACGTGATGAAGATAAAGAAGTATTCTTTGTACAACACAGCAACCTTTCAGGGAAAACAACTTCATCGGAACTAATATGGAAAATTGTTGGTGTGCTTCAAGCTGATCCCCATCAATCCGTCTCCGTTGAAAGATTGGATATAAACGTCAACAAAAAGAACAAACTGTATTCAACCGACATATATAAAAGCAACGCGGTTGAAGCCCCCCTGCCTGTTTCAATTCGAAAAACCATTGAAGGCCTTATTGGCCATCAGGTGCATACCGTAGGCTTTTGGTTTGGCCATACCTCATTCCCAGGCCAATGCATGGTTCCCCTGGGCACATGGCGATTGACAATCCAAACCGAGCAAAGCAAAGAAAAAGATATGTTAATTTCCATTGACCTGTCCGAGAAAAGTGGAGATAAAATTTTGACCAATCTAATCCACGCTAAACTCAATAAACCCATCATCGTCGGATATACCCGTGAGGAAAGAAACGTCCTGCGCCAAGGTGCGCTGATTATTATTCCTCAACTCAATCTCTCTCAACCTCAACCCGGCGTACAATCAAATGTACAAGACCCTGGATTCGGCGAAACGAAACCCTCAAACTAAATCCTTCCAATCGTGATTGCATTTTTTTTTTGGTGAATTTGCCTCAAAACCGGGTTGGCACAAAGAACAAAACATATATTTATAGGGGCGAACCTGCGTGTTCGCCCTTGGCAACCACTACAATGGGTTTTAAGACAATCTCTTCACTTAGCCAGATCAAGTTCAACCAACACCACATCTGAATCACGATCCCGGCCTTTTGCCAAAATCACCCCTTCACCATCGGCGGCCACACTCTGGCCGCCGTAGGTATATCCAGTCCACGGCCCTTTGGTAATAGCCCCCACCAAATCGGTCCCCATCACCGGCGCACCGATGGTCTTCGCCGCCTGCGAAACAGTCTCCGCCAGCTTTTCCCCATGCTCCGGCCAGGCGTCTTCTTTCGCTGCCCAGCCATAAGGCACCAACACCAGGTCAGGCTTTAAATCACGCATTGCCTCAAGGTTTTCCTGCAAAAATGTATCCGCACAAATCAATAATCCGATTCGCCCATAAGGAGTATCGACGGCTTGCACTCCTTCACCGGGTGTATAGGGCGGAGTCATCAAATGAGTGAGAATATTGTTCTTTCGATGTTTAAGCAAAATCCTACCCGTATTATCGATCAGAATCAGCGAATCATATAATTTCTCGCCTTCTTTCTCCGCCAGACCTATGCAAATATAAATGTCATAATTCTTCGCCAGCTCGCACAGCCGGCCTGAATCCTCACCAGGAATAGGAAACGCACGCTGATGAGCATCAGAGTTCACCCAGCCATAGATCGAGGTCTCAGGAAAGCAGGCGATATACGCCCCTTCCTCTTTGGCCACTTTTAGCGCGTTTTCAATACGCACAAAATTCCCACTCCGTGCACCATCCAGGCACACAATCTGACACATCGCAATTTTAACAGGCTTGGCTTGCACATCATTCATCACCATCACTCCACACAAAACCGTAATAAGAATTGTTAATTGTTTGATCATTGTTATTCCTTTATTTTTGAAATGAATTGAATCTGTTCTTCAATATCCGTTCCTTGGTAAAACCGGATTATACCTTTAACCCGCACCGTCTCACCCGGTGCACAATCCGCTAACACCGGATCGGCATGCACGCAGGGCACATCGGCGTTACCCCACGCACGGCCACAGTGTTCCCAGGCAGTAATAATCCACCGGTCACCGGTTTCCGCTTTCACGGCTGCCACCGGTGATTGGTACATTTTATTCTCATTGCTCAATGCATCAAATTCCGCGGCGCCCTTCAGCATAATACAGATTTGAGTTCTCAAATCCGTGAGCTTTTCATCGGTCCCATTAAAAAGCCACAGTTCCATCTTCACTCGCTCGTTATCCGCTTTGATCTCCGCCCCAAATTTAATCTTGTTCGGGAGCGTAAATTCATTACGCAGGATACCCTCCTCATCACGCTGCCAATCACGGTTTTCCAACCAGCGGTTTTGCAAATTCCATATAGTGGGAATATGAGTATGGGCAAGATACGTCAATCCCAAATTGCTGAAAATGGCCTCCGGCAAGTCAACAACAATATAAGATGATGGCTCCCAGGGTAAAAAAATGCTGGCCTTGGTTCCCCGCTGTGGATCAATCGCACCATCCAAAAAACCAATCCGTGGATGACGCCCACCAGGATAGGGTAAAACACGGATAGGATCATTCTCATCGATATCTGCCTTTTGAAAATCTTCTATCCCCTGCTCGTTTGCTGCCTTTTTTAATTCATTTTCCCCCATGCCAAACGCCTGAGCCGCCTCGCTCCATCCAAAACCATGATAACCTATCATATTTTCCAGCCAATAAACCATATCAGCCCGGTTGGCTTGCATTTCAACCGGCAGAGGCAAGCGTTCATCTTTTTCAGGATAGCGAACCTGCAACATAGGGTCCGCAGGCCATTGCCGGTCAGGCAAATATGTTTCAAGATCACGCAAAGCGATAACAGTAAAATCATGATCATCCAAATAATCCATAAATGTCTTAAAGCGCTCCAACGGAGTGTTCACCCAGGGATGAACAGGATCAGGCACCCCATGAAATTGCAGCACAACGATCTTCCCTTCTTCCGCTTGTTCAACGGCTTGCTTGAAATGTTCAAACGTCCAATCCGGATAGGCATCCGCGGTCGATGGAATCAACAAGGGATGGTGAATAGCCGGATCATAAAGCGCTCCGGAACGCAACTCTCCATAGGGCACTTCAGGTTGTTTGCCACGCCGGGCAAATCGGTATCCCAAAAGCGCCAGTTTCTGCACCGCTTCAGGGCCAAATCCATTGCCTGGATAAGCAAAACTAACCGGCCTGGGCACCCCCACACGTTGCAATTCATACTCCATCAATCCTAATTCACTTGCCAGACGATGAACCGCCTTCGGTGTCGAAAGGCCACCATGTGTCCAGGTATGATTTCCGATTTCAAATCCCATGTGATGAAGTTTGGAAATTTCCTCAAACGTCATAAAATGCTCATCTCCCATCCAGCGATGCGTCACAAAAAACGTCGCCCCAAATTCCTTCTCTTTCAACAAGGGAGCCACATTAGTCAGATGAGATTGCACCGCATCGTCAAACGTCAATACCACCACCCGTTTACTTTGAGCATTCAATAGCATGGAGTTCAAAAAAAGAATGACAAAAAATATGGCTAACTTTTTAATTTTCACAATTGTACATACCTCCAAAAAAAATCGATAAAATCCCTCTATGTTATTTACTCCTAAACATCCTATCTGTTAAAATCATCCTATCACATTCACTGGCTTTCAGAGAGGATCGATCTAATGAATATTCGCGTTTTGTTGATAGTATTAATAAGTGCCTCCTTTCAAATCTGTTTTGCAACCTCAGATGTTCAACGCCTTACTCTTTCCGTTCATGACGCTGATACCAATGCCAAAATCCCCTGCCGGGTGTACATTCAGGGTGAAGATGGAAAATGGTACTTTCCAAAATCAGATTCCCCGCAAGGCACCGCCATTCGCTATGAAAAACAAAATTGGATTAATCCTCGATCAATCGAGATGCACACCACGGTCTCCGCCCATCCCTTTTATGCGGATCTTCCTCAAGGCCAATATTCCATTACTATTGAACGCGGCAAAGAATACATCCCCCTGCACAAACAAATTGAAATCAAGGGGAAACCTGTATCGCTTTCCTTAAAACTCAAACGGTGGATCAACATGGCCAGTTTGGGCTGGTACTCCGGCGATACCCACGTCCATCGCAGCATCATGGACTTAAAAAATATCATGCCAGCCGAAGACCTGAACATTACCTTCCCCCTCTTGCAATGGGTGGCGTCTGCTTATACCTCACCCGCGAAAAGCTCCCATAGCGTTCCTATGAAAACACAGCCCCCTATTATTTATATCGACCACCAACACGCTATATGCACCCGCAACACTGAATACGAACTCAACCGTGTTAAAGGCCGCCAACACACCTTGGGCGCCTTCTTTGCCCTGAACCACCAACATCCCTTAACCGAAGGCGCCCCACCGGTTGCCCCAGTCGCACAAACAGTTCACCAAAACGGGGGCTTAATCGAACTGGATAAACACAACTGGCCCTGGTCAATGATGCTGATTCCCATCATGAACGTCGATCTATTCGAACTGGCCAACAACCATATGTGGCGCACTGAATTCGCCTTCAATAATTTCGGTGAACCGGACGCACCCTATATGAATATCGAAAAAGATGATCAAGGTTGGACCGAATGGGGTTGGATTGAGTACGGCTTCAAAAACTACTACGCCCTGCTTAGTTGTGGTTTCCGCTTGCGCCCCACCGCGGGAACGGCCAATGGAGTACATCCCGTCCCCTTGGGATTTGGTCGGGTGTATGTTCATTTACAGAATGGTTTCGATGTAAATAAATGGATCAACGGCTTGAATTTGGGCCGCAGTTTTGTAACCACTGGCCCCATGCTGTCAGCCAGGGTCAACAACCAATGGCCCGCTACAACCTTCCATCATACAAATTCCGGTCCCAATACATACAAAATATCAGCCACTATCCATAGCCAGAATCCCATCGAAAAAATAGAACTCATCAAAAACGGTGAGGTATATAATATTTATCACCCACAAACCATCAAAACATCCACCGGTGCCTTTAAGTACGAACTTGAAACTATCAAAACATTCAATTCAACCACATGGATTGCTCTTCGATGTTTTGAAGATCGCAAGGATGGACGCATCCGATTTGCCCATACCGCACCCTTCTTTTTTAATTTTGACAGCCGCCCCCTTCACCCCAAACCTGAAGAGATAAACGACTTAATCAATAGGATGAAAAAAGAACTCAAGCGAAACCAACACATCCTATCCAATGAGGCCATAAAAGAATATCAAAAAGCCCGATCAATCTACCAGGAGATTGCCAAACCCTAAAAGGCCCGCATTTGATATTTAATTCCAAGATACGTTGGATTGATAACGTATCCCGATCCATCAAGGTACTCGATGGGTTAAACAACGCAATCCACCCTATTTCCTGGGGAGCATCGGCTTCTAGCCGGTGCGTCATGAATTGCAGAATCCGTCCCATGACTTGGGTGAATGAAACATGGATAGCCGGTCCGGCGGGTGTCGTTCTTTACCCTTGAAAACCACTAAGGCTTAAAACTATCAATTCATTCATGCATCATATAATCACACCCCTGTTTTGATCCCGAATCATAAACGGCAAAATCCATCGGAGCCACAACCCTCTCTTCATTCAACATATAAGGAGCCTCTCCAAAATTAACGGTCACAATGACACCATTATCAAACCGGGTTTGCTGAACCGACCGATCCTCCCTCAAAAATTGATGGTCAACCATCTCAGCATACCCCACCTTGCGCACGACAGGCGCCACCTTCTTGTAACTCTCAACAAAACGCTCTTTATATTGCTCCCACACCTCATCGTCAAACATAAACATTGGAGGTGTGCCATATAGTATGTTGAATAGATCCCGCTTATCCCACAAAGTCGGAAGTTTGTTGTTATAATCACCCCAATACCATTGGGCAACGACGCAGTCATGATACACCAGTTCCCACAACGGTAACCGGTAGTCATGGCCCAGTTGAAATTTCTCCACCCGCTCAGGCACGTCATACCACAATTCCCGCATATTCCGCCCGGCATCGGGAATACGATACGGCCCCAAACTCAGCATCCCTTCAAAATAATGCAAATAGGGAACCGCTGCATCATGCCCGGTCTCCGATCCGGTCACCAGGCCCATCTCTTCTGACACCACCCGTAATAGCTGCATCTTCCAATACCGGCTTTCAGTACGCGTCATGGGATGCTCAGGATGATAGCATTCCCGCCACGAACTGGCCGTTGTCGTGTCTATAAATCGGCTGCGATAGGGATGGTTCTTAAGTTCTTCCGAAATCCGTTCCCGCGCATAAGGCAAGGCTTGCCTGTCACACAACACCCCACACGGATACCACTGATTATCCTTTCCTTTTACGCGCCATCCTCTTCGCCAATCCCCCGAAGCATCGATCATCAAATCATCCGGCCATGCGTCGGTCGTCCAATCGGGATGAACACCCCGCAAGTGCTTAAAATTATCAGGATTCATCACGTCCTGATAAATGTCATATCGGCTGGTCAGCACCCCCTCCATCTGGTTCATGGTCTTGATCTCATCCGGACTCTCTCGATGGCTCCATAAAATTCGCTCAATCCCCAATGATTGCATCTCTCGAACCAGCTCAACCGCATTATGCTCCCAACACCACACATTGACCGCGCCAATCAAACGATCCACATTCGGGTTTTCCTCACGCTTGCTTTTCAGTGTTTTAAGCAAACCCGTCTGGCGTGCATGGTCACGATAACGCTTGCACATCGCCACATGCCCGCCTTGCTCAAAAAAGATATACCGGATGGAGCGTTCATAACCAAACGTCCCCTTTTCATCCTCCCATTCAGGAAGAGCAGCCAGAAGGCCATCGTTTCGAATGATACGCAAAGAGACATCATTCGGCGTTTCCATAATCGCCATGCGTCCCCGTGAACCATTCGTCACTCCCCAAAATGGCATACAAATCCCATGTCCGCCATACGCAATCAACCGCATCGGATCAATGCTCTGATCATCCACAGGATAAGAAATCCCTTCATTCATGGGCACAACCAGATAATCCCCCGCTTGATTAACAAAAGGATGAGGAAAAGCAATCGGAGCATTCAAATCTGTATCAGCCTGAATCTGTAAGTGAAATTCAGCCAGCTCAGCCTCCAACTCAATCGTAAAATCGATATCCGAATTCGTGGGAAAATGCAGCCACGTCCATTCAATCATGTTATCCGCTGCGGTAGCCTGCTTGACCATCCCACCCTGCATATAAGGGAATTGGCGATGAACAACTCCATTGCGTTGATCAGTTATGGTAAGAAGTGACGCTTCCGGCTCAAACTCAACTTTAATCAATGCATTGGAGAGGGCCAAATCATCCGGCAGTTTCGATTGATAATCCGATACATGGCCTTCGCGCACCAGTTCAAAATCATCCATCCATACCGTTGCGTTCCCATAGCCAATCACCCGTGGGTGAATCTGTGAGATTCCAGTAGGTATTATAAACCGGCTTCGAATATGCCTCCATCCATCTGTTTCATACACACGCTTTCCAGCGTACGTCCATTCTGAAACCTGGTCACCCGGCTGATAGGTAATCGCACAAAGTTCGGCATTCCCTTCACCTTGAACCTTGATCCAACCGGTCAGGGAAAATAGTTCACCGCCACTCACATCAATACGCTGGCGAGGTGTCAAACTCCAATCCTCTTCACCCGTATGTTCAATACGAATCGCACTCCGGCCCGTATGAACAGTCTCACGATCAATGCGAGCGTGACCTGCATTTTCTCCCCGGGTCCAAAGCGTATTCCAATCTTGAAATCCATTCTCAAATCCCCCATTCGCAACCAGGTTAAGCGAAACCACACTTAAAGAAATTAATAACCAATTGATAACCATTTGTTGTCATTCCTCAATCGCCTTCACCACCACATCATCAAATGCCGTCTCCGCATCCGCCTTGGTCCATAATCCAATTCGCCCTGCTTCTTTAAATGGATCATCCTCCACCGTCATAAAGTGCTTGTCATTAAGATACGCAGTAATAACATTCCCCTTCAATTGGAATCAACAGTTTAAAACACCACAACGTCATCAACACCGAACACCCCAACAATAACGCCCCAATAATCTGATGAATGGTCGTCACCACCACATCCAACAAGGTTGGATTGGCCCCCTCAGCGGAGGTCACGGTCGCATAAAGCGCAACAAAACCCACAATGAGTTGAAGGATCGTCAAACCGATATAGGTCAATCCCAACCGGTTCAGAATAGGAATTTGAGGATAAAGCCCCCAGGCCCGCATACCCGAAAAAATGACAAACAACAAAACAAAGGTCGCCATACTGACATGAACCAGCAACAAGCTTGACATATGCCGTAAAATCGCACCAATAACCAACTGAATAATCAACACACCAATAATCACCGCATTCAGCACACGGTCAAAATTCGCCGATTCACATTTAAGCTGATGATGAACACGCTGCCAGCGGGTTGAACAAAATATTGCCACCGCAATGGCCAGGGCAAAAAAGGTCTGCCCCACCACTCCATGAACCACGGCCAGTGTTAAACTGGGCGACATATCATCAAACGAATCACTAAACGTAAATTTACCAGTCACCCGCAATCCCCCCAGAATGCCCTGAATGCACACAAGCACAAACGCAAACCACACCAGATAATTCAACCACCGCCGGGACTCAACACGTTGGAGATGAATGGCAAACACCAGCGTCGTCAATCCCACCAATGAACCCAACAGCCGATGGGCATGCTCGTAATAAATCCCCCCGGACATTTTGGACAAAGGATATAAAAACATATTATACCCATACGAATTGGGCCAATCCGGAACCGACAATCCCTCCTGAAAACTGGTCACCAATCCCCCCGCCACCAAAAGCAATAGCGTCGCCGCCACCATCACGTTAGCAAACACTTCTTGCCAATTACATACATCCACATCCTGCACTGACCAAAAGCCACCCAACGTTGAACCAACCAGCGCCGTCAATACAAAAAACACCAATGAGCCTGGAATCCACAATAGCGCCGATGGAACAATCTGGTTGGGATTTTCACCACTTATCAAACTGCCAAGAATTAACAAATTCAAAACAAAAGTGATCAGGCCAATAACAAATCCACTTCGCCATTTCAACGCCGAATACCGCCCGCCATAAAAACCACCCATTAACATAAGGATAAAAAAGAGAAACAACAGATATTTGGGCATTAATTCAATTGCTGGCAAACGGACAATATAACCCACCGTCCACATCGCCACCGTTGTACCAAACCCGATCGATAAACAATCCCCCCATTCAAACCAACGCATTGGATTATACCAATTTGAATAATTATGATCTTTGGATAAAGTTGTCACCATTCACTCTTTCTTTAGCACAAATCCGTATCTATTTTCAGGTAGTGTAACACTCATCAAACAATTATGCGCAGTTCGTTAAAAAAGTGCAATGATTTCAATAACCTACTATTCAAACACGCACATCAAATCCTTGTTCAGTGGAATTACCAGGTAAGGACGTTTCCGGCTCCAACCTATCAGGAACATCCCCCGTCTTGACATTGATCGCCGTAACCTGAAATCCCTTATTATTCAGTGCCTCTTTCAATTCATCCACAGCCGAAGAAACAAATTCCACAAACTCCTCTTTTTCAAACACCAAATCAACCGTAAGCTGAGGATGATTCCACACAAATCCAGCCGCAACCGCACCAAATGCGGTAAGTTCAAACCGTAAATCCAACGATCCCGCTTTTTCAGTGTCATGTTTGGGTTTGTAAACCAACTCAAGTTCCCGATTCTGATCACCTTCTTTAAAGGGAAGTTGAAGATAAATGGGAGCCGCCTGGCCCGCTTCCTGAGGAGGTAAATTCTGCAAAACCTGCGTCGAAAGATTTTCATGCAACGATTTGACTTGCTCAATCAAACCATTCAACTTATCCGCCTGAGGCGTATTCTCCAGCTGAGGCTTCAACTCCAGCAAAAGCAAATAAAGCCGTAACAGACTCTCACTCAATGACTTCATCATGTCGCCCTTACCCTCTTGCAACATGACTTCAGGTGTTGTCAATGCGGATTGAATCAGTTGCTTCAATTCCTCTTCAAATTGCTGGTCAGAAAATGGGTGAAGAACCGGGATATTGCTTTCAAAATGTTTTAAATGTTCGCGCAGTTGCTTCAAACTCGGCTCACTAATTGATTCCTCATCCCCCTCATCCAGTTCGTCAATCCATTCCCGCAATGAGTTCAACACTTTTTCAGTCTTGGGCCCGATATGGCTGCGTTGGCTAAAAAGCCCGGCGAACAACGAAACCAACGACTCACTCACCGGTAATCCCCGGCTGAATAAAAATGCCAGCGTGGAAAGTTGATTTTGCGATAGATTTCGCAATTGCTGAGCCAATTCCTGCAAGGCATGCTGCTGCAAGGGCATCCCAGCTTGCAATAAGGCTTGTGCGATGACTTTAACATTCGGTTGATTCAACCCCATATTCGACAAGGTATTCGTTAAAGAACGAGCTGCCTGGGATTGTGATGAGGTGTCTTTCCCCTGCCCTTTATGCTCAACAACTATTTGATCACCTGCCAACCGCAACATAAGCTGATCCCCCGGCCTGGCAACCGATCCTTTCAAATCAAGATGAAACACCCGCCCCTGAATCGTAACAGCCGTCTTCCCCCCCGCCTGCTGAGATAACACCCGCGCGGATTGCGATCCGGATTCAAGCAGTCTCGCCAGATTCGCCGACATTGACGTCCTGGTTAACGCAAGTACCTGTTGGGGATTAATGGCATCCGGCATAAGAATATCCACTATAAAAAAGACTCTCTGCCCCATAACCCAGGGCAGAGAGTCTTGTTAATCCAACCGATCCTTCAGCCCTCAGGCCAATAGTTCCTTCGCAAACTTCACATTAGCCTGTGTATCTTCAATAAACCGCTTATTGCGCCCACTCTCTTCAATCACATACCATTTATCATAACCAATATCTTTGAGCGCTTCAGCAGCCGCTGGCCAATCAACCTGCAGATTGGGTGAGGTAAACTCTCTCACATCCCGGCCATTATCTTTCAAGTGGATCTCACAGATACGGTCATTCCCCAGCATACGCAATTCACCCGGAACATCATACCCATTGCTTGTTGAATTACCGAGATCATAATAAACTTGTAAAATATCTGATCCCACCTGATCAATAATATCCAAATTCTGTTCCGCCGAGATTGTATTCTCCAATCCCAAAGCTATCCCCGCATCTTCTGCTCGTGGCGCGATCTGCCTTAAGGCTTCAACCACCCGGCTGACACTCTTGGTATCCAACTCATAAACACGGAACGGTTCCTCACGCTTAATCCGAAATCGCCCTTGACTATCTTTAAGCCGCAAATCCCCATTACCAAAAAAGGCCATCAAAATGTTGGTTGAACCAAGGGCAGCCGCCGCTTCAACCGCATCAATCACATAAACCGCTGATTGCGGTTCTGTCGCCAATGGTATGGAGTTAAGTATACTCCCTGCCGCTACCGATGGGAATTTAATCCCATGCTTTTTGCCTAACTCAATATATTGCTGCCGTACCTTAGGATCACGTAAAGGCACATTGCCTGGATCGGTGGCTACACTGACTTGAATACCCTCAAGATGTGCCTTTTTCACATAGGGAATCAATTCAGGGCGGCAGTTTCCACCCCGGTTATTCTCATCACGGATATTCCAATCACAAATACCCACTTTAACCTTGGAACCATTTTCTGATGCATGCGCGCTACCCGCTACCACACCAGCCGCTAAACCAAGTCCACTAGTTCCCATAAATTGCCTGCGATCGAGGTTCATGTTTTATCTCCTTAATTTTCAATTGTTTAATCTCGATAGATCGTTAGGTTAAAACCATCTCTCTCTCTTTATATTGTTAAGAGTTTTTAAGTAATCAGCCCTTTGAATCCCATTCCCCTCCCAAGATTGGTAGGGGCTAAGGGAGGGTTGATAAAAAAACGTTTAGTAAAATCCTTTAATCCTGTCTAACTTCCCCTTTTCATTCATATGACCAATATGTCAAGAGATTTTATCATGCGATGAAAAAGGCCAATTGTAAAGTGTATGCTCCTCGAGCCAATTGCAAAAAAAGTGAGTTCCGCTGGTTGATTGAATATCTCGGCATTGATATGATCCTAACCCTAATTCCACATCAAAACCTCCCACACTCTAAGTGGGAAAAAGCAGCTCATTTGAATCAAATTGCTTAAATTGAATAAAAGTCCCTAAAATCTATGGTTTTATATAAAAATCTCCTTAATCCAGAACAGTTTTCAGCCGTAAGCCATATCAACGGTCCTTTGTTGATTTTGGCGGGAGCAGGTAGTGGTAAAACTCGCGTGATTACCTATCGCATTGCCTACTTGATCAACCAATGTAAAGTTGATCCCAAAACCATCCTTGGTTTAACCTTCACCAACAAAGCCGCCAATGAAATGAAACAACGCGTCAAAGCGTTGATCGGCCCCAAAGGCAATGAAATCACCCTTTCGACATTTCATTCCCTCGGCCTGAAAATCCTGCGGCAAAACGGCCATCGGATCGGCTACCGAAAAGATTTCACCATCTACAACGAAGGCGATCAACTCTCGTTGATCAAAACTTACTTGCGTGAACATCCCCAAAAACGCGAAAAATTCGACGCGGGCATTTTGCTATCCCGCATAAGTGCATACAAAAACGCTTCCCTTCATAAAGTGGACAATGTCCCGTTGTTCGGCGATAAATATGACCTCGTTTTCAATGATGTCTTTCAGCACTTCCAGCAATCCCTTCGAGCACATCAAGCCGTCGATTTTGATGATTTGATCCTGCTGCCCATTCGCTTGTTCAAAAAACACCCGGATGTACTGAATTTTTACCAAAACCGCTATCAACATATTCTTATCGATGAATACCAGGACACCAACGATGGGCAATGCGCCCTGCTTGCTTTACTGGCAGGTAACCGCAAAAACATCTGTGCCGTCGGCGATGATGACCAAAGCATCTACGGATGGCGCGGAGCACAAATCAAAAACATTCTCCAATTTGAACGGGATTACCCCAGCGCCAAAGTGATTAAATTGGAACAAAACTACCGCTCCACCCAGGTTATTTTGGATGCCGCCTGGCACGTCATCAAAAACAACTACAAACGCCAGGAAAAACGGCTCTGGACCCAAAAAGGACGAGGCCGTTTTATCGACGCCTTTTTAGCCAACGATGAAAACGATGAAGCCCAAACCATCGCCCACCGCATCCTAACCATCAAAAATAAAACCTCAGCCCAATGGCGCGAATTTGCGGTCTTATATCGAAGCAACGTTCAATCCCGCGCCTTGGAAAGCGCCTTCCGTATCGCCAAAATCCCCTATAATGTCGTGGGCGGCTATGAATTCTTCGAACGCAAGGAAATCAAGGATATCATCGCCTATCTACGGGTTATCCAAAATCCATCCGATGATTTAAGCTTGTTACGAGTCATCAACTATCCACGCCGTGGTATCGGCAATCAGGCTGTGGTTCATTTGACCGAGATGGCCCATCAACGCAAAGTTCCCATCTTCCATCTTTTAAAAAACTCCCTTGATGACCGTCAAATCAGCCTGCAAGCACGCCAAGGCTTGACATCATTCCAACAATTGATTGAATCCCTGCATCATGAATCACAACGCATCCCCCTGCCCGGCCTGGTGCAATTAACCATTGAACGCAGCGGTTATCGCGAAGAACTGAATCGCACCATCGACGATGCCATCACCGCCCAAATGAAAATCGAACTCATCGAGGAACTGGCTTCCGCCGCCTCCTCGTTCATCGACCAAAAACCCAAAGCCAGCTTGGCCGATTTTATCGACTCCATTTCCCTGGGCGATGAACCGGATACAGAAGGCAAACAGAAAAACAAATTCGAAAACGCCGTGATGCTCGCCACCTTGCACAGCGCCAAAGGCCTCGAATTTCCCTTTGTGTTCCTGTGTGGAATGGAAGAAGATCTACTCCCTCACGCCAAATCGGTGAAGGATAACACCGATGTGGATGAAGAACGACGCTTATGTTACGTCGGCATGACACGTGCCCAGCAACACCTCACCTTAAGCCTGACCAAAGAACGTAATAAATACGGCCGCCGAGTCAAACGTACACCCTCACGCTTTATCAAGGAAATCCCTGAAACGTTGCTGTGCAAACAATTCAGCCACAGTCCAAACTTCTTCGACCTCCAAAAACCCCCCGTCCCATCAACTGATAAACAAGCCGGGTAAATAAAACATAACATGTCAGCCATATGAAGAAGAAATGAATACTTATAATCGAACTCACGATTCCTCCCCCAATGAAATGCTGAATCACTCACAACTCCATTTCAGAAAGATAAATTCGATTTCGTCCATGTTGTTTGGCTTGATATAAAGCCTGATCCGCCAATTCCACCAGCCGATTGGCTGAAGATTCCATGATCGGGACGGCAGAGGCCACTCCCTCGCTTATAGTAACAACCATGGAACATTTGGAATCTTCATGGCAAATCTCCAATTGCTCCACATGCTTCCGGATCTTTTCCGCCACCAATTGGGCTTTATCAAGGGGGGTATTCACCAGAAGCACGATAAATTCTTCTCCTCCATACCGTGCAACAAGATCACCTGCCCGGCGAATGGAACATTGAATAGTCTTGGCAATCAGGCGAAGACATTCATCTCCCGACTGATGCCCATAAAGATCATTGTATTTTTTGAAGAAATCGACATCTATCATAATAAGAGCGATCGGATGAAGATCACGCAAAGAACGCCTCCACTCCTGCTCCAATTGTTCATCAAATCGGCGCCGGTTCGACACACCTGTAAGGCCATCCACATAAGAAAGTCGTTTCAGCTCCTCGTTTGCCAGCTCAAGCTCATGACTTTGTTTGATAATATGAGAATGCATCTTTTCCCGAATCCAATAATGATGCCCAGCCAACGAAAGCAGGATAATAATCGTCACTGTGCTAAAACTTACAATGACAAGAAACATGGATTCCTGATACCAGTGAGGCAGTACCGTAAATTGAAATTGAGCAGGTGAGGGATCAACATTTAAATTCCGGTCAACGGTGCGTACTTCAAAATCATGAGTTCCAGCACCTAAATCTGAGAATGAAGAAACCGTACCAGAAGTGAATTGGCTCCATGCCGAATTGTCCAATCGATAGGAATAATAAAGCCATCCTGCGGACGTTTGTTTCCATTTGTCCATACCTTCATATAAAAGATGGACATCCTCGCCCGGTGCAAAGCGGCGCAAGTTTTTATCTATTGAAATGATGGTATCCGGAGTGTCTCTGTCGGCCTCTGGATTATATTGGCTTATGCCACTTGAGGTGGCCACCCATATATCTCCATCCTCATCTCTCACAACATTATTTATCAAACTGGACGTGAGTCCTTCCGCTTTTGAATTCTTTATCCAGGAATCCATAAATTCACGATAAAGACCATCGACGGTGGCAATCCAAATGTTATTGTTTTCAAAATGATTAAATGAGCGGATCTGATCAGTATGGTTTAATAGTGTCTTCCAACCACCGTCATCATAGGAAAGAATGGAGTTTCGACCTCCTACCCAAATTTCACCATTGGCATGCTCAAATAATGCAAAGGCTGCATTTTCTGTGAAGCCATCTTCTTCTGTAATTAATTGATAGTCTCCATGTGTGTATCGAGCTAAACCCTTCGTTCCTCCCAACCAAAGGGTGCCATCATCGGTTTCTAAAACAGCCCGCAAATAACCCAAACTCCAATCTCCACCTCTATCCAGTACAGTATTAAACTTTTCCCCATCATATTTGTCCAAACGATAGCTCATGGATTTTGGATTACTGAAATTTTCCCCAATTTGAATCCATACATCCCCATTTTTTGTGGGACACATAAATCCAAAAGACAGATTGTCAGGATGACTGAGATATTCAAATTCCCTCGTATGTGGATTAAATATAAGAAGACGAAAGGTGGAATGTAATGATCGTATGGCTATACGTCCATCCGGCAAAGGACAGAGCGTACCTGTTTCGTTATATTGGCTTACGATAGGGCTGGGATAGGGATAACGAGCCCATTCATTATTTCTAAAATGCAACAATAAATCCGTACAATCAAACCAAAGGCTATCGTTGCTATCTTTGTAAACAAAATTAACAGTATTCTTTATATCTGAAATAGCACGAGGGGTTGACCAGATGGAGGGCGCGTATCGCACAACACCTTGCGATGTCGCCAGCCAGAAAGAACCATCTGTATCAATGGCAAGATCGTATACCGCTCCGGATAACAATTCTTCCCGATAATGTTGTTTTTCTCCATTTGGATAGATTTGAGTGAGTGAATTATCCCCCCACTGTATCCAAATACTTCCAGCCGCATTGCGCCAGCCCTGTTTTAAATCATCTCGTTTTGATTCGTATAATTCTTTCCATTGTCCGTTGAAAAAATACAACAATGCGTCGAAATCAGTCATTTTATTAGTAGCTGCAATGTAAACTCCATTCTCTCCATCATACCAAGGGTTTTGGTAATCAACATAAAGTGGATGGGGCATGGAAAAATCCCTCCACCGTTCAATTTGCTCTTCCTCCAATGAAAATACCGCGATGCCATTTTCACCTGTGATAACATATTCTGAATGGCTGGTTTTGGTGATATGGTTGAATTGTCCCAGGGTTGTGTCTTGTACACTTTTTAAAGTTGATACCTCTCCGGATTCTTTTACTAGGAATAACAAACGATCAGCCAATAATACCAGGATGTTATCGTTAAAAGTGGGTATGAATGGCACTTCGCGTGTGGTAATTCCATCAATCGGATAAGAAATCCATGATCCTTCTTTTAAACGAAGAATCGCTCCTTCCCGCAATGACCAAAGTGTTTCCCTATCACTTTCCAGGACTTTCGCAGAAAGAGCAGGGGATGGATAACTAAATATGTGGTAACCATCCAAACAACTTAAATAAGTCACATCTCCATGGTTAACCCAAACTTTACCTGTGGGCCCGATTGAGATACTTGAAGACCATGTTTCCTCTAAACCATCTGAAATCGTCCAATATCGCCATTGATCAAATGATTGCGAGATAGCCCAAGGAGTACCGAATAAGATGAACAATGCCAATTCAAGGCCCATGTATATCAATCGTGTTTTTATCTTTGCGCTATATATATAGGTAAAACAGGAAGGTTTCATTCTTGACAATCCATGCTGTTCAATATTTTCTTGGTAATTGAATTTTTCATATCCCCTCTATAAAGTCAAGTCACTTTGCGTGTGAATTAAATCTGGCTGAAAGTAATATTAAGCTTAAAACGATCTGTAAGTGGACAACCGTGTAAAATCTCATTCCTCTCCCATGACTGGGAGGGGTTAGGGAAGGGTTGAAGGATTAGCGCTCTCTCTCAATGGCTTCAAGAAATGATCAACCCAAGACTGGGAGGGGCAAGAAAACGTTGAGCAAAATGTTTTAACCCCCTCCTAACCTCCCCCATTTCATTGGGGGAGGAATAATGAGCAAGTAGCATGGGTTGCGTTGTTTAATCCATCGAGTGATTGATGGGTCGAAAAACGTAACCCCTTCTACGATTTTAGCATCGGCTTCCAGCCGGCGCGCCCGGGAAGCATCGGCCTCCAAGGCTACTCGACTTTCACCCGGCAACTTGATAATATGATCTAAAATTCCTAAAGGAGGAACTATTTATGCAACAGCTCTTTCGATCCATTATCATTCTAGGTTGTATCGTTGGTTTAGTGGGAGTTACAAGCATGGCAGGAAAAACATCAGAAAATCAGGAAAGTTGGATGGTCGATGATATCTCAAAATTGACCAGCCCTGATGACATCGAGAAATTCCGGAATCACTATCTGGAAAACTTCGACCGAATTGGCTTGAATACCGCACCAGGGGATGCCCGCTTTCTTCGTATCATCGTGCAAAGCATGAAAGCCAAACGTGGCATCGAAGTCGGTTCAGCCACCGGCTATGGCGCCTTGTTTATGGGGATGGGTTTCGAACACACCGGTGGTGAATTGATCACCATCGATATCTCTCCCAAAATGGTCAAAGCCTGCCGTGAAAACATCAAAAAGATGGGACTTGAAAAAACCGTAAAATGCGTTGAAGGCGACGCACTGGAAGTGATCCCAAAACTGGAAGGCAAGTTCGATTTTGTCTTTATTGATGCCCTCAAGGAAGACTATTTCAAATATTTCAAAGCAATCAGCCCCATGTTACTTCCTGGGGCGGTGATTGTGGCGGATAACGTCATCAAATTTGAAAACCAGATGAAGGATTTTCTCGATTTCATGGAAAACGACCCCGCCTATGATATCCAGATTTTCCAATCATCCGAGTTAAAAGATGACGGCATGGCCATCATCTACAAAAAACGCTAAATTCGTAGGATGGGTCACGTTTTTCGGCCCATCGATGTAATCTCGATGGGTTAAACAACGCAACCCATCCTACTTGCTTTATTAGTAATCATTAACGTTGATGGAAGGGCGAGGCTCCCCCCGAGCCGTTTTCACGCACAACGGCTCATCAGATCAGTAGGGTGGGTTAAAAGCCGTGTTGTTTACGGCGTAACCCACCATTTTCTTTCTTATTACATTTACAATATTATGACGGATTCCGCTTTTAACCCACCCTTGCCAATCGTCTCGGGGCCGAGGCGCGGCCCCGTTTCTGTTTCAGTTAAAATCCAATCGTCCCACTAATTAATCCTGATATCCAGGAAAGAAATGAATTGATCGATGTCACAAGGCTGAAATAAAAGATGATTAATACGATGGTATAAAGCAAATTACGCCGGAAGAAAATGTAAAACATAACCAGTTTCAAGATTTGAAGGATCAATCCCATAAAAAGAAGCCCACCAATAACGGTTTCCAACGCCCTCAATAACATGATTGAAATCACAAAACATAACGAAGCCACTCCCTCCAGTTTCCACTCCTCATTCCATTCCTTTTCCGGATCACAATAATTCAGCAATAGCACGGATATCCAAATGGCTGCGATACTGATCAGGAAATTCTTAATGAATTTCAGAAATACCACAAACTTACTAGATTCCTGCACCGTTTGAGGGGCTTCATAATTAAATCGCCTATCACGATGAATCACCTCACCTTGTGCATCAGTAAACACATGGCCGTGGAACGTTCCACTATTCGGCACATAAATATCAATTGACTGATCATCACTCAATGTATCCTGCTCATGAAAGGTCACATCCTGAATACGCAATTCACAATTACGGGCATAAAATGACGAGGATATACGCGGAAACGCGAAATGAATCGGTTCATTTGGTGGAAGGTTATAGATATCGAACCAGATA
This sequence comes from uncultured bacterium, assembly GCA_964517495.1. GTDB lineage: Bacteria > Hinthialibacterota > Hinthialibacteria > Hinthialibacterales > Hinthialibacteraceae > CAZFER01. The sequence goes on along the minus strand of CAZFER010000004.1, from coordinate 22,048 downwards.
AAAGCCGACTCATGCTCCTCCCCAAACAAATGCACAGTGACATTCAATTTGTTAATCGGTTTTGAAGCCGTATTGATAATGGTCCCGGCGGCTTCCGCAGGACATCGCATACTAAGCATGCTCGCATAACATTTCCATTCAATGTCTTTAATGATGACATTATCACCCGCTCCACCGGCTAAATTTTCAACCCTGGCGGGATTCTGCCCAGCCGTATAAAACCAATGAATTAAAGTTCCCAACCCAAAGAATACAAGCAATATTATGGCGATATAAATCAGACCTTTTTTGATTATCACATTCTGAAACATCTGACCGCAAAATCCACAACGCCAACTGCTCTTATCGATTTTGGCCTTGCAATTGGGGCATATTTTTCTCGCCACATAGGTGATATCCGATGTGTCAAGATCGAAACCTTGATGGGTTGGTGGAGGTGGCGGTTCTGTTTCATCCGGCTCACTTTGTGAACTGGACATGTTTAATTGCTGTGAGAGAAGTTTTACTTTGGTGTTATCTGGATCGATTTTGGCCGCTTGCTCGACAAAATCTCGTGCTTCGTCCGTTTCATTAATTTGCACCAGACAGGTGGCAATCCGGCACAAAATATCCGGATTGTTAGGGTCTTCCTCCAATAACCGGCGCAGTAAAATAAGCGCCTCACCATAATTCCCTATATCAACATAATACTTGATTTGTTCATTGATATCATTTCGCGAATCCACAAGCCCTCCCCATGCCTTACAGCCTTACTATTTTGAAAATGATCCAATATCTTATATAATAATGGCAATCACATCAAAGTCTGCAAACACCCTTGCAAATAAATCTTTTACATTTCCTAATACGAACGAGTTTGAAAGGAGTATCTATGCAAAGACGTTTTTTTACGATTTCGCTATTATTTCTACTCATTGGATCCAATTTCATTCCTCTTGCCTATTCCCAACCTATTGAAATTGAAGTGGAGCGGGTGGCAAGACGAATCGTATCACCGGTTGCGGGAACCCATGCGGGTGACGGCAGCGGACGGCTATTCATAGCGGAGCAAACAGGAAGTATTAAGATTATCCAGGATGATGAAGTGCTTGATGAACCATTTTTGGATGTCAGCGATAAACTGGTTAATGTCAACTCAGGCTACGATGAACGCGGCTTATTAGGATTGGCATTTCACCCCAATTACACTGAAAACGGGCGGTTCTTCATTTATTATTCCGCTCCGGGCAGCGGTGGCAACCATCAATCCATCCTGGCTGAATATCATGTCTCCTCCGATGATCCCAACAAAGCGGCTGATGACGAACGAATCATTATGCAAGTCGACCAACCTGAATCCAACCACAACGGCGGGCAGATAGTCTTTGGCCCGGATGGTATGCTGTATATTGGCCTGGGTGATGGAGGGGGCGCCGGAGACCGTCATGGTTCGATTGGTAACGGCCAAAACCTTACTACCCTTTTAGGATCAATATTGCGTATTAATGTTGATGGTGAGGTACCCTATGAAGTGCCTGAGGATAATCCCTTTGTGGGTCAAAACGGCCGGGATGAAATTTGGGCCTATGGCCTGCGTAATCCCTGGAAATTCTCATTCGACCGAAAAACCGGACGGCTCTTTTGTGGAGATGTAGGACAAAACGAATGGGAAGAAATCGACATTATCGAACGCGGAGGCAACTACGGCTGGCGCGTTATGGAAGCCAGTCACTGCTTCAATCCCTCATCGGGATGTGACCAAAGTGGCAAAATATTGCCCATTGATGAATACAACCATGATTTGGGAATTTCAATCACCGGAGGGTATGTCTACCGCGGCCAGCAATATTCCAGCCTTTATGGAAAGTACATATTTGCCGATTGGACTGGAAAAGTCTTCTATCTTGAAGAAACCACCGAGGGAGAATGGACTCGGAATGAATTTCACACCAACGGACGCGATACATCCGAGTTTGGTCCACGCATTTTAAGCTTTGCTGAAGATGAGGAGGGTGAGCTCTATCTCCTGACCAGCAGCGGTGGCCCAACAAGCCCAAGCGGGATGATCTACAAAATTACCGTTCCCGGTGACGAACCAGTCACTATAAACGAATGGGCAATCCATTAAACCAGAATGTAAATCCGGGGAGCATCGGCTTCCAGCCGGTGCGTCTAAACCGGGCTGAAACGCTCAGGCTGAAAGCCGATGCTCCTCAAGTGGCAAATATTGAAAAAGTGGCTCCAGGGCTGGTTTTGTTTTGACCATACCACCATGGGCAAAAACATGAACTCAAAACTTTTGGGTAAAACTAAGCCCAAGACTGAAAGAGGCTAAGGGAGGGTTGATATGTAAACATAGAATACAATCCATTTAACCCTCTCCTAACCACCCCCATTTCATTGGGGGAGGAGTAGTGAAACCAATTCCAGGTTTTCATTTCTACTCCATATAGCTGATTAGTAACCATCATGGAATACCCGCTTTTATTGCAATTCATCAAGCAATTCCGTATATTCCAAACGGTTATCCTCATCGAAGTCCACGTTTCCATCTTCATAAATATAGGCAGCTTCAATATTGGCTCCGTTATCATCGATCCATTTCCCCACTCGAGGCCCCACAAGAGTGGAATCCTGGTCATCCAGCCAATCCAAAAGACGATATAACCTGAGTTCATTACTACCCGGTTCTTGATTGATCAACCATGCGGTGTTATCGGTCATTAATACGAAGAATGCTTTTCCTTCCATTATAATTCCCTTCTTTTCCTTTATTTCTCCCTTATTTGCTTCTATCTCAATTCCTGATGAGGTGACAGTCAATTTCTTATCCGTCATTTTCTCACCCTCATACTCGGATGTTACTTCTTTTGCCGTTTCAATACTCACTTCACCATACATGCGTTTTTCCAATTCAACCATCGATTGAACCGTAACACCTCGCTTTAATTCCAATATTTGGCTGCGTTCACCATTTTTGGTCCAAAGCAATCCCTGCGCAGCCATTCGGCAGAACATATCCAAGGCATCATTATGGTCAAATGAGCGAATGGTGGGAAATTCAAACTCTCTAAAATCGGGAAACTCAAACGTCGAATCAATCTTATAAACATAACCAACTGAACCAGTAAAGGGTTTTTTCAGCGTGTTAAAGATGGATGAAAACACATTCTTTGACTTCTCTTCTTCTTTTGGTTTTTCCTGATTGGCTTTTGGGCTGAATGAACGAAATCGTTCAAAGTCAAAATTCACTTCAGCAAGAAAATTGGGGGTTCTTTTGTCCACACCTTTTTTAACTTGAATGTTCTCATCTTCAAGCAGTTTGTTGATCACTTCCACCACTTCCGGATCAAACGGATCCAATGCAGCAACATGGGTTACACTTGAGGATTGCGTATATCCCGGCAATACAACCAAAGAACATAGAATCGCAATCGCGATCAAGCCTTGTCCAATCATTTTGCTTCTTGTTTGTTTCGTCATTCCCAGTGCTCCTATTTAAGATTATGGTATAAATTCTTCGGCTATTTCACATCAAACCCGTATTTCAGTCAATTCATGCACAACATATACCTTCGATCCTATTAACATGCTTGCGTTCTCATTCAAAATTCAATAGGATGATATGATCAGCATCCAATAAAATGGAGTTACTGAATTCGTAGGATGGGTCACGTTTATCGACCCATCGATGTACTTTAAGTAGACAAGATACCCTTGCTGGGTTAACACAATAGCTCAACCCAGCTACGGATTTTAAGGGCGAACCTGCGTGTTCACCCTATATTACACCCACCAAAAGATAAAGAGGTTGAAAATGAATCAGTTAAGCAGAAAGTACCATATTTTCACGTTATGTTTGACGATTGCCTTCATATTTGCTTTCAAGGTTTGTTATGCAGAGTCTGAACTGCGCCGGATGAAATATACCACTGGCTCATCTGACAAAGCGAAAGAATGGCAAACCAAAGTACGCAAAGCACTTTTTGAGATTCTAAAACTGGATGATCTCATAAAAACACAATCTGATATCCCACTGAATCCGAAGTTACTCAAGAAATCCGAGCAGCCTTCATACGTGCATTATGAGTATGAAATCAACTCCACCCCAGCCAGGCGGTTTAACATTATTTTAACTGTACCAAATGATGGAAAGCCTCCGTTTCCAGCGGTGGTTTGCGTTCATGGACATGGTGGAACTCGGTATAGTGTTTATGATAAAGGCTCGATTTACAAAGGCTTTGCTTCCCATCTGGCTGAACAAGGGTATGTGACCATCGCCGCTGATGTTGGCCAACACAAAGTATATGAAGAGGGACGTATCTTGATGGGTGAACGCCTATGGGATTTGATGCGCTGTGTCGATTTCCTGATTGAACGAGACGATATTGATCCGAAGCGCATTGGTTGCGCAGGCTTATCACTAGGCGGTGAGATGACCATGTGGCTGGGCGCCATGGACACACGAGTATCAGCCGTAGTCAGTTCAGGATTCTTGACGGTCATGGACCAAATGGAACAGAATCATTGTATGTGCTGGAAATTCAATGGCTTACGCGAACTTGTGGATTATGCCGATATCTATTCTTTAATCGCCCCCCGTCCCTTAATGTGCCAGAACGGCTTAAAAGAAGGCCCCAAGAATTTCTATGTCCCCATCGCAAAAAAGGCAATGAAAGATATCAAGTTGATTTATCAGGATTTAGGAAAACCAGACCATGCAGTTCTGGATGTGCACCCGGGTGGCCATGAGATTCATCTGCCCACTCTTATGCAATTCTTTGAAAAACACCTAAAGTAAATGCTTGAATTATTTTGATTTATCCTCTTTTTCTTCAAATAATTGGCAGGGCATCCCTGAACTTTGAAAGACCGTTAAATAGGGAGGTACATGGGATTTAAATCCCATAGCACGGCAGCCGTGGGGAAAGCGCTGATCCCAGGTGATGTAATAATGCTTGCAATTCAAACACATCACCCGCTTTCGTTTTGACTGCTTACTTTTTTTTGAACTTTTTCTGAGCGTTCGCTTCATATCCTAATCCGAAGCAAGATTATTGTGTATGTAATTATAATCATTTCCTGGTGAATAGCAAATGAAGAATAACTTTATAACAAATACGATTCAATTTACACCAACTTATAGCTACGGACAGTTATCATCCCCGAGCAAATATCATGGAAATTGCGATTGAATTTCATATATATAACTTGACAGGGATTAAACTAATATGAGAATATATCCAAATTAATACAACTTTCCTTAAAAAAGGAGAGGCATAACAGTTTAAAGTTTAGATTGGGGAGTAGACATGAAAAAAGGTTTCACGTTAATCGAGTTGTTGATCGTTGTAGCAATCATCGGGATATTGGCCGCCATTGCTGTGCCCAACTTTTTGAATGCCCAAATCCGCGCGAAAGTGTCACGTTGCTGGTCGGATATGAAATCATTGGGAACGGCCATTCAAATGTGCCAGGTGGATACCAACCATCTACCCATTGATGGGTGGGATGATGACACCACTGAAGGCCGTCAGATCTTAAAAGATGTATTTAACGGTGTGGGTGATTTCCCCGAGTCAAATCGCAAGACTTCTCATTATCTTGCGGTTTTAACCAGTCCAATTTCTTACATGTCGTCAATCCCAAAAGACCCGTTCATGGCAGACCATGCTGACGAAAGTTCTCTTGGATTTGGCAGCCCGTTTGATACGTATATCTATGCAGATTGGGATCCAAATGTGCCTGGTACAACCAGCAACAGCAACAATATGAATATTCAATGTTTGGAAATGCCGTTGGCGGAACAATTCAATATCCGTCCCCTTAAAAAGGGAGAATGGGCATTGATCGGTCTTGGCCCGGATGGTCAGGCAGGATTGGGTGGAAGCGGTGCTGCTTCAACCCGTGGATTCCCTTATAATGCTTCAAACGGTTTGGTTAGCAAAGGCGATATCGTCTTGACCAGCGGAGGTATTATTGGACAGTAACAGACAGTTACGACGTTTCTAATAGATTAATATCAGTAATATCAACTCAAACTGAGCAGGAAAGTTTTGAGGAGGGCAGACGTTTTGTCTGCCCTTTTTTATGTCAAATTAAATTGTTGGAGTGCCTTCGAGTTGGAATTGAACACTTCCCGAGTTAATTACATCACCATCACTGGAAGTGCATTGTGCCCTAAAGTGATACGGCTGGCCGGCTTGGAGGCCTTGCACAACGCAACGGTGAGCGGTTTCCGGATATTCCGAAGCGGGCATAGTGAGCTGAAAGATGGGTAATTGATCTGCCACAAAAATTCTGGAGGTGGACGGCTCTTCGCTTCTCCAGGTTATTTCGACTGAATCTGGACCGGTCTGCTTAATTTGAATGTCTTGTAATTGGTTCCAATCCCGATGACGCCAACCAAAAAGCAACCGGGGATAATGTTCACGAATACGGGAGGTAAACGAACGCAGCTGAGTGGCATTGACCGAACCCGGCAGCGAATTACCCTGTTCCATTTCTTCTGCAAATGCTTCCATGCGTTGTAAATTGGCTTCCACATGGAGCGCTTCCTGTTCATCCCAATTCCGTTTCCAAAGCAAATAACCCCAATAGGCTTGTTTTCCATAAGAGAAAAGATCGATAAGATTTTCTTGTTGTTTGAGTTGAAGCATGATTTCCTGATAGTCTTTGGGGAGCAAACGGTTTTTCAATTTATCCAATTCAGATTGCGCATCAACTATCTTTTGTTTGATTTGATACGTTTCCTGGGAAATGTCTTTTAAGGTCTGACGGGTCGGTTTCAGCAGTTCTTTTTCAACCCACTCAAATTGAGTTTCATCCTCAGTTAATGTTTCAAACGGCAATTCACTCAAACTTCCTTCCGAAGGTACAGGACCATCAAACGAGAATCGGCAATAATCTTTGACAACAGCCATGTGTTGATCACAATAGCGGGCAGTCTCAAATATACTGAGTAAAGCTGATCCCTCTCTTGAACTCGGCAGCCAGTTGTATCGCTGATTCATCCATTCAATCCATAATGTTTCCATATCCTCTTCTCTGTCATTGATATAAGAGGAGACAAGAAACAGGTGTAAATCACTGGGTGTTTCAACAATCCGGCCTTGCTGAGATTGGACTTTAACAGTTATGCCATTTATATTGCTCTTTTGCGCATTCTGAAGCTTATTAAGTTCATCCAGGGTGAAACCGGCGGCTAATGAAGCCATATCCGTTTCAAGCCAAACATGGTTGGAGATATTGTCAGGTAACTGGATATTACGGGATGGAATAATCAGAGTAATATCATCCGGATTAAAATCAAATAAGGCTTGCACAAACCAACGCTCATGCTCAGGTGAAGGGGTTTTCAATCGCACAATAAGGCGTTTGTCCAATTCATCCACCACAACAGATTTGATTGCCTTAATAAGGAATCGTATCCGCTGCGGTGTGGATACAGTTTGTTCATCGACAGGGGTTTGAACATTCCAGGGAGCAAGGCGTGCATCTTCAAATGTGAGTACAATCCCATCGATTTCCGGCATGTTGTTCAACACCATGCGATAGGCCGCTTGCCGTGCTTTGATAATGGGATCCGTTTCAAGAAAGCGGAATGGTTTATTGTCAACAGAAAGTTCTCGTCCCCACAAATAGGTATCAATGTCTTGCGATTCCAATTGTTGGGCTACAGCCACCACGTAATCCCGTTTGCGGCTGTCAAAAATCAAGTCGTCTATGGCATTATAGACATCTCCCCCAATTTCGACATGGGTTACACCCGCTTCATTAATCTGAGACAAAAGGGAGAGGGTCGAATCACGGTCAGCGGCGGTTAAAATCCACCCGTAAGCCAGGCTATTTTGAGGTTTGGGTGGTTCAATCGGTCGTGTGGGTTCTTCAACCGTGTTTGTGGCGGAAACCGGCTCTTGCTGGCTGGTTGAGATTGGCTCCAAAGGCTCAGGCTTTAGTGGTTGGATGGGGACTTCGATAGGGGATTTATAATCTCTTTCAGGCGTCGTATTACATCCTGACAATATAGCGAAAATAAGCAGCATAACTCCCCACATTAGTGGTTGCTTCAGGTGATTGCGGGTTATCATATTTGATTTGCCTCCTTCCGAGGTTACTCAGTGAAAACGGCTCCGCGGGAGCGTCGCCCTCCCATCATGAATAGCATGCAGGATGGGTTGAGTTGTTTAACCCATCGAGTTTTCTTCCTGTTACAACAGAAGTGTATTGATGGGTCGAAAAACGTGACCCATCCACGATTTCAGTTTATATATATTTAACAGCTATTTTAATAGATTTTTTAGAAAAAGATACAAATTTTCCCCCAGGATGGGGAGAGAAAAATTATCCTGTACGGTTTGGCGTGCATTTTTACCTACCGTGTCTCTTAACTCTTTGTTTTGAGCCAGGCGCAGGATGCATTCTCCCAATTCATATTCATCCCGTGCCAGCATACCGCTTTTTAGATGGTTTATGACATGGTTGGCTTCACCCACAGCCGATGCAACAACCGCCAGACCGGACGCCATATATTCAAACAATTTCGTGGGGCTTTTGGATTGCAGCCATAAATCATCACCAGCGGTGGGAAGTAAACCTATATCAGCGTTTCGAAGCACATCCGGCATGCGAGTTGGTTCAATCCACTCTTGCCACTCAACCGGAATATCTGGAAATGATGAAGCAACCGTTTCTTTCAATTCCGCCCATGAGGCTCCACCCCCGACAATTTGCAAACGAAACGGGGGCATTCTGGTAACGATATGGTGAAGAGCACGAAGAATCAGCACCACATTGTTGACGATAGGTGGCCCCCACACCAAGCCGTTCCATAAAAGGGTTAATGGTTTTGTTTCATTGGTTTGAGGTTTAGGGCTAAACAGCGTATCATCCACACCGGTAGGGATGTAGGCTACATGCTGGTTTTCGCGGCTGAGTAAATCCTGCAAGGCATGGCTGGCTGCCACACATCCCCTAGCCCGGCGGGCAAGGCGGTAGGTGATTTCATCCCAGCGGTTGGTTCCGAAAAAGATACGATTCCATATCCCCCGGAAAAAGAAGTTTGACAAGGGAATATCGTAATCATCATAATCGAAAATATAATCGGGGAAAAAACCAAGCCGATGCAAGAAGAAGGGGGCGGCGGAATGAAAATGGGCTTTTTGGATATACAAAACCGTCCCGCGTTCTTTAAAAAGCCATTTGATTGCTTTTAAAGTAAGGAGCATCTTTTCGCGATCGCGGAGATTTTCATACATGGCGGCTTCGCTCTTGTGGGGTGCCAGGTCATCACGAAAGGAGAGAACACCGGTTTCGACGCCGGGCATGGTGGATAAAATTTTGGCGAAATGATAGCACCGCACCCGTGTATGCGGGTAACCATAACCATTATGACCAATAAACAAAATACGCATCATGAAGACAAATCAGTCGTAATTCGGATAACAGGTGATAGCCGACCTAATCACTCGCCGGATTAACCCGTTGAGTGGATGGTTGAATCGATTGAGTGGCTTTTTGGGCATCATCGGACGGTTTCCAAAACTTGGGTCCGACAAGTTTTTGTAACCGTTCATCTTTCGCAATAAACTTATCTAGCATATTGGCTGGTCCTTCCGTCGCGATAAATTTACGAGCATCGTCTCCACCCAATTGAACGGCACGTTGAATGTATCTGTAAATCTCATTCCAGTTGGCTTGATTGGCTGCCAATAAATTTGCCATGCTGACATTGTTGGTCCATTCGTTGGGCCGCATTTCGTACACTTTGCTAAACGTTCTTAGTGCTTTGCTGTATTCCTGCATATTCGTGTAAAGGTTGGTCAGCCGGGTTCGGATTTCCAAATCGTTTGGTTCGATTCTCAAGTATTCTTCATATTTCTCAGCGGTTTTTTCGGGATAGCCACAGGCATAGTATATTTGGCCGTATTTAAGTAATTCCTGATGTTGGCCGGGTTCCAATATGGGATAGACTTGTTCAGCCTTTTGCAAGGTTTCATACGCCATTTGCTGGTTTTTATCTTTATCCAATGTAAGGCTATTGGCAATGTATAAATACAAGCGGCGCAAGTCATCGTTTTTAAAATCAATTTTACGCTGGGCTTGAGTTAGCCCTTGCGCGATATTGCCTTTTTCAAGAGAATCCAATGTATCAGAGTAATTATTTAAAGGAACATTTTGTGCTGTAACGGTTTGCTTGATTGCATCACGGATACTGTAACCCAAATACTTATCTGCAGCAATAATAGCGCTTTCGAAATCATTGACGGCAGCGAAGCAATTGGCGAGATAACGATAAATTTCTGTTTTGCCGGGATCAACCACCAAGGCCATTTCGAGGCGTTCGATGGCGGTTTCATAGTCGCCTTTGTTCCATGCTCCCAAGCCGAGGTTGTAATGAGCGTAAATTTGCTCGTTATCAATGTTCAGCACTCTTCCATAGGCGGCTTTGGAATGATAATCCCCTTTCAATGTTCCACTCAGGCGGTCATACAAGACACCAAGGTTGTTATGTGCCCATTTATAATTGGGATTCATATAAATATCGGTTTGCAGGGTGACAATCCCCTCCTCAATGTATTTCATCCGGTTTTGTGGTTCCAATCCCACTTGATTTAAATAGGCTGAACCTTGGGGAGAACGGGAAGCGTTATCGATATCCATAACCGCATCGATGTAATATCGTCCAAGAATATAGAACAGTTCCATTTGATAGGGGTAAATAGCCCGGGCATCTTCAAAGTGATGGAACATTTCGTTGTAGAGAGGCATTTGCCGGTCTTTCATGCTCATGCCATATTTCATGTATGTTTCCCCCATAAATTGGAGGAGATTGAATACACCAAAAAACAAAATGATTAGAAACACAGCAGCCATTCGGACGGCACCAGGAATGAGTGAGGTGATGCGTTGAGGAGAAAGCAAGGGAGTGGAAATGGTACCGTAGTTGGGTTGTTCACACCTTTTTTCAGCTCGATTGATAACTTGGAAGGCAGCAACGGTTAAACCGGTGGCCAACCAATAAGACACAGCGGATGAAGGAATAACAAAGGTATGGCCAAAAGCACAACTAATAATAGACGTAACAATCCCGCTCAAAAGCCCCAATTGCAGGTAAAAAAAGAATTCGCGTGAATACGAATCAAGGGGCGAATCATCACCACGATCCTGTTGGCGATGGGATATGCGATGGATGATACGAACTGAGAGGAAACCAACAAACGCTGTAGCAGCCACTACCCAGTACCAGGCAAATAAACCAAACACCCCATGTTCAACCGCATGGTAGAGATGGTCGTTATGGACTTTGCGCGCCAGTGTTTCTTCACCCAGGACTTTGCGTTCAAGCTGGTTTTCATAAAGAGGATGGATCACTTTGAAATTGCCGGCTCCGATTCCAAACAAGGGGACATCGCGAATAGTGCGTATAGCCGCATCCATACACTGCAAGCGGAATATGATAGGAGGGATTCCATCGGGATAGTGGTCACCATCCACATCCATCCAGGTTACCATAGTGGTCATTTTATCACGTACTTTATTGGGTAATACTGCGATCAATGTGGCCCCAATGGAAACCACTAAAACACCTAACACCAAAGCATGGCGAGCATAACGAACCAATGTCTTTTCAGTATATTGTAAAAATTGAAGGCGGACGATAAAAGGAATAACCTGATAGCGAATAAAAAGAATCAACGCCACGATGGCGGCTCCCACAAAACCAACATAGGTCGCGTTGCAATCGATATAGTAGAGGGTCACGACATTCAAGAGGGTTACAAAGGTGAAAAATACCATTTGAGAGGGACGCCGCCAATGGCATAGGATCATGAAAAAGCATAGGGGAACACCGATATTCAAGAATTCCGCGGTGTAGTTTTCGTTCCCCATAAAGGAAACGGGTTTCATGGTATCAAATTTTTCGATCCCGATACGGGAGGAGTATTCAAAAAAGCCCATCCAATTAAACCGTTGGGCCAGGGCATACACATCAACAAAAATACACAATATTCCCATAAGGAAGGTAATAGCTTCGAAATCCTTTAAGCGAGTGAAAAACTTGGGGATCAGCAGGGCAAATACCAGGCAGGACAAATAGAACAGAACCTGTTCCCACGATTCAGCCAAATTGACAGCGAACAGCACCGAAACCATCAGCATCATGGCCAACATGGAAATGGGGGTGGCTATGGCATTTTTCACCAGTCTTTTTTTGGTTGCCAGGATCACCCAGCATGCTCCGAGCATAAGCACCAGGAATTGGAAAGAGACCATTTTGGGAATGGCAAAATGCCGCCAGGTCCAGGTGTAAAAAATGATGGGGATATAAACCATCGCAAAAATGATGATCAACCGCCCCAGTAAAAAGGCCCATCGTTCCCACATGGTTAAATGGTTTGAATTTTTTTGATTTAAATTAGTTCCCATAACTCTCGGCTATATTCTCACTCTGAAAAGGTAAAGGTTGTTTCCAATTACTTGACAATACACTACTCTAACTCGATTCGTTTAATCATGGTAGTATAAACAACATGCACAAAATTGCAATCATCCTGAGACATTCAAAATCTTGTTTGGTTGTAAGTGGTCAGTCGATTGAAGTACCATTCCCCTCCCAAGACGAAGAGGGGCAAGGGGAGGGTTGATAAGAAAATGTTGAGCATAAAATCATTACCCCCCTCCTAACCTCCCCATTTCATTGGGGGAGGAATGGTGAGATCGATTATTAGTTTTATCTCCCTTTCAACTTCATATGGCTGACAGGTTATGCTTGGTTTTATGATTTAATTTTAGTTTAAACCCATCTCTATTCATTAACGAAGAAGAGGAATTTAAAGTTACGATGACGAATATACTTGTAATTCATGGTCCCAATCTTCAATTGCTGGGAAAGCGGGAGCCGGATGTTTATGGTCACCTAACCTTGGACCAAATCAATGATCAGTTGCAGAATTTAGCACGTGATTTAGGCGTTCAGCTCAGGCTGGAACAGCGAAATGGAGAGGGTGAGATCGTCAGTTTGATCGGTGACGCCTCAACCTGGGCTGATGCCATTGTCATCAATCCTGCAGCGTATACTCATACGTCCATTGCCATACGAGATGCGATCGCTGCATGTGGGCTTCCCACCATCGAGGTTCATTTGTCCAACATTCACAAGCGGGAGACCTTTCGTCAACATTCTTATGTCGCCGGAGTCGCCATTGGGCAGATTGCCGGTTTTGGATTAGATAGTTATTTGTTAGGACTTCGAGCCGCATGCAAATATTGTTCAGATACCTCCCGTTTATAATTCTTCCTTTTACATTTCCAGGGATATCAATCCTTTCGCGTCTGTTGGCCTTTTTATTGGCGTTGGGCGCAGCCGGTTTTCAGTTATATCAACTATTTCGATATGATGATTCAAAAGATGCTTTATATTCAATTCCATTAGTGGTGTTCCTTCTTTGTTTATTTTTATTCTGGTTTCAGTTTCCTGGAGATTGGGAAACAAAAATTAACTGGCCGGTGATTACCACCGGGATATTGCTCGCTCTAAGCCTGATCCATTCCAATATTTCAACATTTACTGCCATTGGTTTGTTTACAGGAACTTGCTGGGCGTTATTGTTAATACAACCACTTTTTCAGTCGTTGATGCCTTTTGAAACCTTTCATACCACTGTAGCGAATTCCTTTCAATATGCGGCTGGCAGTGATTCCATCATCACGCAAGAAACGCTAATCCTTAATCCAGCGCCGCAAACGTATCTCATTTTATTTCACACCGTGGTGGTCATCACAACGCTCTTTTTCTTTATACCGCTTTTTAGCGGATCGAGCCGGCTTATCCGGTGGCCAGTCGGATTGTTGCTTATCCTTTGGAGCCTTTTACTTCTTTGCATTTTAGGGAATAAGGCATTGGTGATCGTGGCGATTAATCTGTTCTTTTTTGCTCTGACCACTCAATCGAAAAAGCGTATGTGGCGTCCAAAGTATCTTTTATTTTTGTTTATATTTCTTATGTTGTGTGCATTGGCTCAACTTCCTTTCGTACCATCCATCAAACTTTTTATGCAGCAGTTTTTAACGCCGGTCCGATCCTTTTGGTCATCGTTGTTTCTCCTGGATATCTATAAAGGCTTATCCGAGAGTGTGGAGTTATTCACTTGGGAAAATGGTCTATTTGGTTGGCCTTTTTTACTCATTCTTGCCTTTTGTTTGATATATTTTTTCCTTCAACGAATAAGAAATGCTGAATTGTGTGATCCGGATTTGGCGGTATTTCTTAGTGTTTTAACGTTGTTATCGCTTTTTGTTTACCCTAATCCCCTGGCATTGATCAGTCATCCGATGATGTGGTTAATCATGGGTATACTCTTTAGCAAATTGAGCTGGCCATCTTTCGCCCCCGCTGCTGTTCACTGTTATATTCCTTATACATTGCTTGCCGTCCTTTTTGTGATTGCTTTGCCCGCCTTAAGTTATCTTTACCGTGATTGGCGAGCCGAGTTGTATTTTCAGGGCTTCAAAAACAGTATGATCCCAAGTCAGAAACTGGATCAGATCGAGATGGCTTTTCGGCATACTCCTTACCGGGGTGATATGGCGTCATTGTATGCGACTTCGCTGATGTATGCCCTGGTGGACAAGAAACTGGCACCCCAAAACGAACTGGAGCGCCGGATTGAACAGGCTTTGGCGGTGAGTGCCCAGTATGATTATATTCCCTTGTTAGCATATAAGCGGATATCCGATCTTTATTTTCTTCATATTGATCCAGCCAAGGCGATAAGCATATTGCAGGATGCGGTGAAGCATTTTCCCGATCAACTCATACTGCAGGAATTGCTTGCCGACCGGCTTGAAGCGCTTGGACAGCGCGAGGACGCATTAACAGTCTATCGTCATTGTATCAATCTTGATCCCACCTCGATCCGCATCCGTAAAAAACTGATGTTGATTTACCAAACGCTGGGGATGGAAGAGGAATTTGAACAAGAGAGAGAGCAATTGGCTATTTTGGATCCGACTACTAATAGAGAGATGTGATTTAGGCAATTTTAAATAGTGATCCCAAACTTTTAGAACGGGGCGGGGATTGCTTTGTTCATCGAGCATGCCGCAATCTTTCCAGACTTTAAACGCTTCGGGAGCAAAATCCTTAATTTTGTCCCATAAGCGATCGTAGTCTTTGGCAAGAAAATTGATAATAAAGAGATAATGATCACGTTGGGCATATTTGAAGAGAGTTTTGAAATAGGTTTTTTGCATTGCTTCGTTGCCTTTGATGGTCAGGTTATAGCTGGGAATTTTTAAGGTTTCGGCCAGGAAACCGGTTTCTGTGAAGGCGATGGTTTTATCGGTAAATTGGCGAAGCCATTCAAACTGTTTAACCGGTTTTTCTGATTGGCTGGCCATAAAGGGATAATAGCTGATTCCAACCAAGTCGCATGATTGAATGAATTTTTTAATCTCCTGCTGTTGGAATTCACGGTCGTTCCAGCCGGGATTGGTTAAATTATGCAGGCTGAAGGTGGCAAAAATGGGTAATTGAGGGTGGTTTTTCTTCAATCGTTTATATACGTGGTGGTAAAGTTCAACAAATGGTTCCCACATTTCACGCCGGTTATGAATCAGCTCGTTGACTTCGATCCCTATGGCCAGGTAATCGGGTTGAAAATGATCCACCGCCCGTCGACAGAAGTTATAATAGGCTGTTTTGATTTTTTGATCATTTAATTTAAGGTCTGTGAATGCTTTGGGCAGAGGCATGTTTTCATCTTTGCCGCGATACAGGGCAATCCCATCACGTCCGTTGTTGATGGGATTGAGGGATAAAAAGACCTTTTTGTTTTTCGATAGTTTTTTTCGATCGTCCCAATCTTTCACCACATTGGAATGAAATGGCTCATCATTGAGTGCCTCGGGCCATGGTATGCCCTGTTCGATGTGGTGGGAGATGATGTCGCCATGTTTTTGAATGAAGGAGTTGGTTTCGACCACTGCTTCGATGGATATATCCGAGGGGAAATTGGTGAAGCCCATATAAAAAGAGCGGCTGTCCCGATCAGTTTGACTGGTAGAAAGGGGAGTAAACACACAAGTCAGAATCAAAGTAAGAACTAGCCACGATATGCACACCATCCATTTTGAATTCATATCATTCTCCATAATAGAATTTTGTATAAGTTATACGAATCGTTTAGCAAAAACCTTCGCTCATTTCAAATTTTTTAGAGATCAGCTATTTGAGGTTCCATTCCCCTCCCAGGCTTGGGAGGGGAATGGTTACCAGACCTGGTTTGTGATTCTAAAACCTCCTGGAATCCCTTCTCGTTATTTGTCATCCACTTCTCCCCCAAGCCTGGGGAAGATTCAGAGGGGGTTAATCGTATGTACAAACATGAATTCATGACGCACCGGCTGGAAGCCGATGCTCCCCGGATGCTTCCGTTTTCAAACAGGTAACCATTTACTTTTCATTTAAAAGCCGGCTGGACGCCGATGCTTCCTGGATGCTTCCGTCTGCTCCATTATATTAAGACAATTTTCGGCCAGTTGACAGATGTTTCCTGTGCAATCTCATGTTTGGTGGTATGAGATTGTTTTCTTTTATTGATTTAATTACATTTTTTTTGCTGTAGGAGAATCTGGTTAGAACATAGGGATACTCGCTTTCGATTGTGTAGGATTTTTTAATGTGTTTTTGTTTACATCAGGTTCAATTGGGGGAGGGCATAGTAATCCAGATGGTTGTTCTTTTGGTTCGATGAAGGAGAGATCGAGTTTTTGGGAATTTTTTTTGGCGTTCTTATTTTTGTTACGTTTGGATTTTGCGGTTTTGGATGAATTATGGCCGTTCATTGGAGATGATATTTGAGTTGTAACGTCTTCGATATCGTCAAGTTCACTCAATGCAAGGGATAGGCGATTTTTCTTTAAGTACAAAAATTTGCTGAGATAGGATAGATATAGACGGTGCAACGATTGGACTTTGGCTGAAAGATAATCTTCGGTTTTGAGTAGTTCATGGATCATACGTTCGAGGATATCCATCAATTTATCGAGTGTGGATTCTTCGAATTGGGTGATTTTGGTAAGAGCGATTTCGCTAAACATTTTTATAATTCCTCCTTGGGATTTTGAAGATGATGAGACGTTATACTGCAAAATTTGTGCCATCGTGAACATTTGATCATTAATGGTTGATTTGGTTGGAGTTAATTTTTGGGAATGGTGGCTTTACAAAGATAGGTAAAGATGGTTGGATTAGGGGTGTTTTTTGTCTGAATCCGGATGGATTGCGTAGATTGCATTGATGGGTCGAAAAACATGATCCATCCTACGAATTTAGTCAGTTTCAATAATATTTCAATAGGGTATAACCTCTACAATGATAAATGTTTTTTTGGGTGTGTGGCAGTTTTTATTGGTTTGGATGGTGGGATTTGCCATTGAACGAAAATTCCGTTTTTCTCTTCCTTATGGTTATCGGGTTGCAATAGCGTTTGGTTTGGGTGAGATTACAATCAGTTACTCTCTGTTTTTGCTAGGTTTAGTGGGGGGAATACGGTATTGGATTTTAATTCCCTTGGCTGTGTTGGCGACTGTTTGTTTTCTTCCCCATTTTTTAGCGCACATCAAAGCCATGATCAAGCGAAGTATCCATCCGCTACGAAGCTATCCCCTTGCTGCGGGAATATCGCTCGTAATCCTGGTTTTTTATGCACTTGGGACCTGTGTGCCAGAACGTGAGGTGGATTCACTTTGGTATCATTTAGCTACTCCGTTGTTTTATATTCAAAACGGAGGTTTTATCCAGGAAGTACCGTTTAATATGCCATCTCATTACCCCATGAATGTTCACCTTCACTATACTTTTTCACTGCTCGTGGGGAACGATACGACCGCTAAAGTATTCATTTTTCTACATTTCATCCCATTCATCATCATGTTATACGCAGTGGTCAAGCGATATGGCGCAGATAAGTGGGGAATGTTTGCCATTGCTGTATTTTTATGCTGCCTGCATTTTCGAGTGCCGGTGATGGTGAATGTCCAGCGGGCGGTTTATTTTCATGTTTTTTTGGCGGTGGTATTATTATGGCAAGCGCTCGAAAGCCGTCGTTTTTTATTTTATATGTTTTCCGCTCTTTTTTGTGGGATGGCCATGGGGACCAAGTTCAATGGTATATTGTTTGGACTTATTCCTTTGTGTTTGATGCAAGTGCTTTTCATTGTACGCGAGAGAAAGCGGGAACTTGATAAGAAACTCAAATTTCTAGGTTTATATATAGCTATCGCCTTGGCTATGTATTCACCCTGGGCAATTAAATCATGGCTTTTGACTGGAAATCCTTTATACCCCATGATGGGTAATTTGTTTCATACAAAAGAACATTATGTCCCCGCCATGCTTTCCAATGCGAAAAATCATGGGCTCAATATCATGAAAGCTGAGAATATATCTCAATTTTTTGGTGAAGTAGCAGGGAACATCGCCAAACTATTGTATGAAGCCGACTTGATCTTCTTTTTGGGATTAATCGCGATCCTGGTTTTGGGGATGGCGAGAGAAAAACGTTGGAAATATCCCTATTGGTCTGGTGTAATAGCATATGGATTATTCCCCATGTTGTGGGGTTCGGACATCGGGCGTTTGTTTGCAGTGAACTATAGTGTTATTGTTATTTTAGTTGCGTTTACCATGAATTGGCTAAGCCAATATGTATCGTTTGGGCGATTGTTATCTCAATTTATACTTATCAGTTTATTCATCACATTTATACAGCAGCGTTACCTTTACCTCCGAAGCCCCAATATCCAATGGTTTGGTGGTGTGTACCTAAGCGAACCGGCCCGGCGGCAATGGTTGGCGGAGCGCAATATTTTTAGTGAATCCATGTTCCACATGAAGGACTGGATGGATGAAAATATCCCCAAAAATGAGCGCCTTTATGGGTATGACTCGGGTTACCTCTTTTATTTGAGACGAAATTACATTGTGTGTGGTGCACATTTTGGCAAGAAAATCAGAAAAATGGATGAATGGCTGCAGGAAAGCCCCATTGATACAGCCCAACAGTTGAAAAAATATAATATCAAGTGGATTTTATGGAACCGAAACGATTTTCATATGCGCTCAATGGAACAACAGCAGTCATGGATGTATTTTGTTAATAATTACCTTGAGTCAGTTCATCGGGAAGATTCAATTTCGCTCTATCGATTCAATCCCCCTGACACACATCCTAGCGGCGAATGATATTTATGGTGACTACATATTGACCTTCATTATTTGATGAGGCACCAGGGTAGTCTAACACAGCCAGGAAGAGGCTTTCAGCACCGCGCGGGACTTGAACAATTTTGTTTTCACCAATGATAAAGGGTTTATTTTGATTATCAAACATTCCCACGAGGGCTCCCATATTTCCGACCACTGATTCATACTCAAGGGATGGCCCTGCTTCAATTCGAAGATTAGGAGCACCATTGGGTGGATTTTCGATGGATGGCAAGGGAATGTGACGTGTTTTTCCATTTGCATAAATATCAAGGGTGATAGTGTTATCTATCTTAACATTCTGGAGAACGCGAATGGGTGAATTTTCAGGGACGGTATCTCTTACTCCCTCTATGGGATATTCGATATAAGCATCAGGTTCCGCATTGGCCAGAAAAATATCTGTTGTTGCGGGAACGATGGTTCTAAACTGGCCCAAATGCCCAAATTGGCGTGAGGTGTTTATAATGTTTGGAGTTTTCAGATAATCTGTGTTTCTGGGATCTAACATACTAACCCCATCTTTGAGTTGATCGGTACAACCAGTCCAAAACAGGCCAATCATGAGCAAAAACAAGTTATAAAGGATAGTTGGTGAATTTTGCTTCATTTGCAATGCTCCAATTCGATTTCAATATCTATCCGTAATTATGAATTTCAAATCGTTTTGAGTTAATATGCTAAAAGGCTTTATTAATCCCTCGATCCAACCTGACAAAACGGATGAAATAAAAGAACATAACTCTCATCTTGTTAATTATAGACGGAATGTTTAAGGAGTGTATAGAACCTATAAGAAAATGGTTATGGTAATACCAATTAAATGGTGAATTTGGGGGATTAGCTCACTATCACCCGTGCTTATACAAAAATTATCCAGATTTCAACGTGGATTTACACTTTAAAACCGCAATATGAGTATGCTATAAAGATGTGGTCAAAAAAATTAATCACAAAAAACAAGGATAAAATTTTTAAGAGGAGAACATAACCAATGTTTAAGACACGGCGTGATTTTTTAAGAACGGCCACGGGTGCTTTGGGATTAGCTGGTGTATCAGGTTTAACCTCCCTTAGCGAAGGGGCCAATCAAACTCGAAAACCAAACATCCTTTTGATTATGGCGGATGATATGGGGTATTCAGATAGCGAATGCTATGGAGGTGAAATACGAACGCCCAATTTATCATCATTAGCAAAAAATGGCATTCGTTTTACTCAACATTACTCAACCGGCCGTTGTTGGCCTTCCAGGGCTTGTATTTTAACCGGCTATTATGCTCAAAACATTCGACGTGATGATATGCCGGGTATAAAAATGGGACGGCGCCCATCATGGGCACCTCTATTGCCGGACATGTTGAAACCGTATGGTTACAAATCATATCATTCGGGGAAATGGCATATTGATGGCACTCCTGAAGAGGGAGGTTTTGACCGATCGTGGGGTGGTGAACGAAGTGGTTGCGATTGGGATCGGTTTTTCGATTCAAAACATTGGAAAGAGGGGAAATTTGAAGCCCCTATCGAACCGGGTGAAACGTATTACTCAACGGTTGCTATTGCTGATCATGCCATAAGTTGCCTTAAAATGCACGAACTGGAAAACAAGGATCAACCCTTCTTTCAATATGTTGCGTTTTATTCTCCCCATTTTCCCTTGCATGCGTTAAAGAAAGATATTGATAAATATCGGGAAACGTATCGTGAAGGCTGGGATGTAATGAGAAAACGGCGATGGGAAAGAATGAAAGAGATGGGTTTGATTCAAGCGCCCCTTTCTGAGCGTGAAGAGGAAATCGTCCCCAATTGGAATCTGAAACCAGATCAACTCGAGGAACGAATCGGGGAAGGTGAAGTGGCGCATGCGGTGGCGTGGGATACACTTTCAGAAGAGGAGAAAGAATTCCAAGCCACAAAAATGGCCATTCATGCAGCTATGATTACCCGTATGGATTTGGAAATCGGCCGCGTGATCAAGCAACTCAAGGAAATGGGTGAATTTGAAAATACATTGATTCTGTTTGCCAGTGATAATGGTGCAAGTGCTGAGCAAATTATTCGTGGTGAAGGGCATGATCCAGAGGCCCCGATGGGGTCGGCAAAAAGTTACCTCTGCCTCGGGCCGGGTTGGTCCACTGCAGCGAATGCCCCCTTCAGATTGCATAAACATTGGACGCATGAAGGTGGAACTTCCTCCCCATGCGTTGTTCATTGGCCCGAGATGATTTCTGACCAAAATGAATTGCGGCATACACCAACCCACTTCATTGATTTTGTTCCCACCGTCCTGGAGATTGCTGCTGACAAAGAGCAAATAACGAATGAAGGACCTGAACGCCCGGGGCAAAGTATGCTTGAAGTTTTCCACCAGGATGGCGCCAACGGCGATAGGGTTTTATGGTGGAATCACAAGGGAAACCGAGCGTTACGCAAGGGTGATTGGAAAATATCCGCCCGAAAAGGCACAGGCAGTGAATGGGAGTTGTACAATTTAAAAACAGATCGCAGCGAAACAACTGACCTGGCTGAAGATCATCCTGAAAAAGTGAAAGCACTGTCGAAACAATGGGAGAGCATCGCTCAACAATTTCGTGAAGACCTGAAGGCTGATTCCAAGTAATAGTCAATAATGTAAAACAATTAATTAATACGACATATGACTTGGGTACCCCCTGTTGAAGGGGGTACCCAACTTATTTCGGCGTTGATTCGTTTGGCCTGGTATGTCATGATATCCCATCCCATACTTTTACTTTTTTCAGGATCAGAGTGATCCGGCATCCCTTTTCCATCATC